>PMNG01000037.1 GCA_003162615.1 Methanothrix sp. | reverse complement strand
TATCTGCCCTGTATCCTTTTGGTTCATCCACGATCTCGATTGTAGCGATGGCATGTTTAAAGACCAACAGCTGCCCTTTGGCAGTCTGGATGAGGATCTCTTGTGGGTTGTAGCCTTCGATGGTTCCGGTGACAGGCTGACCACCTGAGACGAGGCGGATAATGACCTTCTTGTCTTTGAGTTTTGGGATGAATTGTGGGCCGTGTCTCTCTGACCCATTCTTTATTTCTTGGACCACTGCTTTTTGAACTATTTCTTTGGTTGTCATGTCCATTTCCAGAATTGTCTTCGGGGTTACTTCTTGGCAAGAGCCTTTTCCACCTGTTCAGAAAGCTCCGGGTATCTCTCTTTCACGGCAATCTCCAGCAAGCGGCTGGCTACTTCGGACATGGAGAACTCCGGGGTGGTTTTCCTTAGATACCGTAGCACGCTCATAACAAGAGGCGAGTATGCTGATATTCTCGGATCTTTGCATCCTTGAACGACTGCTAAGTCCAAAGCTTGTGGATCTATTCCGGACTCATGTTTCATGAGTAATGATTCTTGATTCATGAATCCTGACTCATGAATAATGACTCGTGATTCGTGAGTCTCGATATCGGTATCTTGATTCTGAGACTTGTTCACGACTCCGGACTCGTGACTCATGATTCGTGACTCATGTTTTTCTTCTTCAGGTTTCATGACTCGTGATTCATGACTCATGACTCCTGAGTCTTTCTTTTTGGAAAACAGCCCTCCCATCCGGGAATCTGGGATCGGCTTATCACTCATCTTTCAACACCTCCACTGCAAGGGCTTGGTATGCGACAGAACCAGTCGAGTCGGGAGCATAGACAACCACAGGTTTTCCTTGGGCTGGCCCTTCTGCTACTTTGATGTTTCTTGGGATAACACTGCGGTATGCCTTTTCACCATAATGAGATCGCACTGCTTCAACAACTTGATTCCCGATGTTAGTTCGTGTGTACATGGTAAGAAGAATGCGTCGTTTTGGCCGGTTGCCAAGAGCCTCTTCGGCCATATCGGCAACGTTCATGAGCTGAGACATCCCTCGGAGAGAGCAATATTCACACTGGATAGGGATTATCAGCTCGGTGGCGACTGCCATGCTGTTGAGAGTTAATGGGCCGATGTTGGGGGGTGTATCCATTATGACAAAATCAAAGCCGTCCAGAGAAGCCATTTGCTCCTTCAAGATGTACTCGTTACCTTCTTGACTTTCAATTTGCTTCTCGGCTACCTTCAGATCCATGTTACAGGGAGCTATGTCCAGCCCACGAACCTCAGTCGAGCGAACGACGTCTTTGAGGTTTGCCTCCTTGACCATGACATCGTACATCTGTCTCCCCAGGTTATCCACGTCCAGCCCCATGGCATCTGTGGCAGTACATTGCGGATCTAAATCTATCAAAAGAACATGTTTGCCTTTCATTGCCAGGCAGGCCGCTAAATTGGTAGCGGTCGCACTCTTACCACATCCTCCCTTATGATTGCAAATCGATATGAGCCTCATGATACTCCTCGTGACTCATGACTCATGAGTCATGACACATGACACACGACTCACGTATCATGAGTAAAGACCCGTAGGAAGTTAGCTTTTTCGGAGGTGTCGAAACTGCGAGCGATACCGAGCCTTTTGGACGTATCCGAGGCGTTGTCCTCCCAGTATAGATAAAGACGTCCTCTCGAGATAGGCTTTAGAGAACGAAAAAGGTAAAATGCGAGGATGGGTTTAGGGAATGAACCATGACTGAGCAGAATCGCAATTACATAAAGAAGGAGATTGGCAAGCTTCTATCCGAGATCTGGCGAATCAAGGGGCTATCTGAGCAGGAGTACGGCTCGAATCATCCTATCACAAAGAAGCTAATCAGCATGCATGGGGACGCCCAGGTAATGCTGCAGGAAAACCAGAAATAAGAAAGAGATGGCCCTATTCTAGCACCAACTCTCGGGGCCATTGCTCTGTTTCCTCGTAACCAGGTTTGACATAGCAGACCTCATCGTATCGATTCTGAATCATCTCCTCTACGTCCGATACCCTGACCCTAAAGACCTCGGCCAGNNTCAAGAACTCCTGCCATAATAAGCCATTACTGCGTATAAGAATAAGTACTTTTGCTGGAATTAAATTATCAGCAACCATCCTTACATAAAAGAAAGTATCAATAAGATACATAACGTCGAATTAGCAAAAGAATGGTTCTTACCTCCAAGATGCTCATCATCTGGCTCATACCAACTTAATGAATTAATATCAATTATACTGGCATTTTTCAACTTATCGGAACTTGGTAAAGCCTCTTTAGATACCGATTGCCTGTCCTAGACTTATGTGTACAGGTAATGAAATAAGGACACATAAGGCGATCTAACTATCGTTTAGCATGAATGGGAAGCGGATCAAGAATGCTAGCCTCCTCTCCCCCTCCCCGGACCCCACCCTCTCTCCTTGATGATTCTACGACGGCCAAGACTTACTTGATAAACTGCTAAGTTTTTGTTGCCATCAGGAAGTAGTATTGCCTTTGAATGCCATTTCAGAATTCATACGGTCTTCCTTCATCGACTAGGATTACGTTCTCAAAGCTCTTAGCAAACCAGTCCCTAGCCTCGGTATGAATGGGTACAATGTAGTCAGGGTCGATCTGATCAATGACCCAGGTGATGTCCTCTCCTGGAGCATGACCGGAGGCGTGATAGCTTTTATCAAAACATAGAGCCTCGTTCTCGTCCAGCGAAAAGCCACTCGGATTGATATTGAAGCGTCTCAGCCAGTGCCAGAGCCTATGGAAGTCGATCTCCATCTCCTCGTTAAAAGCCTCACAGCCCGAATAGATGTAGGTCCCGCCTTCCGGCTTTATGTCCAGCAGATGCTTCATATCAAAGAAGGAGAAGCAAAGGATGTAATTCTCTGGGCTTTCCCGGATTGCTTTATGATCGACATATCGATCGTCATAAAGAGACCGAACAATCTCTTGTTCCCACTTTCTCTTAGACTTATCCATGATCTCGTCGTAGATTCTTAGTCCCTCGGTCGTGCACGATCCGCTGATACACTGAAGGCTATGCAGCATGTAGACGTCCTTGGCCATGGCGACCAGCTCTCTGCCGGTCTTCTGGGCTATCTCCTGGAAAGATTCCAGCCTCTCGAAGTTCCGAGGAGAGAAGTCGGCGATGACCAAGCCAGCTGAGGACTCAACACTCTCCCTGCAGGTCTCGCAGACGGACTGCTCCGAGGTCTTCTCTTCATCAGAAGGACCAGCTCTTGTTCCTTCAGTAATCAGCACCGAAGCATCCTTGGCCCGGCTGACAAAATCTCGGGTAGATTGTCCGTTCTTACCGTGTAGGCGTAGGTCACCAGTGTAGGCCGCAGTGGTTTCACCCCTCAGTATGTAGGCTGTTGCCCCGAATATGGAGTGGTCCACCGGATGGGCAGAGATTTCGAATGGGAAAGCGGCGTTGTCGTAACAGCCGCATTGACCAGGATCCAGCTTCTTGGCTCTCTTCCCATCCTGTCCTGGCTTTCGGGAAAGAAATGATGTCAGAGCTTCAGAGGGCTTCTCCGTGCAACAGAAGTTTCTCCCATGGTAGTTCATGCCGGCCACAGACGACAGGTAAAGGCCCTTATCGTCTGTAGGTTGCCGGGGAGAGAAATAGGCGTTGTCAGTCTCAAGGGACGAGACGCCAGCATCCTGCATACCCTTCATGATGACTATGCTTTCAGGTGAGGCTACAATGGGGATGTCTTCTCGTAACATGCCTATGTTCCCACAGTGATCCATGTGGGCGTGGCTGAGCAGGACGGCGGCCACGTTGAGCGAAGGGTATTGGCTTATCGGCAGGTCGGAGGGGATGAGGTCCGGTCGGTAGATGTTGAGCTTGGGCAAGAGGTCGAGATAAATGAGGTCATGGATGCCACGAGTATCTCTATTCTTCAGAAACTCTTCGTAGAAAACGCCATATTTCCCGAAGTTCTTGCCGAAGTCTAGAAAGACCCCGTTGCCGTTCTCTTCAAGATAGAGTTTGTTTCCACCAATCCCCATAGCACCGTCATAAACGGTAAGTGATACCACCTTGTCCCTCCTATCTGATAACTCTCGTCGGAGCTGTAGACTGTTGGGAAGCAATATAAGGTTTTATTGTATATCGGGAATCCAGAAGACCAGCGAAGCATCAGGCCAAAAGCGATATGTTGCCCATAAAGCCGACGGAGACTCACTATCCTTCCTTTTTGAGTATTTTCGCTATGTACGAACTGCAATGTTGTCGGATAAACGATATTTAAGGCCAATCTCTCTTCACTTTCTGAGTGAGAGCCACAAACTTTTTCGTCAGAGCGATGAATGAAGCCACAGGGATGAGCTTGAAAGCGCCAATGGTGATAGCAGATCTGGTAAATAGGTTCGATAGCTACTCAGCAACCTATAAGTCGCCTCAGTACAACGAGGCACAAGTCAGAAATGATTTTGTAGACCCTTTTTTCAAAGCTCTCGGATGGGATTTAACTAACGCACAAAGCCTTTCTGAGGCAAATAGAGACACGACCGTCGAGGTGGCATTAAAGATCGGACACACCACAAAATTCCCAGACTATGCATTTGGGTTAGGCGGGAGCTACAAGTTTTTCGTCGAGACCAAAAAACCTTCTGTCAACTTAGCCGACGACCCAGCTCCGGCCATTCAGCTCCGTACCTACGGTTGGAACGCAGATCTCGCTCTGTCCGTCCTCACCGATTTCGAAGAGTTTGCAGTCTACAACTGCCGATTCAAGCCCCAAAAGACAGATGACCCGGCCATGGGTCGCATCCATTACTTTACATATAAAGACTATCTCGATCGCTGGGACGAGATTGCAAGCATCTTCTCCAAAGATGCCGTACGTAATGGCTCTATCGATAAGATATCCCGGGATATAGGGAAAGTACGCGGCACTCAAAGGGTTAATAAAGTCTTTTTGGATGAAATCTCCACTTGGCGCGAATCTTTGGCTCGAAATATGGCCGTCAGGAACCTGGCACTAAGTGCCGAAGACCTAAATATTGCCGTTCAGAGTACCATCGATAGGATCATATTCCTTCGAATATGCGAAGACAGAGATATCGAGAAGTACGAGCAACTTAAGGCCATCTCAGAAGGAGAAGCAATTTATGCCAGGCTCGGCGACCTCTTCAAACACGCCGATATGCGCTACAACTCTGGCCTTTTCCACTTCACATCGGAACCAGATCGAGCCAAACCAGATCTATTTACACTGGATCTCCATATAGATGATAAACCGCTCACTTGCGGCCTACAAGTATCTCCTCGACTGGCATTTAGGATGGTACTTGAAAGCTCTCGTTCCATTTTTAGAGGCTGGAGAACCCGAAACGTCTCCAATCATCCAAAAACTTCTTCCGGCTGACTGCGCCTCGGAGGCACCCAATAGTGGAAGGGGAAACGGCAGAAAGAGAAGACACCGCCAAGTTTCAGTCCTGCCGATTTATAAGGGTCCGGGTAATGTTTGGAAGCTTACCATTGAGGAGAGGAAGCGAATCCTTCTGAACAACATCTACGGTGTAGATATAGATCCACACGCAGTAGAGGTTACAAAGCTTTCACTTCTGCTGAAGGTTCTGGAGGGCCAAGAAACCATTGAAACGCTGTTGCGATTCTCCGATGATAGGGCTTTACCGGATTTGGATAGCAATATCATGTGTGGAAACTCTCTGATCGGTTGGGACATCCTAGAGGACAATCCAAACCTAGCGCAGGAGACGATAGACCAAATCAATCCCTTCGACTGGGAGAGAGAGTTTCCAGAGATCTTCCAGAACGGTGGGTTCAGCGTGATTATAGGCAATCCACCTTACGTAAGGCAAGAGATGCTAGGAAAGTTCAAGGGCTATTTTCAGAAGCATTATAAGGTCTACCAAGGCACTGCAGACCTCTACTCTTACTTTATAGAACGTGGTGTATCTCTCCTTCAGGAAGGTGGTATCTTCTCCTACATCGTGGCTAACAAGTGGATGAGGGCAAACTACGGATTACCCCTACGTTCCTGGCTGAAAGAGCAGTGCATTGAGGAGATTATAGACTTCGGAGATCTACAAGTGTTCGAGGGATCCACCACATATCCATGTATAATTCGCATTACCAAGAGTGTACCACGGACAAGCTTCGAGGTAACCCAGCTAAAGACCTTGGACTTTCAGAGCCTGGGCGATTACGTCGAGGAGAACCATTACAACGTGAATCAGTCAGCCCTCGATGATAAGGGCTGGTCACTTTCCGATGAACGGACGCAGGCTTTGCTGGGAAAGATAAACACAAACGGCGTGTCACTAGGCGAATATGTTGACATGAAGATACATTATGGCATCAAGACTGGGCTAAATGAGGCGTTCGTTATCGATACCAACGAACGAGAGAAATTGATTCGAGAGGATCCGAAGAGTTCAGAACTAATAAGACCCTTTATGGCAGGGAGAGATGTTAAGCGATACCAACAAGCGAACACTGCCAAATATATAATTTTGATGCCAAAAGGTTGGACTCATGAACAATCCGGTGGTGTTCGAAACGCTTGGGATTGGCTTAAGAGCATTTATCCAGCAATAGCTAACCACCTACTACCCTTCAAGGAAGCTGCTGCGATATGATAAGGGAGACTACTGGTGGGAGCTTCGTACCTGTGATTACTATGATGAGTTTGAAGCCCCTAAGTTAATGTATCTAGTATTTCAAGTCCGACCGGCTTTCACCTTTGATGCTGGTGGAACCTACGCAAATAACGCCGTTTGGATCATTCCCAGATCTGATAAATATCTCTTGGGCATCCTTAATTCTAAGCTGGGATGGTTTATGATCTCCAATTACTGCACTCAAATCCAGAACGGTTATCAATTGATATTCGACTACTTGAGCAAAATTCCCATCCATACCATCGACTCATCCCTCCCAGAGGATGTGGTCCACCACGAACGCATGGTCTCCCTAGTGGACAGTATGCTTTCTCTTAACAAACAGCTTGCAGAAGCCAAGACCAGCCAGGAGCAAACACGATTCCAACGCCAGATCGAGACCAAGGATGAGCAGATCAACCTGCTAGTTTACGAGCTATATGGGCTGACTGAAGAGGAGATCAAGATAGTTGAGGAGCACCAGAACTAATAGAATAAAAGGCGACCCCGATTAGTCTATTTTCTTGCCAGCCTTGTTCTCGGCCTCGGCAAGCTCCTTCATCACTTCTACCAGCACTGAGAAGACCGCTGCCTCCAGCGGATCATCTAGGGCATAGAATGCCTCGCTAGAGTGCATCTTGGCCATTTCGGCCACCTTCTGCCCGTAGATCTGGTCCTCCTTCTTCAGAGCTTTTGAAGTTTTCAACCACCTGGCTGAGATCTCCTTAGCACCCATCCTAACGCTCTCGAAGCTTCGACCCATGCTACTCCTCCACGCGGAAGCTTGACGGCCATAAATCGCCCTCTTCTTGCCAACTCTCCTTGCTCCAGGTCTTTTCCTCAAGCCTTCTGAGGATCATGTCCTCCACATCAGAAGGTCGAGCATGGAAGACCTCTTCAAGAATCTGTTTGGCTGTCTGTAGCTCCAAGAGCCTGGGATTGATCATCCGCCTTGGTTCAAAGGTCCTGGCTTCTTGTTTCCATGACCACCTGATCATGTGAAAGCCTCTAGAGTGGTCTGGCTTTTTTCCGCTTTCGGAAATGCCTTTGCTACAAGCCTTGGTGATGCTCTCGGCCCTTCATCGAAATACCACACTCTATCGGCATTTCTGGCCAGATCCTCTAAGAAGGGATCCGACCCTGGTGAGTATAGCAGCACAGCCGCCTCTTTGGCTGCATCGCTCAAGGATCGTGAGATGTAATCAACCATCTCGGCGGCATCTTCGTAGATCGTCGGATCGTGCTCAATCAGGATGAGTGAATGCCGGGCTTCTTCAAGGACAGTCATGAGCTGGAAGAGCGTAAATGCCCGACGGATCTCCAGGACCTGGAACCGGCGATCAAGCTTGCTGAGAATGCCGGAGTAATTGCCACAGATGTAGAGAACCTTGTAACGCTGTATGTTTAGGTTCTGGTTGATGGCCTTGATGAACATCTCTCTTGGAGCCTGCAGGACGTTGAAGGACCTTGATCTGAGGGAGACCGTTGGGAGTAGTTCGAAGTCCATGATCTGGTATAGGATGCCCAACGGATATTAGGACAAAGAACACGGGGCGAAAGTGAAAGCATAAGCAATCCTTCAATGAACGACATCTTCAAGTCGTTATACTATTACTATAAAAAGATACTTATAGGATGAATAAATAATGGTACTTGAAGGGATGAGAACTCGAGATGGAATGGGAGTAGCATTGTAGGGAGATTGGGGTATAATTAAACCGTTTCGGAAGGTCTAGGTAGAGGATTGAGCGTTTACTATCCAAATACTTAGCCCTCGCCACGGTTTAGATTTTCTGTGCGTTCCATAAATTTAACCCTACTTTAATTACTTAATTAAAAACAAAAAATAGATATAGAAGTAAGATCTAGTATCAAATTGGTTGGCGAGAAGATAGTCCCTCCTTAGATCTTTTCGCCCTCCTCCTATATTCTGCCCTTCAAGATTCTCAGTGCATTGTTACGAATCGTACTTGGGTGGTTCTCCATATAGATAATAGTTGTATTATATATTTTATTTGCTTGATTTCCTGTTTCTCTTAGATCCCCGACATGCAATGGATAACAAACCTAACGCTTTTTTTCTACCTTTTAATTATTCTATTTCCAGTGGAACCGGGCCGCTAGATCCCGAGAATTCGTTTTCCACTTGGCACATTACCAAAATATTCCATTGGAAATAATGGGGGGAAAAAATTTTAAACTGTTACCGATTCTTTAGCATCTGGGTACCTAGGTTTGTTTGGATTGAGTGAACTGAGTTGTCTCAAGGTTACGTTTTGTTTACCCTTCAAAACATTACTTTGCTTTTGATATATTTAACATTAACTTTATTGTAATAATATTATCAAATTTGGAATTTTTCTTAAACAAGCGAGGCAGAGAAGAAACAGGAGTCGGCTCAGAAAATTGACGCCATCCAGAGGCTTAAGGAGTTGAGCTCTGCATAGCCTCAGAAGGTCGCACGTCTTTTACTATCGGACTCAAGGTCAGAGCCCTCTGTTAAAACAGAGATCTATCTGGATTATGAAGAGTTGAAGCACAGTGAGTGCATATAACCCGCACTTCTGCCAGCCCATTTTCTCTTTTAGGCTGAATAGCCATAAACTCGACTATGGCAAACTAGCCATTCCGCTACCTTGTGGAACGATTTATCGACAATTGCCCGTTACCGAAAAAGCAGCATCTGCTAGAATCAGAACGCGCTATAGAACCTATAGCGCAAAGGTACCTTTACGAGGGCAGAAGAGTATTTATAATAATATTTGCGGGCCTGTTAGCGGTCTTTTTGTTATATAAATTAAGTATATACAAATGCATACAGGATATGTGCAAAGTAAAGGCGATCCATTATATCCGAGTTGCTTTTCTTAGCCATACCATAGACCAGTCTGCCCAGTTGGACTATGAAATGGAGAAATCAGCAAATTATATCTTCTTTAATCACGTATATTGTCAGGATTCTGAATTCGTATCACTTATGCAGAAGCGTAAATTCTACTAAACACTTAGAATAATTTTTTCCGGCGGCCATATATTATCCTGAGCACCTATCTGCAATTAATGAGGTTGAGTCAGATTGTACAATACTTGCTTGCCGCACTGATTTGCGTGCTTTCGTGATTGTGAGCCACGCATCTGGAGTGACCCAAGAGCGTCAGGAAATATCTGAGAACACGATTCAATCTCAGGAAATTCGCGATGAAGCAGAACATAAGGAGAGAAATTAACCGCAGAACAATTTCAAATCTGAATCTAATTAATACAATAATAATCACCACAATTAAGTGATTACGCCAGGGTGGGAGCTGTAGACTCCCCGCCTGGAGGCTTGTACATGAAAGCAATAGAAATAATGGTAGCTTTGGCTATAAGCCTTTTGGCTATAGCAGGAATCAGTAGCGCGTGCGACATACCAGCGATCACACCCGGAGACATCCAGTTCTCTGAGCAGATCAACCGTCCTGGAAACTTCGCGTACTCGGACACAGCGACCCTGACCGGATGGAACAGTTGGTCACATCAATCAACGGCCAACGCGGGAACAATGGACTCGACTTCAATGTTCAAAACGCTAGACGTTGCTTTCGGATGCCCCGAAGAGAAAAGCCATGAAACCGTTCAGATGAACTTCTTTAAGAACGGGCAAACTGTGGACCCATTAGTAGGCGAGACGATAGACAGCGACATCACGGTTGGTGCGGTTGGTACTACCACAGTGCCGACATTTGATGCAACCGGAAACATACCTCAAGCCGCCATAGACGAGCGGTATGACATAATGCACTACACAATGGGCGGATCAGCCGGAACTCCAACAGTAACGAACGGAGCACTTTCCGGTATAGCCAATGATGGCTCTAGACAAGTATTTAGCCAGATCTTGTCTTCGCAGGATGATTACATCCATGCACAGGGCTTTGACTCCGCTGGAAATGTATACGCTGTACCGACTAGCTACACCGATGTTGTCATACCTGGAACGCCTGGAACTAGCGAAAGCCAAGCATATAGGCAGTTCAATTGGCAGGACACACGCGGCTGGAAGTCTGACGGAACCGATAACGGTGTCTGGAATATCAACAACATGGTACAATATCAGGTGTACCCAATCCAGTTCAATGTCGGGCAATAGAGGTAAATCCTCTATACTTTTTTCTTTTTATCTGAGGACATATGATAAAAATTCTAATAGCAATAATAATATTAATAATAGGGATAGAGACAACCAATGCAGTCACCGTTAGTATATCAATGGTTAATAACGCAGGAAATAGCTTCCGTGATTCCACTGCCATGTTTGGGAACACCATCGCTCACGGGGAATACCTACTTGGTGGTGAATCCTCTGCAGGGTATATGACGGTCCAAATAGGTCCCAGCAAAGGAATCTTTAGAGAAGACACCAAGGCAATGATGGGTGCAAGCACTCATTATTCCCATATGGATATCTCCAAACTAGTAGAAAATAGCGGTTCTGGCATATCATATTCGAATATGGGAGTTTGTTTGAACGGTCAATCGGTAGAGTTGGAATCTGGATTACAAACTGACTCAAACGTAGACCACGCTGAAATACATAGCAGTTTTAGTAACAACGTCAATATGCAAGATATAGTCGACGCCAAATGGCACCATGAGAACGTGCAATCTATGGCAGGGTTGATGTATGACGAAAATAATTTAGTCCTTACCCCCATAAAAATTGCAGTTAATGGAGCAATATAAGCTATACGTCGAGATAGCAGATCGAGTTAGCGAGCGCGGGTCAACAGCGAATAATTTCTTTCTAGCGGCAAATACGCGTTTGGTTTCGCTCTTTGGAGCTATTATCTGATAGATGTTAATTTCTGATTAGTACCTATTGGAACTTTTACTAGTAAGAACCGCTATGAAGATTCACCGCTACCGATGTTCACGTGCGGGGGATGAGACCCCCGCTCGTCCATGACTAGGGAACGAAAATCATCTTAGTATCGTTCTGCTGATGGCAAGGAATAATAAGACAAAGAAGAGAGCACCAAGCATCCTCTCAAGTACGAACAGGGATATTGAAAAGCTAACCACAAGCGTTGGTTTCCCGCATTTACGCTTATACTTGGGTGGATCTACAAAGAGTTTTGATCCTGAGAGCAGAGAAAGTGACCATGAGCACCAGGGAGAGGGTCGTCCTGATCCATTACTACCAGAACGCAGTAGTGGCCACGACCCTGCGTTATCCCGATGAGGTGAGGGAACCGTCGCATTTTGCAGAGCTAAAGGATCTGCCCGAGGCTGGCGAGGCGGAGCTGTCCATGATGACCGAGATTGTGGATAAGATGACTATTGACCTGGACCTCAGATTGTACCATGATGGCTACAAGGGAAGGATTGAGGCCTGATTACATCCAAGATGAAAGGAGAGGTTGCGCAGGTGGTGGAGGAGAAGCCGAAGAAGCCGGCCGCCAAGAGCATGATGGAGATGCTCAGAGAAACGGCCGAATCCTTGAAGTGACCTCTGATTGTGCATATTGATATTAAGCTATTTCAAGCTCAAAATGCATTAATGCACATTTAATTAAATTTAAATAGTTTAAAATCAGATTGACCATTGGGGGGCCTTCTAGGAGCTGCCCAATCTGTATATCAACTAATCTAGAAACTTACAGACCTCTTAATCTGCAAATCTTGCCTCGAAGGCCCCATATATCCTCTTATTTAGGGAACCTGAGCCTCCGCACCAACCATCATTTTAATTAGGATTGTTGAGCCCTTTTCACGATGGCCTCAACCTCATCCATAAACTCGGGCTGCCGAATTTCCGCCAGCTCTTCAGGCGTGTAATACTCTTCCCAGGTCTTTGGCTTGATAATGAGCACGTAACGGCCATTTCGCTCTGCCTTTTCAATGTGAACCATCCCGGCACGCTCAAGCCGCCTGGCTGCAGCATATGTCTTGCCGTTGCTCCAACCCATAGCCTTTGCCAGGGAATAGACGCTTTCACCCGGCTGCTTATCTACAACTTCGTAGAGCTCCAGGTCTGTCTCGATTCCCTTATCTTCCACGGCGGCAATAGCAGACTTGATAGTTGTGGCGCTCATGAGATTATCCTATGATATCCTATTATATGCTAGTATTTACTAGCATACTGCCTTTNNCCTATTTTATGAAGAAATTCCAACATGATAAACACCAGGTAAAAGCGGCTGAAAAGGCGTTACTTTCATTGATAGCTCGTGGGTATGTTCGGCAACATCCAACCAGAGGAGAAATGACCTACGAGCTGACCAATACCGGTTTGGATCTATGTCGCGAAATATTTAATAAAAAATAAAACTCTACGGGCTCGCTGTCACTTTCTTATGTAACTTAGATAAGAATAGAACCAATCAAGTTACATAAGAAATGTGTTACTGCGTGCGGTATGGTATCGCTAATAAAGATTGAAACAAAATTTTGATTAGTATAGCATTAAAATAGTTCTCTTTGAAAGAGCAATTGGAAGATATTGTGGTACTCGCTAAGCGATCGTTTCATAGTTTTAAATTTTTATACTGTTAAACAATTCTAATTTCTTGGTCGTTCTGGTGGTCCCTCAAATTGATAGTTATAAGACGTAACGGATATTATCGGTTACACAAGAATACGCGCATATACATTCTGAATTTCGCCATGGTATCTTAATGTTTAAGCTTATGTATTTTATAGTACTTTGAATTATTAATACCAAAAGGTTTATATTTAAAGACATCGTATTAGATGTCTATGGCAAAACA
>PMNG01000020.1:429-2770 GCA_003162615.1 Methanothrix sp. | reverse complement strand
GGGGCCATCATTATTCCTGCCCTTAGAGGATCTTGGCCGTAAGGTCCCTGAAGGAAAAAGATCAGAACAAATAGCACCGCTCCTCTGGCAAGCCCGTTTAAGGCATTGGCTGCACAGGCGTGGGCGAATAGCCTGTTTTTGAAGAGCTTGAAGTCCATCATAGGCTGATCAACCCGTCTCTCCACAACAAAGAATGCAGTTAGGGCAAGAATAGCGCAAACAAACAAGGCATAAACGTAGTTGGTGCTTATCAGCGGGAAGGCGATCAGGGAGACTGCCAGGAGAAGCGACCCAAGGCCAAAGACGAAGGTCAAACTGCCTAGCCAATCAAAGTGCTGTTTTGTGGGCAAAGAGATCGGCTCGCGTAGTCTGAATATTCCCCAAATAGTACCGGCAATGCCCAAGGGAACATTCACGAGGAACACCCATTGCCAGGAGATGGCGGTCAAGATCCCGCCTACTACAGGCCCTAGCATGAAGCCAGCAGCCAAAGCGATCTGGTTCACGCCCAGGCCCAGTCCAATCCTGCCTTTACGGAAGGCATCTGTCACTATGGCCGCACCATTTCCGAAGAGCATTGCACCGCCAACGCCCTGGACAATGCGAGAGAGCACAAAATCCCAGCCATGGAACTGGGGTCGAGATAGGGCACAGAGAAGAGATCCCAGAGTGAAGATGGCAAAGCCTGCATTGTATAGGTTCTTGCGCCCGAACATGTCAGCTAGACGGCCAACCACAGGTACAAGTGCCGTGGTGACCAGCATGAAGCTCAGGATCGCCCACATTATGGTTAGGAAGTCGGTCTGCAAATGGGTCAAGATATCAGGTAGTGCGATGAGCAACGCAGTCTCCTGGACAGAAACGAGAAAAGTGCCTATCGTAGTGACTGATAGTGCAGTCCATCCATATCCTTGCCAATTTTCGCTATCCTTGTTCATACTTGAATCTCCGATATCGATGTTTATTCTGCCCTCAGTGCCTCAATTGGGTCCAACTTTGCAGCCTTGTTTGCCGGGTAGACGCCTGCTATGACAGTCGTCACCGATCCGAAAAGCAGTCCTATCATGATAGACTGCGGCGTTATAGCCGAGGGTAATCCAGCCAGTGATCCTATGGCGAAGGAAACGGTCACTCCCAGAGTTATGCCTATGAGGCTGCTTACTACGCCCAGGACTCCCGCCTCAAGCAGGTACTGAACCCTGATATCCCGCATAGTCGCACCTAGCGCCTTCATGACTCCGATTTCACGAATCCGTTCCTTCACCGTGAGCATCATGACGTTGGCGATCCCTATCCCTCCAACGACCAGAGAGATGGCACCTATGCCGCCCAAGGCATACTTGATCATGGTCAGTATGCTCAACAGCGATGAGAGCAAATCCTGGGCGGTGGTCGCATCATAGGCCTCGTTCTTGTGGTATCTCTGGAGATTAGTTTTGATCCTGGCGATAACGTCATCTATTTGAGCAGGATCCTCAACGGTCACCTGGAAAGACCCGTAATAGTAATTATCCCTATTCAAGAGTTCTTTCATGGCCTTGTGAGTTATGTACATCTGGGTGTTCTGATTGTTGCCTGGACCTCCAAAGGACGTCTGCTGCTGATCCTGAAGGACTCCTACCACCTTGAAGTCCATGTAGTGGTCCTGATAGTACAGCCGTATCTTGTTTCCGGGAGTGATGTCCATCCTGAAGAGTCCGTTTGAAATCCCGCTGCCTATAACAATCGATTTGTAATCCGAGTCGGTCAGGAATCGACCCAGTGCAATCTTGCTATTGAGATCAATTTCCTTCTTGGGGTCTACTCCAGTGAGACTGGCGGAGGCGTTCTTATCCCGGAAACGGATCACTACATTGGCCGATGTTTCGGGTGCAACATTCTTGACTCCTACAACGTTCTCGATGGCTTTAGTGTCTTTATCGGTGAACTTGGCAGGCTCTTGGGGAGTTCTAAAGCTTGGCTGGGCGCTAGGGCCAAAGTTGAACGTGCCCGGAATCACGCGAATTACGTCCAGGTTGAGTGTGCTGAACCGCGAGGACACGCCAGAGTACAATCCCTCTCCTACAGACAGCATAACCACTATGGCCATGACGCCGATGATTATTCCTAAGGATGACATGAGGGTCTTGAACTTGTCGGCTTTAAAACCGACAGCTATGAACTCAAGCATATCAGGTAGCTTCATTTAGGGCCTCCTATCTTAGGAAGATCTGGGATCATTCTACACCGGCTTATTTGACATCTTCTTGCGTCGATACAGGTAACTGCCTGCCACCAACAGGATCAGGACAACAGCGCCCGCTGGCAACAAATAGCCATTCTGCCTGGAGGTGTCTTTGGG
>PMNG01000020.1:0-271 GCA_003162615.1 Methanothrix sp. | reverse complement strand
ACCCCAAAATCCATGAAGTAAGTACCGTTAGCGTTAGAGATGTTGTCTGCAGCCTTGATCTTGTAATAAAGAGTGACATTATCGGTTGGCCCAATCATTCCGATGTCCTTGTAATCCGGGCTGATGACTGATATCTCGTTCGTTCCTCTCAAGATGGTCCCATTTATGGGGGTGGATAGAGTTCCCGCAAGAGTTTCCGAGCCTGCACCGTACTGAGCCGCACCATTTTGTAAGTATATAGAGAGAACCGCCGTATCTCCAGGCATTAGTA
>PMNG01000188.1 GCA_003162615.1 Methanothrix sp. | reverse complement strand
CAGGAGGATAAGCCTGTCTTTCTCTCCATCGGCTATTCCACCTGCCACTGGTGCCACGTCATGGCTCACGAATCCTTCGAGGACCCACAGATAGCCAAACTGATCAACGATGCTTTTGTTCCTATAAAGGTTGACAGGGAAGAGCGCCCTGACATAGATCAGATCTACATGACCGCCTGCCAGATGATGACCGGGCGGGGTGGCTGGCCTCTCACGATAATAATGACGCCTGACAAGAAACCCTTCTTTGCAGCCACTTATATCCCTAAAGAAGGCCGATTCGGCTCTTCAGGGCTTCTGGAGCTTATACCTCGCATAAGAGATCTCTGGACCAACGATAGGGCTAGGCTGCTGGACTCAGCCGAGAAGATCTCTGTCAATTTGAATCAAATCCGTACTCCCGAAGCAGGAACGGCCCTGGACGAATCCGCCTTGACAATGGCATACGAAGGTCTTTGCCAGCAATTCGACCTCCAGAACGGCGGCTTCGGCTCTGCACCCAAGTTTCCGACGCCCCATAACCACCTGTTCCTGCTGCGTTACTGGAAACGGAACAACGACGCTAACGCCCTGGACATGGTCGAGACTACTCTGCAGGCTATGCGGATGGGCGGGGTCTACGACCAAGTTGGCTTTGGTTTCCACAGGTACTCTACNNTACTCGGAGGCCTATCAGGCCACGCATAAAGTCGAGTATGCCAATACAGCTCGCGAGATCCTGGCTTACGTGCAAAGGGACATGACCTCCGAAGATGGAGGCTTTTATTCAGCGGAGGATGCCGATAGCGAAGGAGTCGAGGGCAAGTTCTATCTCTGGTCCGTAGCGGAGTTGAAGGCCCTNNGAGATTGAGAGGGGAATGAACATCCTGGCAATGAGGTCCTCCTTGGAGGACGCCGCTTCTGTCTATGGAATACCGGAAAAAGAGATCCGAGAAAGATTGAGCGGGATCAGAGCGAAGCTCTTTGCTGCAAGGGAAAAACGCGTCCGTCCCTACAAGGACGACAAGATATTGACCGACTGGAACGGGCTTATGATTGCAGCCTTTGCTAAAGCAGCTCAGGTGCTGGGCCAGCCGGCGCCAGGCCAAACGCCGGGCGATCAGGACTATTCCCTGGCTGCAAGAAGGGCAGCGGATTTCATCCTTGCCAAGATGCGAGGGCCAGACGGAAGGCTGCTTCACCGTTACCGGGATGGCCCAGGAATCCAGGCCAACCTCGACGACTATTCTTTCATGATCTGGGGCCTCATTGAGCTCTATGAGGCAGTCTTCGATACACAGTATCTTCAAGCCGCTCTGGATCTGATCAGAGCAATGATCGATCACTTCTGGGACAATGAGTCGGGAGGTTTTTATTTCACCCCGGACGACGGAGAGCGGTTGCTGGTTCGACATAAGGAGATCTACGACGGAGCTGTGCCGTCAGGGAACTCCGTGGCTATGTTGAACCTTCTTCGACTGTCTCGTCTAACGGGAAATCACGAGTACGAGGAACTGGCAGACAAAATAGGACGGGCCTTCTCAGTTCCGGTAAGCAGGCAGCCGGCAGCTTATGCTATGCTGATGGCAACCCTCGATTTCGGTATTGGTCCGGCGTACGAGGTGGTTGTGGTCGGCGATCCCGATGCGCAAGATACGCTTGAGATGTTGAAGGCTCTGAGGTCCAGGTTTATGCCAAACAAAGTTGTGATCTTGGTTGATTCTGGAGAAGAAACGCCGGCAATCATCCGGTTGGCCGGGTTCACCAAGAACCTATCGACAACCAAAGGAGCGGCCACTGCCTACGTTTGCGCGAACCATGCCTGCGACCTTCCCACCACCGATGCTGCCAGGATGCTGGATCTTCTTGGCCCTTGATTGTTCTTTCAAGAAGCCTGTCCCCTAGCTTGTCTCCTGAAATTTCTGAATAATGATACTGAGAATCTCCTAGCCGAACGACACTGATAAATACTACGTATTAGTTATAGGCCGTTGAGGAGATCCAAATTTCTGATAATGAAGCAACCACGGACTCTGAAAAGCACCGTAGCCTTAGTAGACACCGTAGAATATCGAACAGAGTATCTTCAGGATCGCCCCCCAGTGGACCTAAGGGGAGAGTTTCCAGGTTCGATAACAAGTCTATTTTCGCAGGCGTTGGTCCAGCGGTGATGTTCTAAATGAACGAACGGACTAAGAGCCAAGTTCCTAAAAAGGACATTATGTATACGCTCAAAGAAGATGACACTCAATATATAATAAATGAGAGTTACTTCTACAAGACTGAGCCGTACTACACTATAGTCAAGAGTGAACACGATGGGATCAAGACGGTTCCAAGCAGCAGCGAAGTGCTGGACGCCTACATTGTTCCCATATGCCTGGAAAAGGCCAAGCTGGCGGAGATTCCAGTCTGTGACTGGGTGATTTCCTATCAGTACATTTCGCTGCCGGCAGTAGTCTATGGTCTTAACTACTTCTCCACGCCGTCTGATCATTTCATGGTCAAAGACGTAGAAGAGGCCACGAAGGTGATCAAGCACGTGACCAACCTGGGCAAGTACCCGTTCTGCTATCAGAAGATAACGGACGCCTCAAAGGTTGTCAAGTGTGTATCCATCTTCGGCAAGACCATAAACTGCTGTGAGGGAGTGTCCGCTCTGGCGGACAAGGTCTACCGGGCCTTTAGCATACCTCTTGTCGAGATAGTGCTGGTTAAGGACGAGAGCGGATACCGCCTCTCCTCCCTGGCTCCGGTAAAATATTCGCAGTTATCCAAAGAGGAGACCGAGTTGTTGCAAAATCTTCTGGATACGAGGGTGAACCGCAGTGAGTAAACTAGGCATCTTTGTCAATAGACAGACCATGAGCAGCTCTTCACAGCTTACAGCCCTGGTCAAATGCCGGGATGTAGCTGAGAGCATGGGCCATACAGTTGAGTTCATCTTTCCTGTGGACATAAAGAAGATTCCCAGACTGGATGCGCTATTCATAAGAGCCAACACCGACCCCATGAACACAACCTACGTCGCAGCCAAGATGGCGAGCATGTACGGAGTACCCGTCATAGACGACCCTATGTCCATCCAGATATGTGCGGACAAGGTCAACATGTACCTTCACCTGATGAAGAAGAACATCTCTATGCCCAGAACCAAATTCTTGAGCAAGAATGATGTCAATGAAACGTGCATCAAAGGCCTCTTTGAGGAGCTCGGGACGCCTTTGGTCTTGAAGGAGCCTTCCACATCCTTCTCAGTGAGGGTCGAGAAAGCATCGACCGTCTCTGAGTTCATCAAGGTGGCCAAGAGGTTCCTCAAGCTCACGGACTGGATAGTGGTCCAGGAGTACATAGAGAGCAGGTTCGACTGGAGAATCGGCGTTCTGAACGGCGAGTTGCTGTACGCCTGCCGGTACATAATCCCGTCGGAGACCTTCAAGATCCAGGCCTCGGTTAACGGACACATCGTGTACTGCGACGTGGAGAGCGTGCCTGTGGACCAGATCCCACCCGAGGTCATCGATCTGGGAATCGAGGCAGGAAAAGCAATAGGCGGCGGGCTTTACGGTGTGGACATAAAGGAAAGCAACGGAAAGCTCTACGTCATCGAGGTGAACGACAATCCCTCTCTGGAGGGAGGTGAGGATGCCAACTATCCAGACATGTTCCGCCGGATCGTGTCCTATCTCATGACCGGCGACACCTCTGACTACGCCGATGAGATATGGCCTATGGCCATCGGACCCTACGGTTTTGAGGGCGAGTACGGCTTGGGCGCAGACGCAGCTTTTGCCCAAGGAGAGGCCACAGTAGAAAACGACGTCTACTCATACAAGATAGACTTCTCGGAGAAGTAGACATACTATTCATTTTTCCGTTCGGAAATTGAATTTGCCGTAAATGTATCCCAAGAGACGATGTTGATGGATGCAACACTTTGTGACGCCCTGAGCAAAGCTTGCGGTAGCTGCAATCTAGGTGGTGGCTGCTGCATAGGAGCCATGCCTCCTCTTACAGAGAAGAGGATAGACATCCTCCTGGCCAGCGGGGTTAGCCCTGATAGCATAGAGATTAAGGGCTACAAAAGGCTCCGGCTTAAGCCGGATGGCTTCTGCGTGCTGTTCCAGGATGGCAAGTGCAGTGTCCATTCAGTCAAACCCGAGACTTGTGTAGCGGGGCCTTTCACCTTCGATGTAAAGGGGACCATACTCCAGATATTCCTGAAAAAGCCGAGCATCTGCCCCATGGTTGAGGTTCTGAAGAAGGACCGGAAGGCTTACGAAGGTTTGTTCGAACTATCGGTGAGCAAGATAGTGGAATTGGTCAATGATTTGCCGCCCGAGGAGCTGGAAGAGATCGTCAAGATCGATGAGCCGGAGACGGAGCTCATGGCCGAGATAAAGCTAACCAGATAAGCCTGTTTAGATCAGACTGATTAGTCAGGCCAGATTAGATTAAGCCTGTGAGACAGATTGAGATTGGACATTGATTCTGCTTGACTGAAGAGATTTTTATGAAGATCGGAACAGAGCACGAATATTCCATAAACGATAGGGATTTCAACCCGCTACCGATTTCCGACAAGATAATCGAGCGGATCAGCGGAGCCATAGAGCATGAGGTTAGCTTCGGCGGAATAATGGTCTCCAAGGAGCTGCAAAAGCACGCAATAGAGCTGATACCCGCTAGGCCTGGGAGCCTCAGCTTTCTAGAGAACAATCTCTTCAATGGGCTAAAGAGTCTCTACCGGGCTCTGAACAACAAATACAAGTTCCTGGGCCTTGGAATGCACCCGATGCTTACGCTGGATCAAACGACTTACTGGGACCACGACGAGCAGGAGTACTTCAACGCCTACGACCGATTGTTCAACATAAAGCAACACGGCTGGCTGAACATCCAGGCACTGCAGATAAACATCCCTTACGGAGACCGAGAGAATCTGGTTCCCATGTTCAACAGGATCCGCTCGCTTCTACCGTATCTGGTGGCCGTGTCGGCTTCCTCACCTATCGTGGAGGGGAAGCTGACATCCTACATGGACAACAGGCTGATCTACTACCGGGAGAACCAATGCAAAATGCCATCGATCTGCCACGGCATTCTACCTGAAAGGCTGGAGAGCGTGGATGAATACATCCGCATAAACAGGGGCATCTACTCGGAGCTGAAAGCCTGCGGTGCAGAAGTGCTCTGTCAAGAGTGGGTGAACTCCCGGGGCGTGATAGTCCGGTTCACCAGGAAATGCCTTGAGGTGAAGGCGATCGACGAGCAGGAATGCCTGCACTCGGACATGGCCGTATCGGCCTTCCTACTGGCTCTGCTTAGAAGCGACCTAGAGCTGGATGAGGAAGACGGGTCCCTTCGTTCTCTGCTGGAAGAGGCCATGAGGCACGGCGTGGAATGCCTGAAGCCAGAATTGGAAAATCTGTACAAGGTTGCCTATAAGAACTCTACAGACGAGGAGAAGAGCTATTTACCGCTAATAGAGAAAAGGATTGAGCATGGAAGCCTTGCCGAGCTAATGAAACGCCAGTTCAAGGAGACAGGCCAGATAAAGCCGATTTTGGCGGAGATGGAGTGGGCATTGAAGGAGAACAGGCCGTTTTCGATCGAGCCGAGTCGATGCGGATAGGTGCATCAAAATCTCTTAACAGCAGAGAACTGATGCTCAGGTCTCTGTTTCTTACTGTTTATCTTCATTTCTTCCTTTTATCTTCATCGATAGCGAAATCCTCTTCCTATCCTTGTCCACTTCGAGGACAGTAACCATGACCTTTTGATGAAGCTTGATAACGTCCGCCGGATTTCGGACGAAATTGTCCGAGATCTGGCTAATGTGCACCAACCCGTCTTGGTGAACTCCTATGTCCACAAAGGCTCCGAAGGCCGTCACGTTTGTGATTATCCCCGGCAGCCTCATTCCAGGCGTCAAGTCTTCCATCTTCTCCACGCCTTCGGCAAAGCTGAAGGCTTCGAACTCCTGACGCGGGTCGCGCCCTGGCTTTGATAGCTCAGATAGGATATCGTTTAGCGTGGGCATCCCGACTTCACAGGTGACGTATCTCTTCAGGTCAATATCTCTCTGAAGTCCAGGGTCCTTCATCAGCTCTTTGACGTTGACCCCGAGATCTCTGGCCATTGCCTCGACGATCGGGTAGCTCTCCGGGTGGACGGCGCTTGAGTCTAGCGTGTTATCGCCATCCCTTATGCGCAGAAAACCCGCTGCCTGCTCAAAGGCCTTTGGGCCCAACCGGGGAACTTTAAGAAGATCCTGGCGGGATCTGAACGGCCCGTGCTCGTTCCTGTACTTCACAATCGCCCCGGCAAGCTTTGGCCCCAGGCCCGAGACGTAAGATAGAAGAGCCTTGCTGGCGGTGTTGACGTCAACGCCAACCATGTTGACGCAACTCTCTACCACCTCGTCCAGTTTTTTCTTGAGAACGGTCTGATCCAAGTCGTGCTGGTACTGGCCTACGCCTATGGATCTTGGGTCTATCTTGACAAGCTCGGCAAGAGGATCCATCAGCCTTCTGCCTATCGATACAGCACCCCGAACGGTCACATCCTGATCGGGAAACTCCTCGCGAGCTGCTTCGGATGCCGAGTACACAGAGGCTCCCGACTCGTTCACCATTATCACGGAAACCTTCCCAGGCAGCTTGAGCTTCCTCACAAAGGACTCTGTCTCCCGGCCTGCTGTCCCGTTACCTATGGCGATGACCTCCACTCCGAAACGTTCGCACAGATCGAGGATCTTCTTCCCTGCCTCTTTTTCTTGCTGCTGGGGCATGTGAGGGTAGATAACATCGTTGTGCATTAGCTGGCCCTGACCATCCAACACTACAACCTTACAGCCAGTCCGAAAGCCCGGATCGATCGCCAGGACATTTTTCTGGCCCATGGGTGCCTCCAGCAAGAGTTGTCGGAGATTATCTGCGAAGACCTTGACCGCTTTTCCTTCTGCATCTTCTACGGCATTGGATAGCATCTCAGTCTCCATGGATGGCGCAAGCAATCGCTTGTAGCTGTCAATGGCAGCCAGCCTGACCTGCTGACTCGATGGGCCAGTTCCGCGAACAAAATTGGTTTCCAGAATGGCCAGCGCTGCATCTTCAGGAGGCGCAGCGTGAACGCTAAGAAATCCTTCTCTTCGGGCGCGCATCATGGCCATGAGCCTGTGGGAGGGAACACTTGTCAGAGGCTCTGACCAGTCGAAGTAGTCTAGGTACTTCGCGCCCTCTGGTTTTTTGTCTCTGGCCTCCTTTGATCTCAAGATGCCGTGGACCCTGAAGAGGTCGCGGATCTGAGATCTGGTTGCCGCATCCTCATTTATCCACTCGGCAATGATGTCCCGCGCTCCAGAAATGGCATCGTCTGCCGAATTAAGTCCTTTATCAAGGTCAACGAACTTCACAGCCTCAGCAACCGGGTCCGAGAAGTCCTGAGCATAGATAACTCTTGCCAGAGGCTCTCGGCCTCTTTCCTGAGCCACCGTGGATCTGGTTCGACGCTTTGGCCTGTACGGAAGATAGACGTCGTCCAGAAGGGCCATGGTTTCTGCGGCCAGGATTTTGTGCTTAAGCTCTTCTGTCAGCTGGCCGCCCTCGGCGAGGGTTTTAAGAATGGATTCGCGCCGTTTGTCCAGCTCTCTTAGCTGAGTCATTCGATCGCGAATGGCGGCGATGGCCACTTCGTCCAGGCTTCCGGTGGTCTCCTTCCTATACCTGGCGATAAAAGGCACCGTTGAGCCCTGGTCCAAGAGATCGGAGACTGCCCGGACCTGTTTGCCATTCAGCCCGAGCTCACCGGCAACCTTTTTGACGTGGGATTCTATCATGAGCCCTCTAGTACAATGGATGAAGTTTTCTCGACTTGAACTTACTTGTTAGTTAGCTAAAATTGCATTAAAAAAAAACGGTTATCTTATATAGGACAGTAACTATTAAAAACAAAAAGTCAAGCATGAGGCTTGATTCTTCGCCTCGTCGCTATGAAAATCAGTTATTTTATGCTGCTGCCTTTTCAACTTTGTCTGCCTTGGGCCCCTTGTCCCCGGCAACTACCTCAAAGCTAACTTTGTCTCCCTCTGCAATGGAAACGCCTGGCTTAAGCCCGGTGGCGTGAACAAAATAGTCTTTTCCATCGTCTCCAGCTATAAACCCGAAGTGCTTTGTTCTGTTAAAGAACTTTACTGTGCCTGTTACCATTTGTGATTCCTCAATGCTTCCAAGAAAGACAATCGTGTATTTAAATGTAATGGCGAAATCCTTTACTTTTGTTCAGGTAAAGTCCAACAGGAGGTTCTATGTCCAACTTAGTCGACGAGATTCCTCTTATGACTCACAATGATCGAAAATAATTACTATTTTTGTTTCGATAACAACTCGATTTATAAACTCGGTTTTGTGTTATTTGCATCTCTAATAAGCGTATCGGAGAGCTTCGCGAAATGTTCAAAGCTTGATTTCAATGCAGGGAGATATGGCAACGTAAACAGCCGCGCAGTTGGTGTGGGACATAACTCTACAAGCATTTTGCGTCTTGAACTCATTCCTCTTGAACTTATTCTAATTCTGTTTCGCGGGCTAATGGCAGCATTTGTCACTTGAACAGGAGTTTTATAAATGCGCTTTCGAAAGGATTACCCTTGAATCGCCTCCAAGACATCTTGGATTTAAACAAAGGTTTCAGAAATATTTGGTGCGCTGGATTTAATAGATAGCCTGGGAATTAGACCATCACCTTGTCAACAAATGATGTCGACTCGAAGGCGCTGATCGAGGCCGCTCTCTTTGCCGCTGGTAAAGCCCTGTCCCTGAAAGACCTTTCCCGGTTGTCTGGCGTATCAGAGGAAGGAGTACGAGCCCTGGAAGAGGAGTTGGTCAGAGACTACTCGCTACGTGGATCAGGCATAGAGATCAGGGGTTTTGAGGACAGGTATGTGATGCAGGTTAGGGCCTCTCTGGCCAGAGATGTAATATCCGTCGCCCCCAGGGAAATCGATGCCCCGCTCATCAGAACTCTGGCCATAATCGCCTACAAGCAACCTTTGAAGCAGAGCAACCTGGCAGAGATCAGGGGCAACAAAAGCTACTCCCATGTTAAAGAGCTGGAGCAGATGGGCCTGATAAGCGCAAAAAAAACAGGCCGCACAAAGGTCTTGACGACTACCAAAGGCTTTGCTGAGTACTTCGGCCTGGGTTCAGACAGCCCAGAATTCGTCCGAGGCACGGTTATGAGATCCAGTAGGCCCCTGGGAGTGACCAGGATGTACGAGAGCCTGGCCGTGCGTCTGGGCCTGGACTATGTGGTGGTCAACCCCTACAAGCCAGAGGCCGAGGATCTGAAGTTGCTGAAAGATCTTCGTATTCTAGTCGCAGCGCCCGGCTATACAGTTCAGATAAGAGAGCACTATTCAGGTGAGCTGATAGAAGCAGGTGTGCGCACTTTTTCCCAGCTCAAAGAGTCGGCGGAGAAAATCTGCCTGGCTAGTGGCCAAGGAAAGATAGAAGAGTTGGCAGCGGAGATAGATGGGCTTCTCCAGGGGTATAGAGTTCGGGCCAGCAACGTCAGGGCAGTCAAACCGTTAACACCGATGATGGAAGACATGGCCAGAGACCTCCGAATTCCTGCTCGGGACGATGGAGCGACAGCCGCCCCCGATTACGCTAACCTGGAGTCGTCCATTATTGTGCCTACGCATCAGCCATATGAAATGGACGTGGTGGAAAGAATAAAGCAGCGCTATGAGAGCTTGCTGACAGGTTTAGTTTAAGATCGAATCAATGGAATCTGCCCAACTTTCAAAAAAAACAAGCTCTTCTTCGAAATAAACAAGGATGATAAGTGTCACGATCATCAGACATAACCGAATAATGGATCCAGGGTGACTCTGGTTGGTGAGAAATCATTCTTCACTTAAACAGGAGGCGTTTCTTCTTTTACCTTCTCCACAACAACAATCTCCAGAAGGTCCTCCACGCCGTCTATGGATCTTACTTTATCGTTTATAATCTGATTGAGTTCCTCAAGGCTTTTAGACCAGATCTTTATAAAAAGATCGTACTCCCCCAGGACGCTGTAGACCTCCGAGATCTCTGGGATTGTGGCGAGAGCGGCTTTGGCCTCGTCGTGCTTTTCGGTATCCGTCTGTACAAGCATGATGGCGGTCACTACGTATCCCGTTGCGATCGAGTTGGCCATGATGGTGAACTTGTCGATAACCTCATTGACCATCATGCGCTTCAGCCTAAACTGTATGGTTGCGTCCGGTATGCCTGTGATCTCTGATATCTCCTGAAGATGTATCCTCGAGTTCTCTCGGAGATTTCTAAGAATTGCCAAATCGACCTCGTCCAAGTCAAGTTTATGACTCATGATTATCTGGTTTTCTCCAACAATATATCCCGATTATTGGTGTTTTACCAAGATACTATATAAAAGTTGCCAATATGCCAAATGTTTGATAAACCATGACGGATAGCATTATATAACAGAAGATTACAACCGGCTCTTTGAGAAGGAACTCCAGGGAAGGACAGGCTTCCTGATTAACTGATGGAGCATTGTATGTCGATGTCTAAAGCTCAACCGGCGGACCGTAAGGGCCAAGGTCTTAAGAAATCTCCGGCGCAGGGATCCAAATGCCAAAACCGCCATCCAGGCGGAGATCACAGAGTTGCTTGCCTGATACAGAAATGTGTAGGACAGCGAGGCGTTCGAACTCTATAAGACCTGCGACCTTCTCCAGGAGTTTTGACAATGCAGCCAGTGGCCAATTTTTTCTATAAATATCGCAGGTTTGTAAAGTGGCTTAGCTTGTACCTGGCTCTCGCCGGACCGGGCATAATCGTGATGGTGGCAGACAACGATGCCGGTGGGATCACAACCTATGCAGCTACAGGAGCCAAATTCGGCTTCAATCTAATCTGGTTCATAATATTGCTTGGCCCTATGGCCTTCGCAGTTCAAGAGATGTGCGTGAGATTAGGGGCGGTCACCAAGCGAGGACATGCCGAGGCGATATTCGACGCTTTTGGTCCGTTCTGGGGCTGGTTCTCTTTGATGGACTTAGGCTTCCTGGATTTCCTGACGTTGATCTCTGAGTTCGTGGGGATGACTGCAGCATTGAGCGTCTTCGGAGTGCCGCCTGTAGTGACGGTGATAGGAGTTTGCATCTTGATGATCCTCATCGTCATGCACGGGAGGTACTGGACCTGGGAAAAATTAGTACTACTCTTCTGCGGGCTGAACCTGATTTACATTCCTGCAACTTTGCTGCTTCATCCAGATTTCGGAGCGATCCAACGAGCCTTGATACCAAGTTTCCCAAATGGCCTAAGCCCGGAGATCTTCTTCTTCTTGATGGCCAACATAGGAACGACCATCGCTCCCTGGATGCTATTCTTCCACCAAAGCTCGGTTGTGGATAAGGGACTAACTGAGAAGGATATCCCCTTTGCTAGATGGGACACCTTGATGGGATCCGTCTTTGTCGTGTTAGTAGCAGCATTCGTCATGATACTCACGGGAACACTGTTGTACAAACCACCTAATGGCATTGAGATAGGAAATGCCGCTCAGGCGGCTCATGCCATCATCGGTAGCTATCCACTTGTTGGCGCAGCATTGGCCATTGGCCTATTCGATGCTGGATTGCTTGGGGCGATATGCATATCCCTGGCCAGCTCATGGGCTATGGGCGAGGTGTTTGGATGGGCTCACTCCATCAATAACAAGATATCAGAAGCCCCCATGTTTTATGCGTACTATTTCCTGAGCCTGATAGTCGCCGGCACTGTTGTGCTGATCCCAGGAGCCCCGCTGGTGCTAATAACTCTGTTCGTTCAGGTGATTGCCGTCACTCTCCTTCCAGCGGCTCTGGTGTTCTTGATATTGCTGCTCAACCAAGAAGAGTTGATGGGAAAATATAAGAATACGTTTTTGCAGAATGTAATTGGTTTATCAATTGTGACAATGATTGTCGTTCTATCAACTCTGTACGCCTTAAGCGTCCTCTTCCCGGAGATGTTCCACCTATGAACGGAGAAGATGAGTACCGTGACCTATCAGATGAGAGCCTGCTCGGTCGTACATTCAAGGGATGGACAGCAAAGATAAAGGAGATCAACAAAAGGTACAGTCAACCCCGGCTTAAGATGACGCCTCTGGTAAAGGTCTCCCTATTAGTCCTCAGACTTTATCTCATAATGCTGGTGGTCATATTGGTTTACAAATTTTACACCGTCGTCAGTTTTAGGTAACCGGAGGAAGAAGTATGGAGAAAGATGGCGGGCCAGGCTTGCCGGAAAACACGTATTTCTTGAGCGACGTGCTCAACGAAAAAGTTCTTCTCAAAGGAAAGAAGATAGGCAAGATTTCTGATCTGGTTATCCTGGATAAGGATAAGGTAGCAGAGGTCACGTATTTAGTTATCAGTCGTCCCTTCGGCCATCCCTCTCTGATGATGCCGTGGGAGAAGGTCAGGTCGTTCGACAAAAAGCAGATCGTCATCGATGTCGATGATGTCGAGAAGTTCGCCGTCAAGATTCCCGAAGGAATAGTGCTACTGAAGGATTTCATTCTGGACAAGAAGATCCTCGATATGGAGGATACCGAAGTCGAAGTTGTGTACGACATCAAGATGGTGCTGAAGAAGAACAAGCTCTATGTTACAGACGTGGACCCTTCGGACTATGCCCGGTTTAGAAGGATGGGCCTCGACCTCTTTGAGAGGAGCACCAGTCCCTTCGCCAATCTGATTAAAAAAGGGCATGAGAAGAGCGAGGATACGCTTATACCCTGGTCCTATGTTCAAGCTCTCCCCTCCGACATCGACAGCTTCAAAGGAAACGTAAAGCTGAAGATACTGAAAGAGATGCTGAACGACCTTCCGCCAGTTGACCTCGTCGAGATCCTGGAGGACCTGGACCACGAGCAAAGGGTAATGGTCATCAATCAGCTTGACGCCGACCAGGCCTCGGATGCTCTTGAGGAGATAGGCCCGAACATGCAGAGGGAGATAATCTCCTCCCTGAAGAAGGAGAAGGTTGCAGGCCTGATAGACATGATGACGCCTGGCCAGGCGGCGGACGTTCTTTCTGTGCTGACCTTTGAGGACCAGAACGCCATAATGAAGCTGATGGACGACGAAAACATCGATAAGATAAAATCCATCCTTGAGAAGCAGCAGGAGAACATCCAGAATATCACCACTGAGAAGTATTTGAAGGTCTACCCTGAGGAGACGGTCGAGTCGGCTCAGAACGGATATCCAAAGCTTGCCAAGGACAAAGACGAGATAATGTACTTCTACGTCGTCGATAAGGATGATAGACTGCTGGGAGTGATCGATGTCAAAGAGCTGCTCAAGGCCGACGATAAGGCCCTTTTGAAAGACATAATGATCAAGAACGTAATATCATTGAAGAAGGATAGTACGCTAGGCGAGGCCGAAACCATGTTCTCCAGGTACGACTTTCGGGCGCTGCCGGTCACCGACGACGAAGACAAAATGGCAGGAGTGGTCCGGTACCGCGACGTCACGAAACTGACGCACCATTTCCTGGAATAAGGGAAATGTCCAAGTATGGATTTAAATGAATAAGTTTAGAATCAGAAGAGAAAAGATGGTTTTATGCCAGCGCCGGCATGGGGTCCATCTTTCTTCTGCTCTTCTCCATGGTTCCGTCTAACGCAACTCGAATCTCTTCTTTCTGGGACTCCTCAAAGGAGCCGTTCTCGAGAAGATCCTCCATCATCCCGATCAGGATGTCATCCATGACCTCCACCTTGGCGTAGAACCTGGCCTTCTGGCCAAGATAGTAGCTGGTCTGGGACTGCAAAATGGGATTTGAATTGACCGGCTCGGCGTCGCTAAGTGTTCTTAGCTCATTGTCGGCCTTGCTGGCGCAGTCCTTCACCTTGTTGTAAAGGTTAAACCAGGTGAGGATTCCTGACGTATCCGTCCTCTGCACCTTTGGCATCATCCGTCCTAACCTCTGGGAGAGCTTTATCAGCTCCTCGTTGGCAGACCGGATGGAGTCCTGGGCCCGGGCAATCTCTGAGGCGAACTTTGCAAATTCGGGGTTTTTGGTCATTTGGATCACCTTCATCTTGAATGCTAATATTCCACGACAGATTACGATGCCAATCGAGGAGATGAAGACGAGCCAGGCGGGGCGAAAGTGAACTATGACAACATGTTCAAAAGGGCAAATAAGAGCCTGGTTCTCGCGGTGCTACTCTTTTAACCAGATCACCCCGCCTATCTGGGCTAACTTCTCCATGTATTCACTCATATCTCCGGCTTCAGGTTAAACTGACTAAAAAAGATTTTGACCACAATGGTAAGAACTAACTCTCCTTGCTCCCGGCGTCCCTTGCTTCGGCTTCTTTAAGCAATTCAAGTCAAGCCGCGTTGACATTCCTGAGACCATTTAGGACACTCAAAGCCAAGTCGATCTCCTTGATGTCCTCGGCGATAGCCGCTTTAAAATCTACAGGCTTCACCATGTTTCAAACCTCATTCTCTGCTTCCTCGTCCATGATGGAAAAGTCCATAATCTGTTTACCAATTTTTACCACCTCGATTTTGGGGGGATGCAGGACAGCGAAGGTGCTTTTAGGGGTGCCATCCTAACACTAAATACCCAGTATATTATTTATAGTATTTATAGTTAATTGACTTATTGTACTAAGTAAACTAAGTATAATTACAAAGGCTTATAATATATGGTATTATGAACAATGGAAATATGTCAACCATTAAACTATCAGAAGCAACCAAGAAACGATTAGAGGAACGAGGAAAAATGGGAGACACATATGAGGAGGTTATTATAAAATTGCTCGATATGACTGAGGAGAATAAGAGTCGTACAATTACATAAGTGATGGTCGTTCGAATCACCTGACTCTTGAGCTTATTTTGAGTAGAAGAGTAGGTGAATCAAGAGATGATAAGGAAAAGCCACGCGAGCCGAAAGTGAAGAATATTGCAGGTGCATTTTATTATCAGGCAAATCAAAGGTTGTCAAGTATGAGTAATAACGATGTAGATCCGCTTTCCAGAATTCGCAGGCTTTGCCACCAGCTCTGCTCTTCCTCCTGCGTCAATCAGAAGCGTCATGGACTGCACGTCGTGTTCCTGAAACAGCGACCACACTGGTCGGTCCTGAAGAAGGACGAGCAATTTAAACAGATCGATCTAGGAGATAAGGTTCCCTTTGACATAGCTCTGCCCCTGCCTGCAAGAGATCCTGACAAGCCGAATTCAGAGGAAGGAGTTAAGCTATTCTGGGAAACGTTCAAATGCGAGCGGTGTGGTCGGTGCTGCTTTACTCCAGGAGCCGGACTCTATCTGGAAAAGGAGGACTTCGAGAAGATAGCAGAGCATCTGGGCTCCAAAAAGAAGCTAAAATCCCTATGCCGATATGACAAAGATTTAAAGGGCTGGGTTCTGAGGCAACCCTGTCCCTTCTACGATACGGAGAAGAAGGAGTGCCTGATATACGAAATCAGGCCACTCACCTGTACCAAATATCCTCTCCATCCGCCGCTCCGAGAGATGCCGTACAATCTGGCCGTGGACGCTTTCTGCCCAGGAGCACGGGATCTGGCCAAGGAGACTCTCGGCTGGTGGATAATCTGCGAGAACAACTGGGCTAAAATACTCGCCAAATTGACCAGTGATTAAGAATCCTGAGCCCACATCCATGAACCTGTGCGGTCAATTTTGGTTATATTCGTCGAACAACCCGGATTCCCAGTTTCTTGCACCACTCAGCTAGTGCTTGGCCAATGATAGGTTTTATCTATGTCAAAGTCGGAAAAGAGCTTAGGTGCGCCGAGATGAACTACTGGGAGAGCAGGAAGTCCTTCTGGACTACGCCAAAGGGATTTATCCTGCAAATTACGGCAATTCTGATCATTCTGGGAGGGGCTTTGATAACCCTCAACCTATATACCACTCCATTTCCCGTTATAGAATACTTTGACGCCAAACCCGTGGCAATCAGCCCAGGAGAAGCAACGACTCTCAGTTGGAGTGTTGTCGGTGCCACAACAGTAGAGATCGATCAAGGAGTTGGCATAGTTGTGTTAAAGGGGACGACAAAGGTATCCCCATCCGGAACCACAACATATACCCTGACGGCCGTTAATGGCACAAGAAACAGAACAAGATCAGTTAAAGCAATGGTTAACGGTCAATAGCGGCTGAGTAACCAGGAGCCGCTTGAATGGATGCCCTTCTTGCTCATGGTCAAATGTAGCGGCGCACCCGGCACAGTCGATAGAAGACACTCCTCTGTCAGATACTCCTAAGATATCCTATGAGATATGGCATATGACGGAAAGGGCATGGAAGCAACAGTGAATTATATAACTCCCCTTTCAGTTTTTAAGTCCAGCCTCTTCAATTTCCCCTTTGGTCTCAACGCAATCATATATGTCTCCGGAATTGGGTGCACCTGATTCATCCCCTCTGCTAGCAATTGAACAATTGAAAAGCGGAATTGCCTCATCGTTTTCTTTAAGCATCCTACCTTTAATCCATCGCTTGATGCGAGGAGCAAAAATTACGGTTATGGCAACTGCACCAATAATAATTGCTGCGATAATAATCAAATTAACCATTGAGACAATCCTCTTTATAATACTGCGCTTGATAGAGATATTAGCCTTTCGAAAGTCGGTTAGAAGTTATGTCAGCTAATTATGAGTAAGTTTTATCAGTTCATCCACCATTCAGCAAGTGTACTTCATTACTGATTTATGTTAAGGAGTGGGGGGTGTTTATGTCCAAGAAGGTTATTCTTTTGGCCGTTGGGGTTCTGCTTGCATTATCGGGAGGCTCCGTAGCAGATAACTTGGGCATTACCAACTCATCCGTTTCGAACTCAGAGGGAAAACCGATCATTGTAGCCTACTTTTTCCTGTTTGACGGGGCATACGACGAGGCGATGTCGGTTCAGGACAGCATCCCGTGGAAGAAGATTAATCGCCTCTACATCGCATTTGCAACTGTCGAAGACGGTGTCCTGACCGACAAAACAACCGGCGATTCATCCATAGAGGAGACGGAACAAAAAATAAGGAACATCGTCGCGCTATGTCGGCGTGGTAACCCCGACGCAGAAATTTTCATCTCATCAGATTTCGGTGATCAGTCTGTCGATGACCAATATCTTGGTGCTGCAAGATATCCCCAGAAGTTTGCCGACAGCGTCGTTCTGTACCTGAATAAGTATGACCTCGACGGTTACGATATGGATTGGGAGACACGCCAGATCGATGATTATGCGCCGGAGCTACAGACGCTTCTTTCGACCTGCTACATCACCCTGAAACAGGCGGGTACGAATCCACACGGCCGTTCCTACAAACTAAGCCATACGATCTGGCCCGGAGTGCACTCTCCCGAAACGGTTGCAAGCCTGAAAGACATCGTTGACAACATCAACCTGATGACCTACGGACCCGGGCAGGACTATGATCTCAAAGCTTACGCAGAATCGTACTATCAGGCCGGATTCCCATACGAGAAGATGATCGGCGGGGTCGAAAGCGAGTTCGGCTACGCTGAAAACGGAGGACACGACACCCAGGAATCCATTACAGAGAAATGCGCTTATGTAAAGGAGAACAACCTGGGTGGCATGTTCTCGTGGCGTCTTGACAATGACATGCGAACAACCGACGGCATGACGGAGAGCGGCCCGCCCAACCTTTCAAGTCGCCGACTGGCTCTACGATGCGATGTCCGGGTGATAGTGCTATCTTTCCATCTATCATAATTATATCCAAACGATCTTTATTTTTTAGTTTCTGGAATCCTTTGGATTTTCAGCCACCAAGTT
>PMNG01000091.1:3149-13869 GCA_003162615.1 Methanothrix sp. | reverse complement strand
CACTATAGGACGAAGAAGTACAAGGAGTGCTTGAACGACTGCCTCAAGGCATTCGAGAGCACCATAAAAGCTATCTGCACTCAAAGGGGATGGGAGTTCAATGTCGGCGATACCGCTAAACGACTGATAGATATCGTATTTGAACGCAAACTCATCCCCTCGTTCATGCAAGCGCATTTCACGGCGTTAAGAAGCACGCTTGAGGCAGGTGTCCCGACCGTTCGCAATCGCTTGTCAGGTCACGGTCAGGGAACCGAGGAGGCGACGGTGCCTGAATCGGTTGCTGCATATGCGCTTCATCTGACTGCATCGAATGTGTTGCTGCTGACGAGGGCGAGTGCAGAAATGAGATGAAAGACATGACAAGGGCGTGCTCCGTTCGCGATACTACGCGCCGGAGACGCCGGACGTTGGCCGTGATGAAAAATGAACTAATTTTGATTAGTTGATAATTAAGTGATGAAACCTAATTATCAAAGCTCTGACTGTCGCACATTGCTGGAACCTCGGCAAAATACCTCTCCTTCAGCTTCAGGGCCACGTTTACCAGGCCAATCAAAACCGGTACTTCTATAAGCGGCCCAATGACTGCTGCAAAGGCCTCCTGGGAAGCGATGCCGAAGACTGCCACTGCTACGGCTATCGCCAGCTCGAAATTGTTGCTGGCAGCGGTGAATGATAGAGCAGCAGTATTCTCGTAGTTCACTCCCAGCTTGTAGGACATGTAGAAGCTGGCGAAGAACATGAGCAGGAAGTAGATCATGAGCGGAATGGCAACTCTGACTACGTCCAGTGGCAGCTCCACGACATACCCTCCTTTGAGGGAGAACATCACGACGATTGTGAAGAGCAAAGCAATGAGCGTGAGGGGGCTAATCTTAGGTATGAACTGACTCTCGTACCAGCTTCTTCCTTTGGCCCGAATTAGCGAGAACCTTGTGATAATGCCCGCCAGGAAAGGTATTCCAAGGTAGATGAAGACGCTCTCCGCAATCTGGGTTATGGTGACGTTTACTGTCATTCCTGAAGCTATGCCTATAGCTGCAGGTAATATCGTGATGAATATGTATGCATATACGGAATAAAACAGCACCTGGAAAATGGAGTTCAGACCCACCAGGCCGGCGCAGTACTCCGTACAGCCGCAGGCCAACTCGTTCCAGACTATGACCATAGCTATGCAGCGAGCTATACCGATGAGGATTACGCCGTACATGAGATGAGGATAGTCTCGCAGGAATACGACTGCAAGGACGAACATCAGAATGGGGCCGATGATCCAGTTCTGAACCAGGGACAGAGCCAGAATCTTCCTATCCTTGAAGACGTTCCCTAGCTCCTCATACTTCACCTTGGCCAGGGGCGGATACATCATCAGTATCAAGCCAATGGCAATGGGAATAGAAGTGGTTCCCACCTGCAAGCTGAGGATGAACTGAGTTATGCCTGGAGCAAAATAGCCGATGCCTATGCCTATGAGCATGGCAGCGAAGATCCAGGCTGTCAGGAACCTGGAAAGAAAGTCGAGCCCTTTGCTTATCTCATTCGCCATCTAATACTCACCGATACGGCTCGAGTAATTTCTTAATCTCTGCAACGCTTGGGGCCCTTCCAACTGCCTTAGACTCGCAGTCTATGTAGAGTGCTGGGACCATCATGACTCCTCTATCCATGATCTCCTGGATGCTGTCCACCTTCACAATCTCGGCCTTGATGCCGAGTTCCTGGACTGCTTTCTCTACATTCTTTGTCAAGCTCTTGCACTTGGCGCAGCCTGTTCCTAAGACTTCGATCTTCACCATTTCATTCACTTCTTAAACCATCATTCAATACTCATACCTACAATTGCTCCGTAGAGCATGCCTACGAGAGTGGAGACTGTAACAACCAGGCTGATGTAAACACCGCCTTTCTTAAAGCCTATTACTCTCATAATTACTATCATGCTTGGTAGGCTCAGCGATGGCCCGGCCAGGAGCAGAGATAGCGCCGGACCGGGGGCCGTCACTCCTGTGCTGTAACCGAAGAGCGTTCCCACTATGGGTATCTCCAGCAGAGTGGGCATGTAGAGTAGAGCCCCGACAACAGAGGCTGTGAAGCACGCCAGGAAGCTGTTCGTACCGAAGACTGTCCTCACCCACTCCACAGGCAGGAAGTAGCCTATCATGCCTGTTATGAAGGTTCCCACCAGCAACAAGGGAAATATCTTTTTAGTGAGTGACCAGGTCTCGCTGAAGAAGGCGCTCTTTTCTTCAGAGGAGAAATATCTGGCCAGGACATAAGCAGCAGCCGCTATAAACGCGGTGACTATAGTCCACTTCAGTGAGAACTCCAATTGCGAGGTGGCAGATAGCAGCACTCCAATTAGGAGCGCCAAGAATAAAACAGATATGCGCTCGGTTTGACCACCTTTATGGGACTCGGTCGTCGCATCGACGACCTTGGCAGGCGCATTGCCTGGTGAGATCTCGCACTTCTGCGGTCTTCTCTCGAAAATGGCAGCCATGATCAAGCCGATGATAACGGCCATGGACACTGCGGCAATCGCCCTGGCAATTCCTATATCCAGGCCCAGAACTCTGGCAGTGAGAACTATGGCCAGGAGGTTTATGGCAGGGCCCGAGAAAAGGAAAGCTGTTGCAGGACCGATTCCTGCGCCCTTCTTCTCTATTCCTGCGAACATGGGCAGTATAGTACAGCTACAGACTGCCAGTATTGTTCCGGACGTAGCTGCTACGCTGTAGCATAGCCACTTGGGAGCATCTGCTCCAAAGTACTTCAGCACCACTTCAGTCTTGAGAAGTGCCGCTATGGCCCCAGCTATGAAGAATGCGGGCACTAGGCATGTCAAAACGTGTGCTGAGAGATATCCCACCAAAGTTATGAGCCCGGCATTTAAAGAAGCCATTAACATTTCTGTTATCAAATTTATCACAGCCAGGTCATATTACATACTAATCGATTACTGCCTTTCATGTCTGGAAACAGCCTATGAAGCTCATTTTATTGATGCCTCCAAAATCTTCCCTGCATTTGTCAGTTCTGAGATCTGGTCCAGAGCTATGGCATCGACCTCTTTTAGCAGATTGAAAATCCTGGGATTCTTTATCCGATACAGAGTCCTTTTGCCGTCGATGCGACGATCCAGGATTCCATTCTCGTGAAGGATGTTGAGATGCTTCGATATCGTTGATTGGGAGCGGCTGAAGGCTGGAATAATCTCGCAGACGCATCTTTCGCCACCTGCTAGATATTCTAGCAGCTCAAGGCGCGTGGGATCGGAAAGGGCACTAAGGATTTTGATCCGCAAATCTGAGACCGATTTTTGAGACATGACATACTGATGTAGTCACATAATAGAATATAAACATATCGCGATAAAACGATGTATTGGTTGTATATAGAAAGCCTTTGTATACCATTAGTTGCCATATTGCATTATTAATAAAACGAACAAGGTTGAACTAAATGGCATCCGAATCGAAAGGTTCAGGCAAAAAGAAAGTACTCTTTTTATGCTTCCACAACTCTGCAAGATCTCAGATAGCAGAAGGGTTGCTCAGGGCCATGTACGGAGATAGGTATGAAGTCTACAGCGCTGGTGTTGAAGCGTCGAAAGTAGATCCTCGTGCCGTGTTGGTCACGAGCGAAATTGGCATCGATATCTCCAGCCAGCGTTCAAAAGCGATGAACGAGTATAAAGGCATTTTATTCGATCTGGCTGTCACCGTATGCGATAAAGCAAAGGAGATATGCCCTATCTGCGGAGTAAGCCTTAAGGCTCCTGCTACGGCTCCAGCTGCTAAGGAGACCATCCATCGGATGTTCAAAGATCCAGCCGCTGCCGGAGGCTCGGAAGAAGATCAGATCAACGTCTTCAGGCAAGCAAGGGACGAGATGAAGGATTGGATAGCCCAGACATTCAAGTAGGCAAGGCCAGATACTTTGTTTCCCTCATTGCCTTTGCCTGGTTATCTCTTTATTTGGCTTTCGCTATTTCCTGTGGGTAACCTCTAGATAGTGATTAGCTGTATTTATGATCAAAGAGCCTATCAGTAGTCTGACCTTCGGGCGATTGAGCGTGATACACATCACAAGCGCTTGAACTCCTAGCTACCATACTATTGCTAAGGCCGGATGCCGGTTCAGAAATTACAAGTTTGAGAGAGAGGTACCATGAAAAAATACGATGTTATCGTTGTCGGCTCAGGAGCTGGAATGCGCGTGGCCTCCAATGCCCTACAGAATGATATGAAGGTCGCCGTGATCGACCACGGTCTGATGGGCGGAACCTGCCTGAATAATGGATGCCTCCCCTCCAAGATGCTGATCTATCCCGCAGATGTAATAAGGACCCTTCAGGACGCCAGGGCTGTAGGTATCGAGGGGAGCATAAACAGGATAGATTTCCAGAAGATTATGAGCCGTATGCGATCGGTCGTGGAAAGTTCGAAAAAAGCAATTGAGGACTCGGTCAGATCATCAGAAAAACTGACCTGGTATAAAGATAATTCAGAGTTCATCGGTGATTATACATTGAAGGTCGGAGACAAAACAATCACCGCACCCAGGATCGTCATAGCCTCAGGAAGTAGAGAGCTTATTCCATCAATACCCGGCCTTAAGGAGGTAGGCTATCTTGACCATATTACCCTTCTGAACCTTGAGAAGTTGCCAAAAAGCTTGATAATAATAGGCGCAGGATACATTGGATGTGAGTACGGCCATTTCTTCTCTGCCATGGGCACCGATGTGACTATCCTGGGAAGAAGCCCGCAAGTCCTGATGAATGAGGACCCTGAGATTCGCAGCATCGTCACAGAGGTTCTATCAAAGAACATGAAGGTCCGTACCAATCACGAAGCCGTGAAAGTCGAAATTGAAGGTGGAAAGAAGATCGTCTCAGCCCGGAACCGTCTCGATAATAAGGTATATAGATTCGAGGCCGACGAAATCTTGGTGGCTTCTGGCCGGATGTCAAACTCAGACCTTTTTAAACCTGAAAAAACAGGCGTGAAGACGGACCAGCATGGATGGATAAAGGTTAACGATTACCTGGAGACCACTAAGCCGGGAATATGTGCCATTGGCGATGCCCTGGGAAAACACATGTTTAGACACACCGCCAACTACGAAGCGGATGTAGTATCCCACAATATGTTCGAAGAAGAGAAGCAGATAAACGATCAACATGCCGTTCCCCATGCAGTCTTCACCCACCCACAGGTGGCAGGCGTTGGGCTTACAGAAGCTGAGGCAATGGCAGCAGGATACAAAATACTCGTTGGCAGGGCCAGGTACACCGACGTAGCAAAGGGGATTGCTATGGCCGAAGAAAAGGGCTTCGCAAAAGTAGTAGTAGAGGAGAATACAGGAAAGATCCTTGGCTGCTCTGTAGTGGGAACAGAAGCTCCAGAGCTTGTTCAGCAGATGGTTTACCTCATGAATACCGATAGTCGGGATCTAGCTCCAATGACGAGGTCACAGATCATACATCCCACGATAAGTGAGGTAATGATCCAGGCATTCTCCGAATTAGAGCATCCATATCATGAAGGTAAGGCCGAAAGTAAGCAAGAACAGAAGGAGCATGTGCCGGATGCATGAGAGCCTTATTGTAATCCGTTCGAAGCTTAAAAGAATGTAGAATGTTTAAGAATTTTTGACGAAAGGCTTTGGTAGCTCAGGGGAGAAGCGGCTTGCCCTCATTATTTCAACAATGCCAAACACATATCTGAAGCAATCGTGAGTCGACTTGTTTTCGTTGGTCAAAGCGTAGTAGTTCACGTTCACGAATATCAGCATATTCAGATTTATCAGAAAGGATTAAATACTCAGAGGCTACAGTAGATGCCTGAGGTTTGTTCGTGACATCTGAAGGTAAGAAAGGACCTTGCTGCGCGTCTGACATGATGAGCTGCTGCAAGGTGGAGTCAATCGTGGGCGTGGATGAGAGAGGCCAGATGGTGCTTCCGAAAGAGATCCGGGAGAGGGCAAAGATAGGAGCGGGAGATAAGCTGGCTTTGGTCAGCATGGAAAAGGATGGAGAGATCTGTTGTCTTTCCTTGATCAAGGTCGAGAAGCTTGAGAGCATGGTGAAGTCTATGCTTGGTCCAGTCATGGATGAAGTTCTTAAGAGATAGCGATATTTTAACCAAATTATTTTAAATGAAGGTGAATATATGGAAGATCAAGAAGTAAAGTTGGTTGTAAGAGAAAATTACGCTCGAGTTGCAAAACAGAACGGTTCTTGCTGCTCGTCGGCGTGTTGCGGAACATCCAAGCCCAAGGAGATAAGCAAGAGAATCGGCTATACAGATGAAGATCTGGAGGCTGTGCCCTCGGGATCTAACCTGGGATTAGGCTGCGGCAATCCTACAGCCCTTGCATCGATAAAAGCTGGGGAGACTGTTTTGGATCTAGGCTCTGGTGCAGGCTTCGATTGTTTCCTTGCTTCAAATAAGGTCGGGCCAGAGGGCAGAGTCATAGGTGTCGATATGACTGTGGAGATGGTCGCTCGGGCTAGAGACAACGCCTCCAAGGGCGGCTATAAAAATGTAGAGTTCAGACAAGGGGAGATCGAGAACCTGCCGGTCGAAGATAGTACCATTGATGTGATCATCTCAAACTGCGTCATCAACCTCGTGCCAAATAAGGACAAAGCCTTTAAAGAAGCATTTAGGGTGCTCAAGCCGGGTGGCAGGCTGATGGTCTCGGATATAGTCCTTCTAAAGAAACTTCCGGATTTTGTGAAGGATTCGATCGAAGCCTACGTTGGCTGTATCGCGGGTGCCGCAACCAAGGACAGATATCTGGGTGCAATAAAATCCGCTGGATTCGGGGATGTGACTGTGATCGACGAAACGGTTTTTCCCTTAGATTGTATGACCAACGATCCAACAGGCCAGGCAATCTTGAAAAGCTTGAAGGGAACTCCTGAGCAACTGAAAATGGTTCAGAATTCGATTTCCAGCGTCAAAGTCGGTGCCATTAAGCCAAATTCAAAGCCTTAATGTGGACTACGTGAACAACTGAAATGAGATGGAAATCATGAAAAAATCTTTGGGCGCTAAAACCATAATCTATCCCACACCTGTTCTGGTGATTGGGACTTACGATAAGGATGGAAAAGCCAACGTAATGACCGCTGCCTGGGCAGGGATATGCTGCTCAGCACCTCCGTGCGTTGGAGTCTCCCTCCGAAAGGCCACCTACACATATGGAAATATCATGGAACGAAAGGCCTTCACAGTCAATGTTCCCTCCGAGGATCATGCTAAAGCGGCGGATTATTTTGGGATTGCATCAGGCAGGGATGTAGACAAGCTTTCTAGGGCCGGACTGACTCCAGTCAAGAGCGAGCTTGTGGATGCGCCTTACGTCAAAGAGTTCCCCCTGATCCTGGAGTGCAGGCTGCTCAATGCTGTTGAGATTGGGCTGCACACTCAGTTCATCGGGGAGATCGTGGATGTAAAGGCTGAAGGAGACGTGCTTGGAGATGACGGCCTGCCCATGATCGAAAAAGTGAGGCCGATTATATTTGCTCCGGAAAGCTGGAGCTATCATGGTATTGGGAAAAACCTGGGAAAGGCGTTTACGATAGGAAGAGGGGATCGAGAAGCTTGAGAGGATAGTGAAGTCTATGCTTGGTCCAGTCATGAATGAAGTTCTTAAGAGATAGGGGTTTTTAAAAGTAATTAATTTATTCGATATGCAGAAGGTAGGGTGGCGCGAAAAGCCTGTAGTTGTGGCGGAGATGCTCCGCAACGCAAACTACGCGCAACCTCAAGAGGTGGTGATAGATGAGGTTTTTCCTCTTTTACTTCTTAGTCTTGAGCGTTCCTTTCTTGCGCCTTTCGGTTTTAGATTTTTTGCTCTTGATCCTTTATTTTTCATACTTAACCTCTATGTGATTTGTTCCAATTGAGCCTCTTCTTTTCTATAGTTTGCGGTAGCCCTGTAGTACGAAAACAACTAAGGAGGATTTCGAACAACCCCTAATTAGCTGACCTGTCTATATAAACTATTTAAACCAAATATTGCGAAATTGAGGTTATTCGAAATCCTCTAAGGTGTGTTTTAATGATATGTACATAATTATATATTATTAAAAACAGTGCTATGAGGATTAATATCATGCTTAAAGATAATTAAATTGTTCGAACATGCCGGTATGATCACACAAGAATTGTTTCTATGCGCCTTGGGATTTACAAGCCGTCTTTTCATAGATTCGCAGGTTTCATATGGAATAGGATGCTGATAGGTAAGTAACCATAGTGAACATAAAAGGATATGTACAGATAAAGGAGAAAGATTCTAATGAAGATAAGCGCTAGAAATATCCTGAAAGGCAAAGTGAAAAAGATAGTGAAAGGCCCTGTAAGCACTGAAGTTTCGGTTGAGCTTCCAGGTGGAGATACGATCGTCTCGGTCATTACCAAAACCTCTGCTGAAAATCTGAATCTAACAGAGGGCAAAGAGGTCTACGTTGTGATAAAAGCCACCAATGTGATGATTGCAACCGATTGATCGATCAGATGGCATAGCCGGAAACATAGGAAAATCGGCTACATCGGCCTATTACATTGATAGCTTCTGGCCTCGATTTTTACAACATAACAGAGGCCTGACGACAACTTTCTCAAGTATGTTATCGAAAATTCGATTGTTATAAGCGTTTATGTTTACGTCTAACTTTCCAAGTTAACATTTCAAGCAAAACTTCTTAACCCTCTACAACGGTATAAGCCTGCCTGGAGTGACTTTACCATGGAGGAGATCAAAGAGTTGATAGCCATCTACAAAGGCTGTAGAGGGAGTTTCACCAGGGAGGGGAAAAGATGCTCTGCGTCGAACCGTCTCGACGTTCGCAATAATAATGATTGTTTTATGTGTCTGGTGATCTGATATGGCCCAAAAACTGATTCCATCGTTGTGTCCATACTGCGCGGTTGGCTGTGCTTATTACATTGAGGTTGAAAAGGATAAAGCGATCGGCATCAAGTACCTGCCCGAGCATCCCGCCTCCGAGGGGGCCCTCTGCCCCAAGGGAAATGCCGTTTTGGAGGTCCTCAACCACGAGGAACGGCTGCGTTATCCGTTACGAAGAATGGGGGACGAATGGGTGCGGATATCATGGGATGAAGCTCTGGACCTCGTAGCCAAAAATCTGGACAAGGCCATCAAGAATTACGGGCCAAAATCCCTGGGCTTTCTAGCTTCGTCCAGGTGCAACAACGAGGAGAACTACTTGATGGAGAAGATGGCACGCCATCTCGGGTCGCCCAATGTGGACAACTGTGCCCGGCTGTGCCATTCCCCGACTGTGGTCGGCCTGGGTTCAGTCCTGGGCACCGGTGCCATGACCAACAACCTCGTCGATCTGGAGAACTCAAAGTGCATCCTGGCCATCGGCACCAACTTCACTGAGGCACATCCGGTGGTGTCCAGGTGGGTTAATCGGGCCAAAGACAATGGAGCTGTGGTCATCGTTGCCGATCCAAGGATAACCTCTACCTCCTGGATGTCGGACATACATCTGCGGATTAAGCCGGGAAGCGATATAGACCTCATCCGGGGAATGATGAAGGTAATAATAGCCGAGGGCCTATCGGACAATGAGTTCATAACCGCCAGAACGGAGGGCTTCAACGACCTCGCTAAGAGCCTGGAAGGTTACTCTTTGGAAGAGGCGGCGGAGTTGACGGGCGTTCCAGCCGAGGACATAGCAGAGGCTGCAAGAGCCTACGCTAAATCTCCTGCTTCTATGATTCTCTACTCTATGGGAATTACCCAGCATGTGTGCGGAACAGACAATGTGAAAGCCTGTGTGGGCCTGGCCCTGATATGCGGCCAGATCGGAAGGCCAGGAGCAGGCATCCTGCCTATGCGAGGGCAGAACAACGTCCAGGGAACGTGCGACGTCGGAGCCATGGCCGAGTTTTATCCNNACGGAGATGACGGACGCCGCTATAGAGGGAAAGCTCAAGGCCATGTACATAATCGGAGAGGACCCGGTCATTTGCGACGCCAATGTGAACAAGACCAAAGAGGCCCTGAAAGCCTTGGATTTCCTGGTGGTGCAGGAGATCTTCATGACCGCCACTGCCAGGATGGCCGACGTGGTACTACCGGCTGCCGCCTGGGCTGAGAAGGACGGCAGCTACACATCTATGGAGCGTAGGGTGCAGTGGATAGACCAGGCCGTGCCTCCCGTCGGAGAGGCCAAGGAAGGGATGTGGATCATCAGCCAGATTGCCAACAGGTTAGGCCGGGACTTCAACTATGCCAATGCTGCGGAGGTCCTGAAGGAGATGAACCGCATGATGCCGATATACGGAGGAATGACAAAGGAGAGAATCTCCAAAGTCGGTGGTCTGCGGTGGCCCTGTCCTGACGAGAAGCATCCTGGAACGGATATTCTGCACACCGAGAGGTTCTCAACCCCCGACGGCAAGGCCAGGATCGCCTGTGTGGAAAACAGGCCCCCGGGCGAGGAGACTTCCCCCGAGTACCCCATACTGCTCACCACCGGCAGAATAGTTCTTCATTACAACAGCGGCTCCATGACCCGGAGAAGCCCCTCCCTCGACGAAAGAGATCCCGAGCTGTATGTTGAGATTAACCCAGAGGACGCTGCCAGGCTGAAAATCAATGATGGAGACGTTGTGCTGGTAAAGACGCGCCGGGGCGAGGCTGAAGCTGTCGCCAGGGTTTC
>PMNG01000091.1:0-3090 GCA_003162615.1 Methanothrix sp. | reverse complement strand
CTGGACCCTGACCCCACTTTCCGGGCCCGAAGGTGTCTGGAGATCAGCGGAACCAAGAGGCGCGAGATGGAGGTGGACGTTGCAGTCGAAGAGAACGTGAACATCGTCCTCAACGGCGGCTGCGTAACTGTCTTGGCCGCCCTGCCGGCTCAGCTTAAGGAAATGGCTGTCGGCTTTCTAATCGGCGAGGGATTGGTAGAAAGCTTCCAGGACATAAGCTCTGTTCGGGAAGAGAAAGGATCGCTGATCTGTGAGACGCGAGATGGAAAGGCTGCTCCCTGGAAGGGGCACCAGTGTTGCAGCGTGGGAGGAGCTGCCATCCAGAATCTTAAGCCGATCGATTCAAAGATCAGGATTAAGGCCAGTGCTATTTTAAGCGCAGTGGACCAGCTAAACGAGTCCGCTAAATTGTGGCGAAGGACAGGAGCCACTCATACTTCCATCATCTGCGATGTGGATGGAAAAATCCTGGCCTCCTGTGAAGATGTCAGCAGGTCTAGCTCTGTGGATAAGACCGTTGGTGCGGCTCTTCTGGCAGGAGTGAATCTATCCGGGTGCGCCTTGATCACCAGCGGCAGACTGTCGGGCGTAATGGTGGCCAAAGCAGCTAGAGCTGGTTTTCCAATCCTGGTGAGCAGGAGTGCGCCTATGAACTCAGGAGTGGAGCTGGCTGAGAAGATTGGGATGACGCTTGTAGCTTTTGCCAGAAGCCCGAACCTGTATGTGTACGCTGGGGAAGAACGAATTATCTAATATCTAATCACCTTAATATCCATTAGGTCCGCTTGCTTTAATATCCAGTAGAAGGAATATTAAGTTTAATTGTTGGTTTGGCAAGAAATTGAGCTATAGTCTTATAAGCGATTCTATAGGCATTTATATTTTGATAACATCTATGGATTTATGGAAGGCGCAGAAAATGCTATATTGAGCAGCGTTACTCCCGGTTCAGAAATATATGAAAACGGGGTGACTATTGATCACGTAGGGTATTTAATCGATATCTCATTGGATTCAAGAATCCCAGATAGTTTAGAGCAAGCAATAATAATATTAGATGGATTATCAAAAAAAGAGTTAACACAAACTCAAGAAGGTACCTTGTATTACTTCATGGCTAACGCCTGGAGTAATATAAGGAAATTACGTAGAAAAGAAATAAGTCAATATTGGGAATACAAAAAAGAAAAGTTGGAATTGGAAAACGAAATCATATGTCTTCGCAGAGCCTTAAAAAACAGGTGCTTCGAAGGACCTACAAAAAACAGGAAATGCGAAATTCTAACCAATTTAGGCAATTTAATGAACGAAATCGGCAGATTTCCAGAAGCCATTGAATATTGGGATAGAGCACTTGGAATTGATCCCTCTTTTGCAATGGCTCACGGCAATAAAGGACGTGGGCTCACAAATTATGCAGGCACCCTTTATGATAATGGTCACCAGTTAATCTTTCTAAAATATGCGTATTTAAGCCTTGAAAAGGGTTTGAGTTCTAATCTACCCAAAGACGCAAGAGAGCGATTTAATGAATACAAGAAATGGATTGATTCTTTAATTACTCCTGAACGTATCAAAGAAGATATAGATATGCATAGGTTCTCGCTTGGAGAGTCTAAAGAAGAAATTGCATATCGGAAATGGTGCTTAAGGAACCGATTATTCTTAAATCCACTGAATGATTTAGGACCGTATCCAATCGCAGCGAGAGATATCCTTCATACTCCTACCATTACAACTAAAATCGAGGAAGGTCCATGTCATGAAGGATATTTTAATCAATTAAAACAGGAATTCGTTTCTGCCAGATATCTTTATTATGAAGGAATTAATTCACATAATCCACATTTTTCTGATAAAGAAGTTTACCTTTATGATACTCTTGATTACCCCGCATATTCTTTAGCTCTTGAAAAAGTTAAGATTGCATTTAGAATCAATTATTCTATATTTGATAAAATTGCCTATTTTTTGAATGATTATTTGAAATTATCGATACCTGAAAAAAGAGTAAAATTCGGAACTCTATGGTATAATTCCCAAAACAAGGATAAGGGTTTAAGGCAGGAGTTTAGGCAAAGCAAAAATTTGCCGTTAATGGGGCTTTTTTGGCTTAGTAAAGACTTGTATGAGAGAGAGTCTGGCTTTAAGGAGGCTATAGAACCGGATGCTCAAGAGCTATCGGAAATTCGGAATCATTTAGAACATAAATACTTTAAGATACATGAGTATTTGTTTGAATCGACACATTTAGAACCCATAGGTCTGGCAGACACTCTTGCTTACTCGATGCGTCGGCTAGATTTTAAAGAAAAAACTCTTAGACTAATGAAGATAATTAGGGCTTCAATTATATATTTATCTGGTACTATTCACTATGAGGAGAAGCTCCGTGCGAAAAAGAGACAACAAGAGAAGATCTGGCTCAAAACACAATTGGATCTATTTAACGATGATTGGAAGAGGTGACTAATCGGAAATAGCGGAATTCAGTGGACGCAGTAGCCCGAGGATTGATAGACAAATACTTCATCGAGAAGAGGAAGGGCGAGTGCGTCTTCTGCTCCATCTGCGGTCGCATCTGCCCCACCGGGGCTTTTGAGGCCAGGAACGTAGGCTTGGCGAAGGGCTGATGAATCCTACCAACACGTTGCCTTGAAATCCACGACGGTAAATGAAAAATGTATGCACTGCGGTCTATGTGCCGAAGTCTACCCTCAATCATGGATTGAGCTGAGACCTTGTTCCCCAAGCAAGAACTCTCGCGGCCACTGCTCCGTTTCCTCATAGCTATTTGCTTCACAGCGAACCTCNNCCTTAGATCCACCCTGGGAGCCGAAGAGCTATTCCCGATTACCGTCCTTTTTTGCGGCCATCTTATCCTCTCAAGAACTCCTGCCATAATAAGCTATTACTATGCACTAGAATAAGTACTTTTGCAGGAAATTAATTATTAACGTCCATCTTTACATAAAAGAAAGAATCAATAAGATACATATAGATGGATTTAGCAAAGAGAGGTCTTTCCCTCATCCTGACTATCCTTCCGGCTCATGCCAAACAAATGAATTAGGTGATTGTAAAAGATCT
>PMNG01000119.1 GCA_003162615.1 Methanothrix sp. | reverse complement strand
GGAAGTTCCAATTTATCTCTGATGAACTGGCACGGAACTGGCTATCACAGTTTGATTGATTTTCCCTAAAATAAGTATTCGGGGTTTCTTGAGGGGCATAGCTCATTTGAGCTTCTCTTCGACTTCGGGCGGACAGTTAATGATTTGCACAGGCTTTATTTCTATATTCGAGGTTGCCACTGCACTGCCACCTTCCACGGTGTTTGTTGCTTGGACATTAATGCCGCTGACGTCGATGTTCATATAGTTCCCGAGGCGTTGCTGTGCCAGAGAACCACTTCGGCTTTGATAAGTAACAGGCCCATCGTGTTGCTGGGAACTTATAGCGTTATCTACAAGATTCTCAATGCCCATATCATCGGTGCTTCCATCTAGCCACTCGTTGCTCTTGGGTTGTCCCTGTCCATTTCCGTTAATCATGATATTCTTAGAGTTACTCAAGCCCTTCTGCGTAGGGTCACCACTCTGAGTATCATCGTAAACAACGTCTCTCTGCATATTGGTATTCAAGGCATGAATATCCTGGACTTGCAGTTCAGGGTGAGAATTGTCCATAGCTATATGTTGCTTCATTGGCGAAGAGTGAGGCATTAAATCTGGAGGGAAGGTCTCCAATCCAGGTTCCTGCGCTCCCTTATCGGAAAGCTGAGACTGCCCTAGAGACGGCATTGATTGCTGGTCGTGGGAGATAAAGTTTGAATGAAATTCCTCGACGCTGTTAAGAGGATTGGCCGTGTCCAGCAGCGTTGCTGCTGACTGACCGATCAAACACAGACAAATAGAGATAGAGACACAAATCATCACGCCAGTAGGTCGAAGAACATTTTCCATACGCAATCCCCCTTGAGACTTCGAAGCAGCTAAACTCCTATTAATTAGACGCGCTTCTTATTCTTAAATATGTGGTACTCCTTCTGGAAAGTCGAGAGGTGACGATAGCATCCATCACATTCACCCTCCACCTACGCCTCGTCCTTATCCTCTCAGCCTATAACAAGTAGCCTGGGAGGGGAGAAGCTTGCTCCATCTAGGGCCTTTGGGGGAGAGAGGAAATGCATGTGGATCTTCGACTCGTCTTCAAGGGCTGCGTGGAACTGTGGAGCCGTGAAAAGGGACTTGAGAGGGTCAGCGCCGCCTAATCCACCCTCGTCCTACACGCGCCTGAAAGACCCCCATGCCCATTAGGAGAATGATAGAAGACCTGGAAAGCTGGTTCAGGGTCGAAGAGTGCAGCTTCATTACAATATTCGGCACTTTTGAGGGCCACAGGATCTACGCCAGCAGAAAAGTTGCCGAGAAGATCGAGATTCAGACCCGCTACGCTGCCGAGCTTTACAATGTGGACGTCAGGCAGGATCAGCGTTATCTGGCCGAGAAAGACCTCTTCCCATGCTGAGATAGAGACGAGTCCAGGTTTTCTCCCGACTTTGAAAATCCCTTAAGCGTCATGGGAATGGAGGTAGCCGGAGATCCAAACTTTCCTAAGGATATCTCCTGTGTCCAGGTCCTCAACGAGCGCAAGCAAAAGTTCGAGGGGCCGGAGAAGGCAGTCCTCACCGATCTGATGGAGTTCATCAAGGTCCACGATCCCGATGTTATCTTATTTCCCTATGCCGACACATGGGTTCCTCTAATTGTCAAGCAAGCCAGACGCTACGGCCTTGAGCTAACATTCAGCCGCAGCGTCCGGCTTAAACAAATGGCCTCAAAGTATCACCACCACTTCGATACTCCTCGGCTATGCGGTCTAAATATATAGCGCGGGGGGCTATTCCTGCTGAAAGCAACGCAACGTCGCTTCCGTGGTAGTCTTACTTCTGAATTTGATTCAGAGCATTGACCAGTCCAGGAATCTCGCCTCCTCCGACTGGCACCGTGATACTGGAGTTCTCGAAGTCTTTGCCTATTGGTTCGTACCTTCCTCCCAGTTGCTTGGCCAAGAAGGCTTCCACGACCGCGTAATAGGATAGCTTATTTTCTGGTCTTACGAACCCATGACCTTCATCGGGGTACACGAGGTAGGTTACTGACAGATTCTTCTCCTGCATGGCTTTGACAATCTGGTCAGACTCATTCTTCTTGACCCTCGGATCATTAACCCCCTGGGCTATCAGCAACGGTCGTTCTATCCGGTCAACGTAGTTCAGAGGCGAGTGCTCTGCCAATAGCTCCCTTCCCGCAGCAGTCCTATAGTCACCAACCCTCTTGAACTCACTCGCCAGCTCGGGTTTCCAGTAAGGGGGAATGCTCAAGAGGCTGGACGTTAGGTTCGACGGACCGCACACGTCCACCCCGCAGACAAAGATTTTAGGCGCGAAAGTCATGCCTGCCAGGGCTGCGTAACCCCCATAGCTTCCTCCCATAATGGCTAGCTTGGAAGGATCAGCTATACCTTTCTCGATGGACCAGTTGACGGCATCCAGAAGATCATCCTCCATCTTGGCCCCCCATTGGAGGTTGCCGGCGTTGATAAAGTTCTTGCCAAAGCCTGTGGAACCTCTAAAGTTGACGCTCATGACCGCATATCCTCGGTTGGCCAGCCATTGGTGGGTGGGTCTGAAGCCCCAGGTGTCCCTATCCCATGGCCCTCCGTGAACTACGAGAATGAGGGGAAGGGGCTTGTCAGGCAATCCGTTGACATTGACATCGGTCCAGACTGGCAAAGTGTAGTAGCAGGTCAGATTCAATCCGTCGCGGGATTTTACGATCGCAGTATGCATCTTAGATAACGTCAGGTTCTCGAAGCTTCTTGGCAGGCTAAAGAGGTATCGTACCTTCTTAGTATCCCTATCATACTCATAGTGCCTGTACGAGCCGTTGTCCCTGGCGAAAAGGACGAACCACTTTTTATCATCGAGAGTGCGCCAGTAAACGTTGAGTTCTCCATCGTCTATAGTGCTGAGGAAATTCAGATCGTTCTCAATAGACTTGTTGAAGACGATCCAGTGCTTGCGATCATAATTGTAGGATGCCGCTTGAGGAGTTTGTTCTGTTGGGTGGAAGATTAAGGAATCGATATCCGCGATGGGGCTCTCTGCCAGGACCCTCGTCTCTCCCGTGGTTATATTCGTGGCTGTGAGGACTGAGGTATCGCGCTTCCGGCTATCAAACATGTACATAATCTTATTACTTCTATCAAACCCGATGATGCCCGTGTTGGAAGCATCCTCCATTCCTAGCTTCAAGTATTCTGACCAGCTACCGTTATCCAGATGCCTGAAGATCACCTCTCCACCATCGGCTGTAGCATTAGTTGCAAAGCGCACTTTCAAGTTGTTATCGATGACGAATGACGTGAAGTTATCATTCTTCAATATCATCCGCCGCTCTCCAGTCGTGAGGTTGACAAGGTAGAGGTCATGATAATCCGGGTTTCTATCGTTAAGGGCTATGATGACATCCCTGGGAATCAGCTGGCTGGTAGCCAAGATCGATGCGCTGACGTTCTGAAGAGGAGTCAATACCTTCTCATTACCTGTGACTCTATCTATGCTGTATATTGTCCAGTTCTCATCGCCGTTGGTGTCCTTGGGGAAGAGGATGGTGCGGCTATCCCACATCCAGTCGAAGAAGTGGATCCCTCTGCCAGTTTCGTTAGTAATGGGTTTGACCAGGGATAGGTTGTCTATAGGACCCACCCAGATGTTCATCACGCCCTTGACTGGTGCTAGATAGCAAAGCCACAATCCATCTGGGCTCTCAACAACGTGCTCCTTATCTGGGTTGCCAAAAAGGACTTGGCGCGGTATAATCCCTATGTCGCCGTATTTATCGTTGAGAGCATTGGCTGAAAGGTTCACGACGCTGACTGACGCATTCTTCTGCTCGTTTAAGCCAGAAGCCGGTTCACCCTGAGAAGCTTCATTATACGCAAAAACTACTGTCACTGATACGACTGTTATCAGAATCATCAGCCGTGCCAAAAGCGACCAATTTCTCAACTCATGCCTTTTCATAGAGGGACATAGAAATGGCAGATTATATTTCTGACGTTTAGAAACCTTCCAACACTAACCTTCGAGAAGGTTCGTGTGCCCATAATCGCTGGCTAGATGAAGATCCGGGGCGTGATGGCCCGGAAAGGGAATCCACCGGAGTATGTCAACAAAATGCAGCAGGAGGTCTTTGGTCCTGGCCGAGGCCAGGTGCCTGGAGGATCTTAGACGGATAGAATCGAAATCTCGGCAGGTCTACAGGAGGTAATTGGACGAGCTGGAGGGTGCCGACATTAGGGACATGGCCATTCACAGAAGAGTCAGCAGGCTGAACTATTCCCGGAGATGTGCCGAGGCGTCGGCTGTGCAGGCTAATATGAAGCAAGGTATCCACTGGCTCCGGGGATGGAAATAGGCTACGTGATCAGGGATGCCCGAAGTGGGAGGTGGACCCGGAGAGAAATGCGTCGAAGTTCGATGCTGCGTACTATCGAGGGCTGGTGCAAAAGGCTTGGGGGGGAGGCGGCATTTGTTTTTACTCAAATGGCGAGGAATAAAGCTACAAGGTAAATCTCTAAGGGAAGACTTGGTTCGAGAAAGCCATAGTATCCTATGTTTACTTATTATCGAGTATTGTGGCAATCATATCGCTAACCTTCTTAGCCCTTTCCTCCCTTTCCTCGTCTTCGAATAGGTTCGTTAACCGGACCTTATCCTTGTCCTTTAGGTCATAGACTCTTGCAGCGTGGATTATAGCAGCCGCGTCGATTACCTTGTCGCACTCAGACGGCCAAGACATTTCTAGGGGACCAAATGGGCCATTAACGCCTAGATAGCTCACATCGCATACGTAGCTCTTCTCTAAAGGCTTGAGGCTAAACTTGGCCTCGATTAGCCCGCTCATCGGAGGGAGTAAAGACTCAAGTAATGGGCCTATGTCCCCTAAGTTGTTAATTCGTATTCTTACTGGCATCTTTAACCTCAGATTCTTTGCATTCCTTCAGTCGCGGGAGTTCATAGACTTTATAGAACCCGTCCTTAGTCTTTGGGACTATGTTCGTATCCAATTCTTCCTTGAACAAGCCGCACATCGGGCCGTTGTGTTCATCGCCTAATTCTGAATATCTACACAAGTCGCACTTATCACCGTTGCATTCTATGTCTATCCCGAGAAGGAGCCGGACCGTTTTAAGATCCGGCGCGCCTTGTCCCGGGACTAGATGGTAAATATTCCATTACTCATCTTACTCACCAGTTTTCGGTATCCTCGATGATTGTACCCAACTTATCGATAGGCTCCAAGTTCGATATCTCGGTTACATACCTATCGTATTGAGTTGTTAAACCGCCTTTATCGAGGGTTCCTTTTGGTTCAAACTTTGCCATCTTGTAGAACTTATCGCATGAGACCCAACCTACAAGATACACTACTTTACAACCTTTCCCGATCTTTGCAAAGATGTAGAAGTTTACCGGATGGTTCTTATCCTTCTCGGCCTCTGCGAACTCGACTAACCAATCAAGATGAGGGTATAAGCTGTTACCGCTTCCCTTGACTTCAAATTTAAGATGCATGTATTCAAAGTCGTGATCGGCTCCTACGTCCATCTTCTGTAGGTGCTGGCCACTGCTATTTTCATAAAGCCTCATAGATTAATTCTAAATTGACCTATAAGGCCGTGATCTCCCTCATTAAGGGATATCCTAAAGACTTACCTCATCCATCCCCGGCTCGATTCTTATGAAGCCTGCATACACGATGCAAACCATCGGGTGAGATCTTAAGAATGGCGATCCCTTCGTTGACCTTCTGTCATTGAGATGATAAGTCGCCCTTCTCTAAAAGCTTATATTGTTCCTTTGCATCCTACTCAGCGTTAGGAGAGGACGATGGTATCGCTCACGGTCTACGATGGTGCTAATGGCATCGGTGGAAACAAGATCTATCTTGAAGAGAACGGCAAGGGCGTCTTCCTCGATTTCGGGAAGAACTTCGGCAAGTACGGAGTCTTCTATGAGGAGTTTCTCAAGAACAGAGACACCCGCTGCACTTTCAAGCTGTTTAAGATATTGTTTGCACCGGGCGGAGATAACTTATAACTCATTCCTCTTACATATATTGAGTCGCCCATCAGATAGACTCAGAGCGAGAATAAGGAAGAGCTGTCTGAGCTTACTCCCTCCGAAGTCCTGCTCGAAGGGTTGGAAGATGATGCGTTGGCACGGCGAGATCAAAGGGATAATTGTCTTCACTGAGGACGGATTTCTCGAAACGAATGTCAGGACATTTGATGTTGACTGGTCACTAATTGAGGTGAATAGGAAACATGAAAACGAGTTCGATATTGGGGTTGGTCCTAATCGCCCTGCTTGTGGGTGGAATGGCTGACGCGAAAATGTATCCTTTGGGTCTGAATGTTACTCCTGCTCAGATGAATGCCACGGCTAAAGATATAGCATTGGCATCTAGCAAACTTACCGCTTCTGCTTACACTTACCCTACATCATGGGATTGGCGAAGCGTGAAAGACAAGAATTGGGTAACTCCGATTGAAGATCAAAAAGATTGTGGAGCATGCGTCGCCTTCGCTACGGTAGGAGTGGGAGAAGCGACTTTAAAGATACTCGGGAACGATTCTACGAAGAACCCCGATCTTTCGGAAAGATTCTTATTCGAGCATGGAGGTGGGAATTGTAACAGCGGCGCGCAGTTTGAGAGGATGCTAAGTGCATTCGAGAATCCCGGTACAGTAAATGCAACCTGCGCTCCTTATTACCCTGACACTTCGACGTGTCCCAATTGGCAGTCTGATCTTACAAAACTCAACTCCTATACCACGATAAAGACAGCCGCCGACGCTAAGCAATGGATAGCTACCAAGGGTCCAGTAATGGCAGGTATGATAGTCTATACGGACTTCTTCGATTACACAGGAGGCATCTACTCTTATCAGTACGGCGATGTAGCTGGCAACCACGCAATCACTCTTATAGGCTACAACGATCCTGGCGGTTACTGGATAGGCAAGAATTCGTGGTCAACTGAATGGGGAGACAATGGGTACTTCAAGATAGCTTACGGCGAATGTGGAATAGGCTCGGATTTCTACTTCTATGGTGAGACGTTTGGAGCAACGCCTCCACCTGTGACTCAGACAGGCGCAGAGATAGACACGACAGGCTCCTTGAAAGCAGAAATTTATAATGGCTCGGGTAAAGATCTAGGCCAGACCGATAAGTTCCTTGATCTTACAGCCGGAGCTTATAATGTCAACATAAAGAAATCCGGCTACGTAGATTATCCGCTATCGTTCACGGTCACACAGAATCAGACTTATAAGACCACTGTGACGCTATCAGTTGTTCCCCCGACTCCGCAGAGCAATATTACCATGCCAGTTGCGGGCAAACTCTACTCTCAGATCACCTACACGACTTCCGGATATAATGCAAGTGCGGTTCTGTGGGTCAACAACAAGAGAATACGGACTGTAGCTCAGATGAAGAAATACAGGGGAATATACTTGATCGGATCATTCGCAAAAGGAACCGTAGTAAACTTTGTCCTTGTAGGTGAGCCAAACACGACCGACATCAAGCAAATAGGATACAGTTCTTGGAGCGTGAACATGGGGAACAACCATGAGAAATTCTTCATAACGCGGCGTTGAACATGAAGAGGGAACAAACTCTTTGCGAGGAATCAATAAAGATCACGCAGGATCGCAAAGAGATTATCTTTCCTCTTTTTTCGGAGAAAATCATGGCAACCAACTGAGTTCGATGCTGGCTACTATGGCGGGCTGCTAGAGAAGGCTTGAGGGGAGGTAGCGTTTTTTTTGCGCATATGACCTCACTGCTATCGGTTAGTGACCCAAGGAGGGGGCGTTAGCTGAACTTCGCCCTCCGAAGCCAGCAAGGATTAGAAGGAATGGCCGGTCAGTCATGAAGGGATAATGGGGGTAAGACTGCCTCCCAGCCCGATCACTACATAGTAGTAGTTAGTTTAGAAGGATCATCTGTGCGTTGTGAAAGTGATTCTAGCCATCTCTGGCACAGCTCTACATATTCGGGCGAGAAGGGAAGGTGCAGGTGGGGAAGAGAACCATGATAATGCCTCAGGATCTCAACCCTTTGGCTGGTCCGGTCGAGGGGGACTCGCTGGGACTGAAAGCAGTGTTGCTGCCTGTTACTGAATTTAGGGGAAATGGCTTCGTGTTACGAAAACTCCTGAGAAGACATACGCACTTCAGAAAATTCTGAATTGAGTTGGCGAGGCTCTCGCAAAAGCTCTGCATTGCGGAATGGCCTCTTGAGAGGAGCCAACGCCACTAAAAGTATCGCATAGTTAGCGACCCACTCGCAAATCGGCATTTTTTCGATATCTGTGAAGGCCATAAAATGGCCGCCCTATCCATTTCTGAAAAGAAGTGGCTCCATTGAAAC
>PMNG01000194.1:7628-7871 GCA_003162615.1 Methanothrix sp. | reverse complement strand
AACATCTGATCCAGGTCATGCCAAGAGCGATGTTCCTCGTGGAGATAAAGCCAAGACTCGAAGAAGCAAAGATGGTGCTTGGTCAAAGAAAGGAAACAAATCTTATTTCGGCTACAAGGGACACGTTAAAGTCGATACTGAGAATAATTTCATCTGGAAGGTTGAGACGACCATTGCTAACGTCCATGACAGCCAGGTGGATTTGGCAAATGAAGGAGAGGTCCGATATGGAGACAAAGGGTA
>PMNG01000194.1:0-7490 GCA_003162615.1 Methanothrix sp. | reverse complement strand
ATTGAACGAATTGAGAAGCATCTAAATCGAAAATGTTAACGAAGTGCTCTTGAAAGATTGCAGATCAAACGATTTTCGAAATCCTCTTAATAACATTCCAGAGGATTACGATCAAAAATGTCATTTTGAACTGCCAGTCAGGATGTGTTAATTTATACGGACAGTCTTGTCAATAGAGTGTTCCTAGGGGGGCTAAATACATACAAATAAGCAATCTTTATATGCAATGTAAGAGGTTCCTTGGAACCATAGGAGTTGAGGAGACATGAGGAGGATGGGAGTAGTATGTCTATTCGCTTTTGGCATAGCAATAATTATCGCTTTAACCCTCGTAGGTTTTGGTTCTTCTGAAGCCTCTATGGGTAACACGAGCGCCTCAGGCCATGAGAAGGCCTTCGACCCCGGGAGCATGAACCTTTCAGTAAGTCCTGGAAACGACTTCTATGATTACGTTGAGGGAGCTTGGATAAAAAGCCACCCTGTGCCTGCAGACAAAGCGCGATACGGAGAGTTCCAGATAGTAGATGATAGAACCTACGACCGCGTCAAAAAAATAGTGGATAGTGCAGCCAACAACACCTCTGCCCCTGAGGGAAGCCTCGATCAGAAGATCGGCGAGTTCTACCGCGTGGGAATGGATAATGCCACTCTGGAAAAGCAGCGTCTGGACCCCATCAAAGACAAGCTGAATATGATCGACAATATCTCCAACACCTCCGAAGTCCAGGCTGTGTCGACGCAAATGATGGACTATGGCATGGACCCCTTCTTCTCCATGTACGCCGCACCCGACAAGAAGAACAGCAGAGTCATGATCGCCACCATCACTCAGGGGGGTCTAGGACTCCCGGACAGAGATTTCTATTTCAGACAGGACAACGACTCTATCAAGACGAGAGCGCAGTACCTGACTCACGTTGCCAAGATGTTCGTCTTCCTCGGCGATAGCCCAAAGATCGCTGAGAATAATGCCAAGACAGTGATGACGATAGAGACTCGCCTAGCCAACGCATCCTTCACAAACGTGGCCGACAACGATGAGATCAAAACTTATAACATGATGAGCCTTGAGGAGCTTCAGGCCTTTGCCCCAGGCTTGAACTGGTCTCGTCTCTTCAGCGCCTTTGGTCGCCCGGACGTAACCGAGGTCAACGTCAGAAACCCGTCCTTCTTCAAGGAGCTGAGCACTGCCCTGCAGAACGATAGCGTAGCTGACTGGAAGACCTTCCTGCGCTGGAAGCTGATCTTAGCCACGTCCTCCTATCTCAGCTCCGACCTAGAGGGGGAGCACTTTGACTTCTATGGGAGAAAGCTCAATGGCCAGCAGGAGATGAAGCCCCGCTGGAAGAGGGTCCTCGATGCAGAATACGGGGCCATAGGTGAGGCTATAGGCCGTGTCTATGTAGACGGGTATTTCGACCCAGGCTCCAAGGCCAGGATGCAGGAGATGGTATCCAACCTAAAGAAGGCCTTCCGTGAGAGAATTCAAAACCTGACATGGATGGAGCCTGAAACCAAGAAGAAAGCTCTCACGAAACTTGATGTCCTGGATGTCCAGGTAGGTTACCCCGACGAATGGCTGAATTATTCAGAGCTTGAAGTAAAGAACGTTTCGTATGTCATGAATGTCCTGGCGGCCTCTAAATTTCAGTTCCACCACGGTCCCGATGGCCTGGACAGAATAGGCAAACCCGTAGATCGCAAGCTCTGGGAGATGGACCCCCAGGAGACTAACGCCTATGCGGACTATAATAAGGTTCTCATAGTCTTCCCGGCGGGCATTCTTCAGTCGCCCTTCTTCAATAAGGACGCCGATGACGCAGTCAACTACGGTGCCATAGGTGCCATTATAGGGCACGAGATGACTCACAACTTCGACAGCCAGGGCAGGAAGTTCGATGCCAGTGGAAATTTGACGGATTGGTGGACGTCAAAGGATGCCGATAACTTCAACAAGAGCACTGGGGGTTTGGTGGACGAGTACAACATGTTCGAGGTCCTGCCCGGCCTACACGTCAACGGCAACCTGACCCTGCCGGAGAACATAGCAGACTTCGGCGGATTGACTATGGCCTACCACGCCTATAAGCTCTCATTGAAAGGGGAGCCGGAGATGATCGATGGATTCACCGGAGATCAGAGGTTCTTCTTAAGCTTCGCCCAGATGTGGAGGGAATCGGACACGAACGAATCCCTGAGGATGCGAGCCCTGACTGATACCCACTCGCCCTGCAGGTTTAGAGTCAACGGCGTGGTCTTCAACGTGCCCGAGTTTTACAAGGCGTTCCCGAGCATAAAGCCAGGGGATAAACTCCACAGGCCAGTGAATGAGAGGCCGGTGATCTGGTAGAGAGATCACCGGAAGCCTTTTTTTGCACGTGAAGGCATCAACTACAGCACATATGATAAGTCATGAACCCTTGAAGGATACTACTTGCAGGCAGCCCCTCCCTGCTTTTGAGGTTGTCCAATGAGTCGACGAGGAGCTGGCGAAAAGATAGGCTGACCGGTCTAGTTCCACTAATACTACTTGCGCTCCAGGTTCTACGTAACAGACGATAGCGTTTAATCGTTTAATCGATACGACCAACCGTCAGATTGTGCATATAGCGCACTGGAATCGCCAGTTGCCATTATTGAGTTTGCGATTGGCCAGGCCAAAAGAGAAAATAGGGCTGGAAGAAGTGGGGGTTAAGTGCGCTTAGCCAGGTATATTTGTCTTGGATCGCGGGAGGTTTCCATTCGCTAGAAGGTTTAACAGCACCAATAGCGTGTGTGGAATGTTTCACTTGCTTAGGCCAATCTTCTCCCCACCAGGTGGCCAGGCCACCCGAGAACTAGATCTTCGTATAGGCTGAAATTACTGGCTTCTTAAGGTCTCGAACCCTCGCCAGAGGTCGAGCCGCTCCTTCAAATCTACTGGAAAGCTTAATATCAGAGCAGACAATGTCTCTTAGCGATTTCGAGAATTGAGACAGAATCAAAAACCAGGAACTACAATTCAAGAACGCATCCAAGAATAATTTATTGAGGCGATTATAATGGCTAGGTTTCCAGAGGCTGAAAACAGGATTTTGAACTTGAAGATCTGTATGCGCTGCAATGCGCGTAACCCGGTTAAGGCTACTCGCTGCCGCAAGTGCGGCTATCATGGGCTGAGGATGAAGTCCAAGGAGAGCAGGGCTGCCTAAGCTTCTGCATGAGGTTTAATATTGGCCGGGTCGAGGAGTGGCTGGTCCAGGCGATCTTAGCCAACGGAGCAGCACACCTAACGCTGATAGACCCGGATTCCCAGAGCCCATCAGAAGCAGGCAGGATGGCTGAGGCCGCCGCGGCTGGAGGCACGGATGCCATCATGGTGGGCGGCTCGGTAGGGGCCAGTGGCTCTGTCCTTGAAGAGACTGTTAGACAGATCAAAGAGCGGACCGAACTACCAGTCATCTTATTTCCCAGCAGTGCGGCTGGACTTTGTCAGAATGCAGACGCCGTATTTTTCATGAGCCTTCTAAACTCCAGGTCCACCAGCTACATCGTAGAGAATCAGGTGCTTGGTGCGCCTCTGGTTATGAGGTACAATCTCGAGCCCCTGCCCATGGCCTACATAATAGTAGAGCCAGGAGGGACAGTAGGCTGGGTGGGGGACGCCAGGATAATACCGCGAAAGAAACCGGAGATAGCAGCCGCCTATGCTTTGGCAGCCAAGTACCTAGGAATGCGCATGGTCTACCTGGAGGCCGGGTCGGGAGCGGAAACACCAATCCCGCTGGACATGATCAGAGCGGTGAAGTATGTTCTGGGTGAGACTCTCCTGGTGGTTGGCGGAGGAATCCGAAGCGGATCTGCGGCCGCTGAGCTGGTGAAGGCGGGCGCGAACTTGATTGTAACTGGGACCGCGGTGGAGAAGAGCGAGGACGTGACAGCCTTCGTTCTCGATGTTACCAGGGCCATAAAATGCAAACAAAGCTGAAGAAGTACCTGGAAGAGCAGAACCTGGACGGGCTTCTTCTTATCGGCGACAGCATTTGCGATCCTGACATGTACTATCTTACCAGGTTCTCAGCCGTCGATCGCTTCACCGTCCTGGCAGCAGATAGGGTCACCATGCTCGTCTCCTCCATGGAGCTCGGCAGGGCAATGCATGAGAGCTGCGCTGATCAGGTGATCAGCACTACAGAGTATGGGATCAAGGAGAAGCTCAAAGCCTCGGGAAAACCAGGCGAAGCCTACACAGCCGCTCTGATCGAGTTTCTTTCCGACCTTGGAGTGCGTCGAATCGGTGTGCCACAAAGGTTCCCGGCTGGAATCTTCACCACGCTTTCCAAGAAGTTCCAGGTCTCAATCGTCGAGAGTCCCGTCTCCAAGTGGCGTGAGGTAAAGAGTGATCGGGAGATCGAGGCCATAAGGGTGGTGCAGAAGGCGTGTGAAAAGGCCATGCGCTTAGCCATCGACTCGATCTCCAGATCGAGGCCCAAAGGAGAATACCTGTACGCAGATAGCAACCCATTGACATCGGAGAAAGTCCGAAGCTCCATCGAGATTTCCCTCCTCGATGATGGGTGCGATGCAATTGACACGATAGTGGCCGGAGGAACTGCTGCCGCCAATCCCCATGCTCGTGGTGATGGTCCACTTCCAGCCAACTCCCCCATTGTGATCGATATCTTCCCTCGGTCCAAGAGCAGCAGATACTTTGCCGACATGACCAGGACGGTGTTAAGGGGCGAGGCCAGTCCCGAGGTCGCGGACATCTATGATGCTGTGGTGGCAGCCCAGAATGCCGGAATAGATGCCGTGCGCGCGGGAATCGATGGCAAAGAGGTTCACTCCAGGGTAAGCCAGGTTTTCAAAGACCGCGGTTATCCTGAGGGAGATAATAGCGGGTTCATCCACTCCACTGGTCACGGAGTGGGCTTGGCGATCCACGAGAGCCCTTCCCTAAGTGAGGCTGGAGAGGTTTTGCAGGCCGGCAGCGTCGTCACTGTCGAGCCCGGTCTCTACTATCCAGATCTAGGCGGTGTCCGCCTGGAGGATCTGGTGGTGGTTAGGTCAGAGGGATGCGATAACCTCACCGAGTTCGAGAGGCGTTTGGTCGTCTAAGAATTCCTTCAAATATTAACCACAGATTTGGCGACGGACTTATGTTCTGAACCTAACCTGAAATTTTAGGTGGATACATGGAATCAGATGTCTTAGAAAATTACAGGAAGGCCGGAATGATCTTGGCCAAGGTCTGCCAGGAAGCTCGGTCTAAGGTGGACGTGGATGTGCCCTTGATCGAGGTGGCCGAGTTTGTGGAAGGGTCGATCAGAAAAGAAGGAGCAGAGCCCGCTTTTCCCTGTAACATCTCCAGAGACCGGATGGCGGCTCACTATACTCCTGGCCCGAAGGACGAGAGCACCTTTGGCGAGAGCATGACAAAACTCGACATAGGAGTTCACGTGGACGGCTACATAGCCGACGCCGCAATCACCGTGGACCTCAGTGGACACCCCGAGCTGGTGGAGGCGTCGCAGGCGGCTTTAGATGCAGCCATCGAGCTGGTAACTCCCGGGGCAAACACAGCCGATATCGGTGTGGCCATAGAGCGGGCCATAACTGGCTATGGCTTCAAACCGGTTGCCAACCTCACCGGCCATGGCCTAGAGAGATACTCGGCCCACGCCGGGCCAATCATACCCAATAAAGTCCTGGATAGGGGAACGACTCTGAAAGAAGGAGATGTCATCGCGATCGAGCCTTTTGCCACGAATGGCTCAGGAAGAATTTCCGAGGCGTCTCAAACCGAGATTTTCGGGTTCTCCGGTCACAGGCCGGTTAGATCACCCCAGGCGAGAGAATTATCGAAGGAGATCCAGGAAAAGTATAAGACCCTGCCATTCGCGCGCAGATGGCTGGTCGGGGAGAGGATAGATTACGCCCTGTCGCAGCTTTTGAGGGCTGGAATAATTCACAGCTATCCGGTATTGTGGGAGGTAGAGGGCGCTCTGGTTTCTCAGGCGGAGCACACGGTTATCGTCCGGGAGAATGGCGGTGAGGTCACCACAAGGCTCCAGGGTTCTATTTAGCCAATGTTGATAGAGCCATCTTTGAATGCTGTAGCGGAACAGAATTGATGGCTAATAATGTATATGTAGCCGCAAATTACAATTCTTCGCCGCTTTCTTCAGTTCCGTCGTCTTCCTTGTAGGAGTCGTCTCCAATCATAGCGGCGGAGATGGCATCTATGCCGTCAAGAAGCTCTACAGACATGCTGTAGGGCAAATCGGCTATAGCCTCCTCTGGAAGGCTCTCTCCACCTATCACTCTGGCCCCAACATGGCTGAGAATGCTGAAGGCTTCGTCTATATTCTCCTGGTTTTCAGCCTCGATTGCTTTCTTCACCATCTGCTTCAGGTCAGATTCGCGATCGAAGTCTCCAGAGATGTAGCACTGGCAGGATGCAAAGACGGCCGCTAGAGACGTCTTGAGAGAATCGATCATGAGATCGGCATCCTCGCCCAGGGAATCGTGCTCCTTGAAGACAATGTTCCTTATGTTGTCCAGTTCGGATAGAGCATCATCCGGAGGTATGATCTTTCTCTCACATCTAGCAATTACCTTTAAACAGGCCAGAACAACGTCATCCATTATATAGACGAAGACTGCCCCAGCATTCTTTTCATCAGAATCATTCAGAGTGAACTTGCTATCTTTGACTTTGCTTAGCCAGTTCTGCCATCGCTTATCTGTATAGAACTCTTCCTTCATGCCACCGCCTTACCTTATTGTATCTACCAGTGCAACCCTTTCAAGGACCAGATCCGGGATTCGCGTCTCATCTGCTGCCCTTATCTCGTCTTCCGATATGTTGAAAGTCTCTCTTAACGCGTCGAGCTTAAAAGAGGCCCCCATGCCGTCGACTTCAATTAGCCGGGATAGTTCAGAGCTATCCGGCCAGGCCCAGACCAGTGGTCCTGCGAGTTCTGGCCTAATAATCGCTAATGCTACCCTCTTCGTCGATCCGGATACACCGATTAATAGAGCCCGTTCGATCTGGCGCTCTCCCGAGGCGTAGCGCAGGACCTCTACGCCCAAGTCTTTGGCGATGTTCCTCTCTTCAGAGAAGGCCGCAAATGCCTTTTCGATCGCAAAGATCAGATGTCTCTCACTGGCAACTTTATCAGCATCGAATGCCTGGATCGTGCATCCAGTCCTGGCCTGAAGATCTCTTACCGCGGAGATGAACTCTTTGCTGTCCTTTATAAGTGGTTTTCCAAAGAGCAGACGTGTATGGTCCATTGCTGAAGATCTGGCAAGGAAGTTTAAAAACTTGCGGTCGTTTGATTGAGTCCTAAGATGATAAAGGATCTATTCATCAGACTTTTGAAGGATGGGGCAAATTAGGGGCAAAATTGCTTTTAGGTCGCATAGTTCTTTGAGCCTCTGTCAGAACTCGACTGTCTCCTTGCTTACACAGCTTTAATGTTCCACTCTGCGTCTCACAAGATCCA
>PMNG01000114.1 GCA_003162615.1 Methanothrix sp. | reverse complement strand
CAGAAATTTCGGCACACTACCGGGTCTTTACTATCTGGCCTTGGAGTAACAAGTCCAATTCTTACCCGCGTCGGTACCTTAATAGCCTCCCCAATTACAATGGCTTCTCCAATTCTCAAGGATGGCAAAAGCTCGATTAAACTTGACATATTGTTAGGCGCAGCTGATTGAACTCTACCTTTATCGCCATTATTTGTCAGTCTTAATGCAATAAATGTTCCCACTTGGGATAATATAGTTTCTGATATTTCTGAAGGCCTTTGACTTACTACCATAGCCCCGACGCCGAATTTTCTTCCTTCCTTAAATATTCTTTCTACAGATTTCTTAGCATATACGTTTGTGCTTGATTCATTATTAGGCAAATAAGAGTGAGCCTCTTCAAAGATCATTTGAATTGGGCGATTTCTCCCAGTATATTCTTCGTTACGCCCCCAATACATACTATCAAAAATTATTCTCGAAATGAGACCTATTGAGATATCTATTAGTTCAAAAGGAACGCCATTTAAATCCAATATCGTTAGATTGCTATCATGTTCTATCCATGTCTTTAATAGATCATCTAAATCATTGCCGCCAGCATATCCTGAGAAATTTCCAGGATTAAATAAGAAATCAAATCTCGAATCTCGAAGGCGTGAATATATCTTGCTTACATAGGGGTACATAGTTTGTCTTTTCGATTTGTATGGCGGCTTATTATCTGGTGAATATGGCTTATAGGATGCTGGAATGAGTTTCTTTGGATCGCCTTCTTTTACTATCTCTTCTGTTTTATCATTTTGAGCATTAATATCCGCTACGCTATATGTTGCATTCAATTCCTTATCGAAATCAAACCATAATTGATGAATATCAAAGGGTATTGGCGAATCAGCAGTAATACTCTCTTTATCTATACTACCTGCTTTTAACTTATCAGCATTCAATCTTTTTAATTCTATTACTTTCTCTCTTAATTCTTTTGTTTCTGGTCTTTCATCCCCAGGCAACCTACCGACAAGGAAAAAAGCGAATTCATCAAAAGTCATGGCCCAGAATGGTATAAACAAAGGATTTTCTTTATCGTCTATCTTAAGGATTTTCGCTCTACCTTTGAATGCGGATTCATATTCTCCATGCGGATCAATTAAAATGATACGGGATGATTTATAGTTTCCTATTATTTCCTTTATTATATTTGCTACTGTGTTCGATTTTCCACTTCAAGTTGATCCTAATATGGCACTATGTCTCAAAATTAAATTATGTAATTCGATATATACAGGTAAATTATCTGATGATGAATGCTTTCCAATCTCAATAAGACCTTCCTTATACTCTCCGTAAATAAGTTTTAAATCCTCTTCAGTAACTAGATGGACCTCATCGTTTATAGTGGGGTAATTACCTACACCTTTAACAAAATCATTATTACCTATTCTTTCGCCTATTAACTGTATTTGAAGATATTTATTTCCGTAATCTGGTTCTTGGTTTTGCTCGTTTACTTTACCGGGAGTATTGCTAACTGAAGATACCATTCCGTATATAGTTATATTACCAATTGGTATTTTAACTAAAGTCCCAATCTGGCCAATTCTATATAATCTTCCTTTTATAATTGGTGCCGCAGATGGTGTTACTTCTGAGATATTTGCCTCTATCATGTTGCTATCAACATTTATTATTTTACCTAAATAAGTTGCTTCTTTAATCATAATTTTCTCTTTGATTTATCTTCAATAGCGAATTTACTTCCACTTGTATTTATTAAAAAATTTACGAGTAATTTAAAATCTCCTAATGTCAATTTCTTGTCGTCTTTATCGTAATATAATTCTAGTTCTGGTTTGTAGTCAAGTGAGTCCCATGCTCCGATGAATCCTCCAATAACTGCGTAAGAAGGACTGAATACGCTTATATTTAAAAACTGTTTTACTTGCTCTTTTATTCTTTCGAAAACCGAATCACTGAACAGAAAGACTATTATGTGTAATCTATTATTTTGTTTCAATGAATTAAATAATATATCATTAATATGTTCCTCTCCAAACGAGTAACCATTTATTATAAAATGGGTTTCTCCTTCCTGCAAATAACTTTTAAGTCTATCAAAATACGCAGTAAATGGTTGCTTGCGTGATGATTCGTACTTATCTCTTGAGGGATATATAACTAATTCTCTATTGGTATCTGCTCCTTTTGCTAGTGAACCTAATCTTATTACTTTATAAGTTTCGCTCTTCTCTCTTTTTTGCCAGAACCAACCAAAAGAACCGTGTAGCTTCCATAGCCTAATCCATGAAAAGGGAGGAGAATCTATCTTTTCTTTGCTTTCTATGCTTTCTGGCAAAAAGAAAGGTTCGTGTGCACCAACAAAACCATCAAAATACGGTATTCGTAAATCCTCAAAAGCTTTTTCTAGGACTAAATCATAATTCACAGTGAATATTTCCTTGCTATAATCCCGGGGGAGCCAATTTAACCACGAGGCAAATAAGATCATGGGAGTAATATCTGATTCGTTTTCTTTGACGGCGATTAATTGATAAATTTTATTACAAATAGAAATATCTAAATTCTTGGCACTTTTTCCATTGATACCTTCGAATCCCTTGGAATAGGTTTCCCTAGTTATTTGTCTAATTAATCTTATATGATTCAAAATATCTTCTATAGTAATATCTGATTTCTCTGGGAAAGATTTAAGACATTTGATAACGTTATCTATATCCTCTTTTTCTCCAGAGACGAGACTCTCTTTAACTTGTTTTGTCAATTCAACAATTCCTGGCATTCCTATTGACATGCTTGTTCCAGCACCAAAAAAGAAGCCGATGCGTCTGGAAATTGATAATTGATTTTTTAATTCGTCTACTTCGTGAACTAAATTATATTTAACATCCGCCATAATTATTTGGTCTCCCTCGACTAATTGCATGCGTTTGATATTCCTAATATATATCTATTGTGTAAAAGGTCTCAAGAATCAAAAGAGGAATTACTAGAATTGGTTATTATCTTAATTGATTATAATCTTATTTAATAAATATTAATGCATCATCAAGGCTATAGTTGTATTTCTTGGAGGGATCTATAGAGCAAGCTTAAACGTAACCGCCTACCCTCAATGAATCAAATATCTTTCCTTCATTGCTGAATTGATCGATCTCGAATGCATATTTGCCAGCACATTTTCATCGATCAGTCTCCACAGAGGCTGAATCTGGTTCTTGGATGGATAGAAAAATATGCCTAAGCTACTCATTTCTTTTGTTACCAAGGATCAAGAACACTGCCCGCTTGAGGACCAGCACATGATCTCCGTTCATGTATAGAAAGCGCGATATGTCCTCATCCTGCAATCCTTTCTCTAAGAGATCTCCGATCTTCTCACGGCTGTCTTCCGACTGATGTGCATGGCTCAAATACTCACGGAAGTTCAGCTCTATTTCCACGGTAAACGATCGAATCACCTCAACCTGGTTTCGGTCGAAGAGATCGATGAACTCCGCTCGGTGCAGCGTCGCATTGTGACTGACATCGACTTCCTTCTCCAGAGCCTCAAAGAACGAATCGACCTTCTGATCCTCATACGCCATTATGTCCTGAACAGCTATCCGCCCGTTGGGCTGGCAGCACCGCAGCATCTCCTTGAACACCTGGGGGTAGTTCTCCATGTGGTGAAATGCCGACCTGCATTGCACGACCGAGAACGTATTGTCGGCGCAAGGGATGTGTTCAACGTCATGGCATTCAAAAGTGACATTGGCTAGACCATTGGTTTGGGCCAACTTATTCGCCAGCTCGATCATTCCTGCAGAGATGTCGATTCCATGAACGCGCTTGATCCTTCTTGCACAGAAAACAGAGAACTCTCCAGATCCGCAGGCGACGTCCAGCAACTCGTCAACTTTGCGCAGATCGATGAACTCGAAGTATGCCTTCATGTACTCTTCGTTCTTGGTGACTGACCAGTTGCTGAAGTTCTGGGCTTGTATGTCGAACTGTCTTCTTACGATCTCTTTGCTGTCCATCTCCGGCTCCTGAAATACATTTCAAAAGTATGCGACGTGGGTTAATATATAAAAATCGGTGGCCAATTCCGGTCGAAAATCTTGAAAATAGTTATCGAGCAATGGCCAATGCCATTAGCGCTGGCTACAGCCCCTGAGCTTGCCTTGTAACTGAGGCCTCATGATTTTCCAGTATGGAACCCTCTATTGTTTTGCGACTACACATTATGAATTAGCTCTGATTCCATTAAATGCCTTCTTTAGCTCCTCCAAATTGAAGGGCTTGATGATGTAATCGTTCATCCCAGCATGAAGGCACATATCGACGCTGTACAGATGAGCATAGGCTGTGATGGCAATTATGTAAGGCTGCTCCGCGGGTGGCAGGCGAGCGCGGATAGCCTCTGTTGCCTGCAGGCCGTCCATCACGGGCATCTGGATGTCCATAAGTACTACATCGTACCTTTTGTTTTCCAGGGCTTGTAGCCCCTCCAGACCGTTTACAGCCAAATCAGCCGTATAACCCATTCGTTTGAGCATCGCCTGAACAATTTTCTGGTTAACTTCGTTATCCTCTACGAGAAGCACACTCAGATGCCTTTGATCTTCACCGGTCACTGGAAAACCTCCTGGGCTACTATCTCTAAGCTGCATCGCAAATATGCTGCATATCTAATATAGTTGTCCTTCGAATTTCAAAAGAAGAATTTGCGGTTCGATCCACTGAAAAAGAGCGAGAGAACCAAAGTACGAACAAAATACGAACGAAGAACTGACAAAAGTAGGATGGAATCGCCGCTTATTCGGATCAGATCATCAAAAATTCGTTGGGTGCGAGGCTTGTAGCGAGCATCACCATGTTGATCTCACGGTGCTCGATCCATGTTCTTGCTTGTCTGTTTCTGTCATCCATCCAGAACTGCTCGATCCTTTTTCCTAGAGGCAAATACTCCATGAGTTCATCGGCAAGCCTAGGTAGGCGACTCCCCCGGCTGAACACCCCAGGGTTCTTCTCAATCCCTTTTTGCAGGTTTTCGACCGCTGAGAACCCAATAGACAGGCCAAGCTCACGGAAAGCCAGGCGGTACTCGGCAGGATCCTCCAGTTGATTGTTACTTACAAAATACTCCAGCCCGAGCACCGCCGAATCCACAACGTTCTCCAGCAGACTCTCGTACTTAAGGCCACCCTATATCATCAACTGTGCAATCCTTGATGCATCGAAGAGCAGACCGCCGATCCCCAGCGGATCATCAGTTGCCAGGTTCTTGCCCATGCCACGGCAGATTTCTGCCGTGTCGGCAATCTCATGCTTGAGGTCGGACAGAGACGATTTGCCGATCACCACAGCCGCCGACTGCAGCTCGCTGTAGGTGACGAAGCCGTCTAGTGGATCGTGCTGTCCCATTGAAGAAACGAGAGGATGTGTGTGAGATCGATGCTCATCTTCCAGTACATCCTCTTCCGGACGCCGGTTGGAGGAGCGTACGTGAACCTGCTGTGCGCAGCTTTTGCCAGCTCTATCGCCCATCCGGTATAGGTCGGATCTTCTGTGACCCTGCTCACACGGTTGAGCGCGTGCATCCACTTCGTGAGGTAGTGGTAGTACTGGCCATCCTGGTCCCATTCCAAACGCTCATTGGGCGGCTCGTTGGACTTACGTTCGTTCAGCTTTTTTCCGATCCGCAGACCTCTTCGGGTGGGGTGCAGCTCACCCTCTTGCTCATCTAGACCGCTGATCCAGCCGCGTCTTGGATCATCGTCGCGGTGCCGGCCGAGGGTATGATGCACCTGGTTGACCAGGGCTAATGCGAGATCCCGATAGTTTTCGTCCAAGGTCAGGCGAAAGAGTTCGAGGTAGTTGCACACCGCGAACGCATCCGTCCACAGATAGCGTCGTGGATGAGCATCTGCCGGTGCAAGTCCTGTCAAACGGGCAAAGTCCAGCATGATTTCCTGGACAAGCTTATCGGTCTCGTTTCGATTCATTCTTGAACCCTTTATCAATATATTACCGGCCAAAAATATCTACCTTTGGCTTATAGGAAACTCTTAACCGAGAGCTCATTTTATCCGACAGAGACGGACCGTAACTACCCGGTACAGCCAATGATTTGTCCCGGACTACATCTCTATATAGTTCCCGCAGCAATATACCATATTATACCATCTCTTTGTTAGGAAGGTTGGATGTGAGGATAATTCATCGATTGTCTTTATTGCTGATCTTTTCACTGGCTTGTTTATTCATGGGACCGATTTCGGGTCACCAGCCTGGGATCGTGTGGTTATGTTGGCCGTACTATAGTCAGGCATATGCCGAGCAGTACGGATTGGATATCCAAACACCCTCAGGATCTATCTCAGGAATTCCAGGCCAGTCCTATAGCTACTCTACATCTGCAACCGATCCTGACGGAAACCAAGTGCAGTATATGTTCGACTGGGGCGATGGATCAACCTCGGTGATTGGTCCATTCGACTCTGATATAAGTGTAACTGCATCACATAGCTGGAGCAAGTCAGGGACATACCAGGTCAAAGCCAAGGCAATAGATGCTGATATCCCTGGAATAACTTCAGGATATTCAGACCCGCTGACTGTGACCATAAGATGATAATTTTGCCAGCTTTCTGTGGGGCAACTTCAGGATCGCGCTATCTAACCGCCTGCAAGGGAGCAAAATCGATACCCTGCGCCAGCCGTCTACTTCAACGTCTATACTCCTATAGCATTTCGGGCATTCCAGGGCCTTCCCTGAAACAACTTGATCTGGAGGGTAGTTAGCGTAACGCCCCACAAGAGCGTGACCTGACCCCGGAAGAGGAGCGGGATCTCCGGGATAGCTGGGATCTGTACCGCAAGTTCCTGGCCGACGGCGTGGAGACCGTCGAGATGCTGGACAAATATACGGTCTCATCAAGCATTCTGCCCTTATCAACAGTCCGAGAAGAATAGGCCTGCTGGGGAGTCGGCCACGACACTAAGAAAACTGACGGCTTATACTTCAACCACGACTTCATAGTTCGTGTGGACCTCCACCAAGAAGGAGCGTGACTGGGTTATGACGAATATTACCGATGCCTAGGTTCTAGTGCGCCCAGACAGGCTTAAGAGAAGTGAATCATGGAACCTTGAATGATGTCACACCTGCGATTTGCAGAATCCGGTTGACCAATGGTATTCATCTAGTGCTGAAGATCAAAGGCAGTCAGGCCACTGGTAGGGGCGCGCATCGACTCTCAGGTTTGAGGTCGTCTGATTCCTTCGCTCTACCTACTGAATTTCATTAAGAATTGCACAGCCTTTCATATGTCCCCCTGATCTCCCTTTTCCGGAAAATAATCGGCGACTGTTTCTCTGACATCCTCGAGCCAGGCTTTTCTCAGTGCAAGAGAGCTGGTCACCACCACGCTATAGGTCTTCCTGTAAAACTCCTCTATTCCACAAAGCCCAAAGATGCAGTTCCTCCAGAGCGTCTCAAGGGGATCGTCGAATATCTGATGCTCTCGCTCCGGAAAAGTATTTGATGTGTTGAAAACGATGGCTTTCTTGGCCCTGAGCAGCCCATGGGGCACTCCATCGCCGCTATCTCCTTCCAGGAACTCGTAAGCCNNGATTATTCCCTCTGCAGAGGCGATCTCCTCGCAGTGCTTCTGGACGGCTATGTCCACAGCCGCGCTTTTGGGAATCTCCTCGTAACGTAGGATGGGATCGAATCTCTCGATGTAAAGGTCGTGGAAAGCGACTTGGTGGCCGCAGCTTTGCAGTGTCTTCCTCGCCACCTCAGCGATGGCGTGGTTGAAGCTTCCCGACCTGGGATTAGCGAGAATTAGCGAGACTTTCATGAAATCCGGCCTGATCTTAATGGATGTATCCAAGAGCTTAACGCTTTCGTTCCGTCAAATCATAGAAAGATGATGCTAGGCTTCGGAGCCAGGAGAAGCATCTATGGTCGGATAGATTCTGGGTTGCCTTTGGACAAGCCTTTTGGCTACCATATGAGTGTGTTCTCGATTTCGGCTGCAACGTCCTCACTGATGGCAGCTCCAGCGTGTCCTGTACGACACTGCTACTGATCTGTGCAATTATACACCACATGGTGTATAGATGGGTATTTTCGTGGTGCAGGACCGGTGCAAAGGTCTTATCTAGAAAAGAACTGAATGGGTACAAATTAAATTGGTCTGGCGATAACATCAATGCTTGCAGGATATCCTCCATACTTGCTGAGAATCTCCTGCCGAAGAGCGGATTTATTCCAGGCCATTGTCTTGGCCCTTAGCAAGACCTCTTTTGACAGAAGGATGGGCTCGGCAGATAGGATCTCGAATCCGCATTCCTTAAAGACTCTGTCAAGATCCTTGCGGTAATAGGACTTCAAGATCCGATAGTAAGGTATTCGGTCTCCCTTTTTGTCGGTAAAATAACCTAGAGGCTTTACGTCTGCAAAGTGACTGCGAGTGAGGTAGAAGTAACCGGTTTCCTTATTGAAGTTCTCTTCGTCATGGTAGTTCTCATCTCGGAACTCCCGGCTGAGCACATTGACCCTAAAGAAGCCTTTTGGGGAGATAATCCTGCGGAAGGTTTTCAAGGCCGAATAGGGATTCACATCCTGGAAAGCATTGATCATAATGATCTTATCTAGGGAGTTATCTGGAATCTGGTTTAAGGGATCGGAGTCTATATCAGCGTGAACGAAGACCAACTCTAAGTTCTTGCTCAATTTCCCTGCTCTATCTCTGACAAGGTCGAGCATACCCTGTGACATGTCCACGAGGTAGTACCTCTTTGGGCCTCCCTTCCTAACCAAAGCTTCGGCGAACTCTCCCCTTCCTGATCCCACCTCCATGATTGTCTCAGCTTGAGAGAACCAATCCACAGCGGAGCTTAGCCACTGTGGATCGTTCACCGGACTGGGGAAGGGGCGTGGCTGGATCTGTGCTGCAGCCGCATCATAGTACTCAGGATGGACATTCTTTGCTCTGTGGTCTTCTTGGGTCGTTATCATAAGGCGTTCAACCCTCGAAGAAGACGAGAGAAGGTCTATCGGAATTAAACCTTTCCGACAACTTGCAAGCTGCCTCATATAGGCTGGAAATGACAGCAGAAATTGTATGAAACTCTAGGCTGTCCCACATGATCTGCACCAGTTCAATTTAGAAATAAGGTTTCAGACAAAGGCACAACCCTACATATTATGACAAAGTGAGACCCGCGAGGCCATTTAGAACTAATGAATCTTACAATTCTATCCATTGGATAAGTATAAATATCATCTGCCGGTGCCTACTACCTCATTTCATAGGTGACATTCATCGCGGATTTCAACCGGATTAATCGCCTGAATGGTCAGCAATCCTGCATATGCGTAAGGGAGGGTATGATATGACGTTTAAAGTTCCGGCAGAGATCGCGAAGGCCGCGATATCCTCGGGATGTACGAAGTGCTCTATTACTTGGCAGAAACTGCTTATCTTGGGTTTTCTTGCGGGGGCGTACATCGCCTTTGGGGCTTTGTTGAGTGAGATAGTGGCCGGAGGCCTATCAAACGGCACTATTACCGCTGCGGATGGGAGCATCTGGAAGATTGCCCTTCCAGCTGGCCTGGTCAAGTTTGCCACGGGCGCTGTATTCCCGGTAGGGCTCATGCTGGTAGTGATCGCCGGGTCGGAGCTGTTCACGGGAAACTGCCTGTTTGCACCCATAAGCGTTCTCAATAAGGAAAGCACCTTAAAAGGCCTGGCTGCAAACTGGACTTTGGTTTACATCGGAAACTTTGTTGGCTCAATATTTCTGGCCTTCTTCCTTGCCTACAAGTGCGGTTTCTTCAACGCGATGCCTTGGGCGGGATGGGCGGCGACTGTGGCCAACACCAAATGCGGCCTTGACCCTATGACGGCGTTTCTCAGGGGAATAGGCTGCAATTGGCTTGTCTGCCTTGCTGTGTGGCTTGCAATAAGTGCTGATGATGTCGTTGGCAAAATCCTGGGCATCTGGTTCCCCATAATGGCCTTCGTTACCATTGGGTTCGAGCACAGCATAGCCAACATGTTCTTCATACCTCTGGGCATATTCGTGGCCAACGATCCGACTATCGCGGCTAACCTTGTCACCGCCAAGGTCTCAACAGCGAATCTGGTAGGAACAACCGGTTGGTATAACTTCTTTGTAACCAATCTCATCCCCGTGACCTTGGGAAATATCGTCGGTGCTGCTCTATTCGTGGCCTGCCTCTATTGGTACGTGTACATCCGAGGCCCATTATGCAATATCAAATCTGACGTAAAAGCTTCCAAACCTGGGAAGTAGGATGATCTACGAAAGGGTCCTGCGAGATAATCGTAAGACTCTTAATCGGTAATGGATGGTCTGGAGTCGCTCGAAACTCCAGGCATCCCGGTTCGTCTTCCATGAATCGTCCGTGCCACTCCAAACTGAGCGTCCCATCGTGGACTGAGCTTCCGCTTGGCATTCGTGTCAGACTTTCCTAAGTCCAGAACGGCTCTGGATGCCGGAAGCCTGCTCTTCGAAGGTCCGCTCCGATGGCCGCATCGTTTGTCTATTGCAATTTATAGTATGCGACCACTTTTTATGGATTCGTTATCTAGCTATCATCGTATCGCGACGTTTTCGGTCTCTTTTCCTAGCGCGTTCTCCGACCAGGTCCTCATCACTTCTGCCACAGACCATGCCTGGGATATGCAGCCCCCTTGTCGGTGTGGCGCATCCCCATCAAACAACTCCGGAATGGTGTTTACGCCCGTGCTTTCATTGTTGATAAGCGTCCTTAGGATCTCCTTTGCTTTGCCTCTGCTCTCTGTGGAATGCGCATTTACTGACAGCAGGGCGTCAATGTAGGGCCCAATAAGCCAGGGCCAAACAGTGCCTTGGTGGTACGCCTCGTCTCTCTGGCGCGGCCCTCCCTCGTACCTCCCGCAGTACCGGGGGTCCCTTGGTGATAGTGTCCGCAATCCATAGGGCGTAAGAAGCTCTCTCGTAACCACCTCGACAACGCTCTTCCTTTTCAAATCCGTCAGCAGACCAGGAACCGCAGCGGCTATTATCTGATTTGGGCGTATCGAGGCATCTTCTGGGTTAAGCGTGTCAAATAGACACCCATTCTCGCTGTTCCAGAACTTCTGGTAGCCCTGCTTCACCCTCTCAGCCAGATCGACATCCCAGGGCTGGCCGATGACTTGAGCGAGACTCTCCATAATCCTTAGCGAGCTGTACCAGAGAGCATTGATCTCACAAGCTTTGCCCGCACGCGGAGTAACAGGTCGGCCATCCACTTTGGCATCCATCCAAGTGAGCGCAGGACCTGAGATAATCAGCGAGTCCGAGTCCATTCGAACAGAAGAACTAGATCCCGAGTAACGCTCTATGATCTGCAGCAACTTTTGCCAGAATTGTCGGACCAGTTCCTTGTCTTTTGTATAGCTGAAATAGCTGAACACAGCCTGTATGAACCACAGGGAAGCGTCAACCGTATTGTAAGAACTTGCACCAAGGTCGTTGGCCAAGACACCCTCTTTCATGGTTCCGGCAAAGGTCTCGAGAACTGATCTGGCATCATCGAAGCGACCTGTCACCAGCAGAAGGCCCCGCATCGAGATCATGGCATCCCTGCCCCAGTCGTCGAACCAGTGGTATCCGGCTATTATGCTCCTGTCATCCCCACGTTTCACCACGAAAGAATCTGCAGCATTGGACAGTCTTTTCAGTTGCGGTTCCAGCCTGCTATCAAGCTCAGCCAGACGGTTCAGCTCAACCTTCTTCAATCTCTGGATAGTCGGCATGGTACGTCTATCCGTTGAGGCTACAATGCTAAAAGAGGTCGTCCCGTCAAGTTCGATCTCAAAGTAACCGGGATTAAAGCAGTCCTCTCTCCAGGCCAGGCCTCGAAGGCGCTCAGTCTCGTACTCGAGGTTGTAGTACGCATCCTCTTTTTTGACGTACCTGGCCTTATCGGACAGAAGGAAAAGATCGCATCCGGATATCAGGTGCGTTCCGCCGTCCACCTCTTCCTGGTGCACGGCAGCTAGGCCAGATGCGGCGTGAAAGCTCCTGCAGGTTATAAGAGGAAGGATCTTCATTGAGCCACTGGATCCTGATGCAGTGTATTGGATCACTGTGGTGTTCTCTCCGTGAACCGTGAACACTGTCTTTTCAACTCTGGTGTTGCCAGCCTGGTATGTAAAATGTGGAAAAGGGTCCAGGCTGAACTCCAGGAGGTGTCTAAACCCCTGAGGATGAACGGTTCCTGGATACTGGTGATTTGCAAGCTGATATTTGCATTCTGTTATCAGCTCTTCGTCCAGCGAGGAGAGAAGAAGTCGCCGATCCGTAGGTGGGTTCATGGCCGCCACAAGTAGGCCGTGGTAGGCTCTTGTGTTGGCGCATATGGCGGTGGAAGAGGCGTAACCACCCAATCCGTTCGCCACCAGCCATTCGTGCTTTACGCCTTCATGATAGCTCTCCGGCCTGGTTGCCCAGGTCGCCCCGGACATCAACGTCTTTGCTCCTCTAGACTGGGTTCTACAACATCTAGCAACTTACGTCTGAGTTTCTCGCCCTGCAGATCGCCTACGTTTGCCAGCTTTTCGGCCAGCAGTTCGTCTCCAAGACTGGTCCTGGCCCAGTTGGCCAGATCTGAGTTTTTAACGTGGTATTCAATCGACTTTATGTCGACCTTGGCCAGGGCTCTATGCATCCCCTCCAGGCTCCAGACCTCATCGCTCGTGGGCTGTTCAATACCCAAGGAGAACTTGAAGGGCTCGTCAGCCAGCCTCAATTTTTCTTTGACCCGGAAGTGAAGATCGGACAGGACTGCAAAAAAGGTCACTGCAGCATCATAAGCATTTGTGTACGGGCTGAAGTAGCTATGAACCTCACCTGCTGCCCCACCCCAGGTGAACATGTAGTACAGGTGATCAGAAAGACCAAGCATTCTCCACACGCTCAGAAGCTCTTGATCCTGACTCTCCTTGATTGGTGCCTCAAGTCTTCGTTCGTAGGTGTAGCAGGCCCACTGCAGAGCATTGCCGAGCCAGCAGCTTGTGTCCCTCTCCATATCGGCCCAGGACACGGTTTTCTGGATACTTATCTCCTTAACCTGCTTGTTCCTGGCGGCGACTTCGCTGGGCATTGCGAAGCTGAGGTTATGCTTTTCTAGAATCCTTTCGGGGAGGGCCTTGAGGAACTCGAAGATCCCAGTCTCGGGCCACTGGTGCTCCCCAAAGGTTTCGTAGTCGCAGAAGAGGTTGATGCACTGCCCCGGAGTTGCCGACAGCCAGTTGGAGTATTTGTCTGCGGTCAAAGGATACTCCTCCCACCACTTTGCTGAGAACCTAAAACCCATATCGTCGGTTAGCCTGTAGTTTCGCAGCAGCAGAGATAGATCCGTTCCCGAAGGCCTGTAAACGTAGTTGGGATCTGCAACTACTCCTTCTGCGAAGATGGTCCTGTAGCCCAGGCTCTCCACCATTCGTGCGATCTGGTCGTTGTACAGAAGCTCGGTGTTCTCGAAAGTAGTGGGACGAACTGCAAATGTGTCCCATATAAGCTCGCGGTGCATCTTAACCTGTTCATAGAACTCTTGCTTATCCTCGTACAGGCTGGCCAGAGAGTGGTAGTAGGTCTGCTCCATCACCTCTGCCTTGCCTGTGTCGATCAGCCTAGCGAAGGAATCCAGCACATCCGGATTGTAGCGCCTGCACTGATCCAGGAATATGCCGGAGATGCTGTAAGCAACTTTGAACGGCTTTTCGGCATTCTCAAATCGTTTTATCTCGTCGAGGATTATGCGGTTTGCGGGGAGATAACACTTGGATGACACACGGTTGAATATCCTGCCGTTCTCCAGGTCATCGAAATAGAAATCCATGAGACTGCCAGGGGGAACCCTTTTTAATGACGAACTTTCCCAAAAAAACTCTTTCTTGAGCCTGATGGGCTGATGAACTTCAAAACAGAGGGATATATCGGTCATATAATCCCAATCGTCTCCTAAATTATTTACATCCTTCGAGCCCAAGCACCAAAGACCAAAAAACTAATTACCTCAGCCATCGAAAAATAGTTCACCAGGTAATCGCAAGAATGGTAAATGTTCGTACTTCAGGGAGGAACTAGTGGCAATAGAACAATCCAAATTATATCCCAGGGTGAAATCGGGCATACCGGGTTTTGATGAGATGGTTGCAGGAGGATTTCACAAAGGGACTGTCAACACGATAACTGGGCCATCAGGCAGCGGAAAGACCGTATTCGCCAGCCAGTTTATCTACGAGGGAACCAAATCTGGCGACAAGGGCATGATAATTACACCCTCAGAAAGCTCTGATTTTCTGAAGCGAGAGATGAGCGCATCCTTCGGATGGGATTTCTCTAGCCTCGAAAAGGAAAAGAAAGTGAGCATCATCGATGTAACAGACCCTGTCCTGAGGCTACAAAAGAGCATAGACGCTGATCCTGTTGAGTTTCTGGTGAATTTCAGGAAATTAGTGGAGCGGAAGTTGGAAGAAGAGAAACCAAACAGACTGTTTATTGATGATCTTATGGCCTTCTTCACAGCCGTAGAGTCCCCATTCAAGATCAGATCCCTCACAGATGACCTCTTCGATTCGTTGAGGAAGAACGGGTTAACCTCGGTCATAACCATTGGCACCGCCTTTGGAATGAACCAGATCCTGGAGTACGGAGCCGACTCGGCGACAGTGCTCAATAGAGAACGAATAGGCAATGTCATGATAAGATCGATCTACATAATGAAGATGAGGGGTTCGAAGATCGCCAACACCATCAGAGTTCTGGACATCTCTGAAGAAGGCATGTCAGTCTCATCTCTATCGCCATATCCGTGAGGCTTGAGCGGAAATGATTCAAAGATGGATCGTCCTAGCAGGAGAAGAAGGTGGTCCCTCCTCGAACAAGATGGGAGGAATCTGGAATGTCATCGAAGCCGAGTCTAAGACCTTGGCCAACCTGGTTGCTGAGGGAAAGATCGACAAGAACATACGCATTCTAGTTGCTGGTCCCTACTATCCAACACCTGGGTCTGACTGGAATAAGGGCAAAAATAGGGTTACCGATATCTCCGGTTACGAAAAGCTGAATATGGGACCGGAGCTGGATTCGGTCCTTTCTTCGCTGACCTCAGCAGGCATAGAAGTGGTTGCCTTCCAGAGAAAGGTTGCGGATATCCCCCTAGGTTATTTGCTCTTCAATACCATCTCTTACCAGTCAAGGACGACTCGCTGGAAAAACCAGGATCTTACCCTCAACAACGCCATCAAGACAGAGGCTTACGAGCTGGCGGGACTGGACTCCATTCAGTTTGAGAGAACCCATTATGGCGCCGAGTACACGCACTACCTTGACCTATCCTACGCCATTTCCGAGTTTGTGCGTAGCCTCACATTGATCCATGAGGAAGTCGCTCGTAAGCAAGAAGACAAAGCGGTTTCCGAATTCGCCAGGTCGGTAATGCCGAAGGTTAGGGTCTCCTTGCACTGTCATGAATTCGGGGTCTTCTATGCCTTGGCTAGGTTGAAGAAGATGGGAGTGCCAGTCAGAACGGTCGCCACGCTGCACGCGACTGTCCCAGGCAGGACTGCAGGGTACAAAACTCTCCAGAAGATTGCCTCAAGCGATTCCCAGGTAGAGCCTGGAACTCCTTTAGGATTTGCCGCTCTGGAATCCCTAGCCAGGTACGCCGATGTGGTCACTTTTGTGGGGGATTCTACCATGAAAGAGGCCATGCTGTTCCATAACCTTAAAGGAATTGTCGTTCGAAACGGCATAGAGGTTGAGTCGGAAGACATCGATTGGGACAAAAAGGATCAGTGCCGGGCCAAGATCCAGACGTTCCTTGCGGACAACCTCTACAAGATCTGCGACGGTCAGTGCGTGGACCCGGCGAACTTAATACCTCTTTTCACAATCTCCAGGATCGAGATCGAAAACAAAGGCTACCCTCAACTCCTCGACGCTCTGGTTCTCCAGGACCATCTTCTTAAGCACAGAATTGTCGGACAGCGCCATGCTGAAGACACTCGTGTGGTCTGCTTTTTGATAGCCGCTCATGGTCCCAAAGCCAAAGAGAAGCTTCCAGAGGGGTTTCCCATCAACCTGACTCCCGAGGTTCTTGTGGGAGACGAGATCAGACTTGAGAGCATGATCAAGGAAAGGGGTCTGGACGAGAACGAGCTGATATCTGGAAAGAGGAAAGTGGCGGCTCTCCTCTATCCCCAGTGGGTAGGACCTGAGGACGGCGGTCTGGCTATGACTGCGGATGAGATCATGGCCGGCTGTATTGCCGGTATCTTCCCCTCTCAATATGAGCCCTTTCTGCTCACCGCCCTGGAGGCTGGAAGAGAGGGAACTCCCAGCATCGTCAGCCGTGCCGCTGGGTACAGCGATGCCCTGAAGAAGATCAAGCACCGCGTTCCCGGCCTTGGGGGCGTGATAATAGTGGACAACGTCGAGGCGCTTCTGGAGGAGACAGTCCTGGATTACGCCCTGGCGATGGACTACTTCACCTGGACATACCTGGAGGACGAGGTCAAGTACAGGCTGCTATGCGAAGAGTCCTTCTCCCTTGCCAAACAGTTTACCTGGACAGATCCGGTGATGGAATACTACAGAAACCTGGTGGTGTAATCTGCCCAGTTCGGACACATGGTGCTACTGTCGCGTTGCCTTAAGCTGCTGGCGGAGAGCTACAGTAACACGCCAGAACGCGGGATATACCCTGGAGCAGCCCTAATTACATGACAAATATGACAGCCCAGCTCAAGATGTTGTTAGGTATAAGCGCACTTATTACATAAAGCGATTAAAGAGAAGAGACAATATTCGGATTAAGAATCTTATGCATAAAGCGATTAAGAGAACGGTTTAAGTATCTTGTTCATGGCCAACAAAGAATATTGGACTCACAACTAGGAATACTGGGTAGAAAAAAGGCCTGATCAAAGCATAACATTTCCAAAGTGATTGAATGATGAAGGTCGCCATGTTAAGCGTTCAAGAGTTGGGGGAAAAGCTTGCCGAGGCCGGCAGGCTGAAGCAGCGTCCTCTATGTGTCTATGGCGCAGATGAGATACCACAAAGCGCAGTACCATCGTACGCTATAGATCGCTGTATAGCGAAGGCGATCTATACTGCCGCTCTTTTTGGGGAGACGCCTCAGCTGTATGTAGAGGCAAGTCACGAGCAGTGCTGCCCTGGAGGAATGGTATGGATGGGGTTCGATGAACCTCGCCCCAGGCTTAAGTACTTTGTGACCGTGGGCGCGCCGGACTTCCGCGGCGGCGCAGCCGAGCATTTAAAGGCGACACCGGAGCTATTCGAAGAGCAGAGGAAGCGTGCCGGGAAGGTCACACCGCCAGGCAAATACATCGTCATCGGTCCCTGTACTGACGATATTACACCGGACAAGGCTAGATTGCTGATCCTCTTCGCAGGCAGTGAACAGATCCGGAACTTGTGTGGCCTGGCACAGTTCAACAGCTCTGACCCGTTCTTTAAGACAGTGATACCCGCTGGGGCTACCTGTTCTGCGATGATCACTTTTCCAGCGGGCATGGCAGAGAATGCACCGAAAGACTCAGCATATGTTGGTCCGACCGATCCAACAGGAAATTCCTGGCTGCCTCCCGAGCTGATGATCATGAGCATCCCTATAACGCTGGCACAGCAGATGGTCGCCGACTTAGGCGAGTCTTTCATCTGCAGACGGAGCAGGATAGCATATCCGGAAAACCGTGTCGTCATAAAGCCGCATGCATAGGCATGCACAAAAGCAGATTATAAAATGCTATCTGACATCTAACTATGTGGCAGACTCGTCCTGGCGTGATTCAACGGTATTAAACTGTGGTGTTAAAATGAAGATAGCTTATCTAACCACCGAATTTCCACCCAGGATTTACGGTGGACTGGGAGTCTACGTGGAATGTATATCCAGGGAGCTTGTCGCCCTGGAACAGAGCGTGTCAGTCTTTGTTCCCGGAGATGCAGACCTATCGAGTCACGAGATGGCTGGAGGAGTGGAAGTCTTTAGAGAGACGCCTGTTCCCATGAGGGACGGGCTAGTGCCTTTCTTTTCTGAGCAGACTCTTGCCTGGGGATCCGGTCTTGATCTTCTGCTGGACCTCCTGAGCTATAATCAGCTTGCAGCTTCAAGGCTCATACAGGAAGGTCCCAACGACCTATGCGTGGCTCATGATTGGCTGGGCCTTCCCGGTGCCCTGGCTGTGAAGCAAAAGGGCACACCTATGATCTACCACGTCCATGGATTAGAGGCAGGAAGGGCGGAGCATCCTAATCCTCAGCTTGTTTCCCTGGAAAAAAGGGGTGCAAAGGCGGCCGACTTGGTAATAACAGTCTCGGAGGCCATGAAAGAGGAGCTTGCCGATCTTGGGGTTCCGTCGGAGAAGATTCGGGTTTGCTATCACGGTGTGGACTCCGAGTTCTTCGATCCTTCGAGGATAGATCCGGCCAAGCTGGGAAGGCTTAGGAAACAGTACAGCTTGGACGTCGATGACATCGTGATCCTGTTTATCGGAAGGCTTGAGCCGGTTAAAGGAGTAATCCAGTTTCTCCAGGCTATTCCAAAGGTTCTGGAAAAGCATCCTCGAGTCAAGCTGCTGATGATTGGCAAAGGAAGCTTGGAGGAACTTGTCAGGTCTGAAGTTGAAAAGTCCGGATTTCTGACCCTGGTGACCGATTTCATCGATCCAGAGGCCAAAGCTTACCACTACGCCCTTGCCGACTTGTGTGTCTTTCCGAGCCTCTACGAGCCCTTTGGGATTGTTGCCCTGGAAGCTGCGGCCATGGGCAAGGCTGCTGTTGTTGGAGCCAGCGGTGTTTCGGGTTTGAGGGAAATAGTGGAACATCCCGGCACAAAGAAGCCCACTGGTGTGCACATTAACCCCCGTGACCCTGGAGATATCGCTTGGGGGATCAACCTGGCTCTTGAGGATTCGGACAGGTTGAGAGCATGGGGGAAAAACGCCAGAGAGAGGGCGCAAAAGAATTTCACCTGGAGACGGGCTGCGGAGATCACCCTGAACACCTACAGGGAGGTGGCAGAATCCCGGAGATAAGAAAGCATTACTTTCTGGACGAGTATTGCATCATAGCTGCCGAGCGAAAGAAAAGGCCTTCTGACTTTAAGGTGGCCAAGCCTGAGCCGGTAGACTCCAAGACCTGTCCCTTCTGTCCCGGCAATGAGGGGATGACTCCTCCAGCCGAGGCAGTTTACACCGATCGAGGCGTTCTGGCCGACGGATCGGAGAGGGTACGAAACTGGAGGGCACGAGTCTTCCCCAACCTTTTCGCGGCTATGGTGCCAAAGCCCACCCCGCCCACAACAGAGTGGATTGCACTGCCTGGGCATGGATTTCACGAGGTGATAGTGGACTCTCCCGAACACGGGATCGGCCCGGCGGACTTCAGCAGAGATCAGTTGGAGCTGATCCTTGAGGTCTATAGAGATCGTTATTCCCATTACCGACGTAAGCACGGCGTTAGCTACATCTCGATTTTCAAAAACTGGGGGGACGCAGCAGGTGCGTCAATGAGCCATACCCACTCGCAGATAATAGCCATTCCGATAGTGCCTCCTCTTATCAAACGAGAGACCACGGTGCTGTCATCAGCATCCTTCTGCATTTACTGCAACATAGCGGAGCGCGAGACTTCCTCGAGCCGACTCATCACCAGCAACGATAGCTGGATCCTGATAGCCCCTTTCTATTCTATTGCACCCTACGAGACCTGGATTCTTCCAAAGGGGCATATAAGCGACCTGAAGGCTATGGACGAGCATCAGCGGAGAGATCTGGGCCAGATCCTGGGCGACGCGCTAAGGCGGCTGAAATCCCTTCTGGACGACCCGCCTTTCAATTACATGATCTTCCAGCAACCCTTCGGTTATCACCTGAACATAAGGATCCAGCCGGCATTAACAAAGATAGCGGGATTCGAGAGGTCTACCGGTGTCTACATCAATCCTGTACCACCAGAGCAGGCAGCGTCAGAGCTCCGAATGGCATAAAGAAAGCCGAAAGGTTAATGAATTATCAAGGCTATAGAGTATTGCAAAATGCTTAGCCTCTGGCGTGGTTCTAGATTCATCTGGTACAACAACAGATTAACCAAATACTCAATTTTGGGCAGACCAAGTCAATATGATTACATGTGAGAATTTGAAACGGTGAAAAAGATGCGAATTGGGATGTTCTCCTGGGAGAGCTTATACTCAGTTAAGGTTGGTGGGATAGCACCCCACGTCTCCGAGCTATCAGAAGCTCTGGCCAGAAGAGGCCACGAAGTACACGTAATTACCCGCCGTGGCGAGTTTGATTCATACGATAAAATCAACGGCGTTCATTATCAGAGAGTGGACTATGATGGATCTGGAAGTATAGTCGACCAGATGGATAAGATGAGCAGCTCCATGTACGATCGCTTTCTGGCGGTTCAAAAGATCTTTGGTCGTTTTGATATCGTCCACGGCCATGATTGGCATCCGGTTCCAGCCTTGAGTCGAATTAAGAAAGATTGCGATGTACCAAATGTTCTGACCATGCACAGCGCCGAGTGGGGCAGGAACGGGAACCACTTCGGAAATGGCGTGTCCAAGGAGATATCCCACAGGGAGTGGCTCGGAGAGTACGAGTCGTCGCAGATAATCGTAACGACAAGGCGGATGATGGACGAGATCATGTGGTTGTACTCCATACCTGCCAGCAAGATCACTATAATTCCAAACGGCATAATAACCGGAAAGATGAGAAAACCGTTGGATGCCGGAAGGGTGAAGGAAAAGTACGGCATACATCCCCTGTCTCCGGTAGCGCTCTTCTGTGGAAGAATGAGCGTCCAAAAGGGACCCGATCTTCTGGTCGAGGCTATACCCATGGTCCTGAAGAATCGGCCGGATATGAAGTTCGTTTTCATGGGCGAAGGGGATATGAGGTCAGCGTGTGAGCGGCGTGTCAGAGAGCTGAACGTAGGAGATGCGTGCAGGTTCCTGGGTTATACCTCAACCTCCGCAAAAGAAGAGCTGATGAACGCCTGTGACCTCATATGTACTCCAAGCCGCAACGAGCCCTTCGGAGTAGTTGTCCTGGAAGCCTGGGACGCCTGCAAACCCGTAGTTGCCACCGAAGCTGTCAGCATAATAAAGAACTTCGAGGACGGGTTGATTGCGTACATCCAGCCAGAATCCATAGCATGGTGCATCAATCGTCTCCTCCAGAACCCTGAAGAGATGAAGAAGATGGGCAGAGCAGGACACAGCAGGATCGAGGCTGAGTTCAGTTGGGACAGGATAGCCAAGCGGACGGAAGAGGTTTACACCAAGGCTCTAAGCTGAATCAGGCTTTACGAAAGCCGGGCCATGAGAGAACCAGGGAACATCCCCCCTTGGATTAAGGGCTGAAAACCGGCACATGCGAATGATTATGCTGCCGCCTCATATGGTCGAACTTAATGAATCAGTATTCAAGGACAATGGATTTTGATTGATAGTCCCGGGAAGCGACCACCGAAAACTACAAGAACGGAGAGCACAACAGGCATTTCGCGCCTCGATAGCTAAGCTCGGCATAGCGCGTCCTTGGTAAGGACGAGGCCGCGGGTTCGAATCCCGCCCGAGGCTTTATTTCTTTTGTCATTTAATGCAATATTTTATGCAAATACGATTTTATGTATAGTCTTCAACGCAACTTTTTTAACCTAATAAGGA
>PMNG01000175.1 GCA_003162615.1 Methanothrix sp. | reverse complement strand
CTAGGTATGGCGCTGTTCGCCCTGGCGTCGGTCTACAGCCTTGCATTTATGGGGCTGATGATCTATGAGGGACAGAATCAGAACGTAGATCCAATCACCGCTATCTACTGGGTTGTAGAAACCATAACTACCCTAGGCTACGGAGACGTAATCTTTCACAGTGATGCGGGGCGTTTGTTCACAATCATAGTCAGCATCTCTGGGCTGTTCATCCTGTGGGCGGTGGTCCTTCCTTTCGAGGTGACGCCAAGAATAGAGAAACTGGCAAAGGTCATTCCAACTGCTGCGAACCCGAAAATGACAAACCATATAATTATTTGCGGATATAACTCAATCGTGGAAAGCCTTACGGAGCGGCTATCCATGCTAAAGTTACCTTTTTTGATCATAGAGAGATCGGAAGAAGTAGCCAGGAGAATATACCAGAAGTACCCAACGGTTCTGGGCGACCCAGCAGATCACGAGGTTCTTGTCAATTCAAACCTCGAACATGCCAGGATGTTAATTGCCAACGAGGACGAGGAACTTAATGCTGAGGTCACGATGGCAGTCCGCGATATCTCGGATATCGAAGTTATCGCCCTTGTGGACGACCTGGCCAAGTGCCAGGTTCTGAGCTACGCTGGCGCATCGAGGGCAATATCTCCAAAAACGCTTCTGGGCAACTTCATAGCACAGATAGCAGTTCCTTCCAAAAGGCGGCTACTCCCAGGAGCAATCCCCCTTTTTGGCGGTCTTTTGCTAGTAGAGCTGCCCATCTATCCCGGGAGCGAGCTGATCGGCAAAAGTCTTTCCTTCGGTCTGTTGAAAGAAACAGGAGCGAGCATTGTTGGAATCTGGCAAAAGGGCGTGTTCAGGCCTAACCCAGAACCAGGAGACACAATCCAGCTCAACTCAGTGCTCATGGCTGCAGGAGACAAAGATCAGCTATCCAGGATTAAGGATCTCACCATCGGGAGTCGAAGAGATGGTCCCATAATAATCGTAGGGCACGGTGACGTCGGAAGGCAAGTGGCCAGTGCTATTTACAAGAGCGGCATCAATCCGACAGTTGTTGATCTGCGTGACTTGGGAGAGAGACCTTTTAATCACTGATAGGTGATGGAACTTCGGAAGATGCTCTTGTTCAAGCCGGAATAAAAGATGCAGTCGGAACCCTGGTCATGCTGAACAAGGATCCCGATGTAATATACTCTACCCTTCTCATAAGAAACCTTAACCCCAGCACCTTTATCGTTGCCAGAGCTAACCGCACCAAATCCGCAGAGAAGATCTACCGCGCGGGAGCTGACTACGTCGCCTCTTTGCCCATTGTCGCCAGTCATATGCTGGCCAAGATAGCTCAGAGGGAAAATGAGGAGCTTGATCTACTCTATGAGGATCTCGAAGTCAAGATTTTTGAGGTCCACAAGAGATTCGGGATGGAAAGAAAGACTTTGGGCTCTTTAGATATCCCCGGAAGGTTCGGATGCGGGATTGTAGCTATCGAGCAAGATGGTCGGGCAAACCCGGGCATAGATATGAATATGGTTTTAAAGCAAGGCGATTCGGTGGCCATAATTGGCAGACCAGAGGGAATAGAGGCCTTCGCTCGTGTATACGATCGAAAGTCAGCCCTCGTGTGGATGTCTAGAAATAAAAAATAAAATAAAACTTTTTGTCTCTGAATTGAAGGAGACCAAGATGAAGAATCGGGTCGAGGATTGGGAACAAGACAAAGATGCAGATGAAAAGTTAAAGGCGGAGCATTTATATTATATTTGATGAGATAGCTGATGTAATGGATAAATTCGACCTTATCGTGATTGGCTCTGGGGCCGGGATGCACATCGTTTCCAGCTCGATAGGGGAAGGAATGAGATTGGCCCTCGTGGAACGAGGTCCACTGGGCGGAACGTGCCTTAACAACGGTTGTATTCCCTCCAAGATCCTGATCTATCCTGCCGATGTGATCCGTGCAATTCAAGCTTCAAAGTCGATTGGAGTTGACGCCAGCATAACAGGGATAGACTTTCCGCGAATAATGAAGCGGATGCGATCGGTCGTTGAATCGGGAAGAAAAAAGCTGGAACGATCCATCGAGTCAGAGAAAAAGTCACTCTGTACAGAGGTTGTGCAGAGTTCACCGATAACTATACATTAAAATCTAGCGACAAAATACTGACCGCTCCAAAAATCGTTTTAGCAACGGGGGCCAGAGCTCTTATACCCCCCATTCCAGGTCTTAAAGAAGCGGGCTATCTCGATAACACATCGATTTTGAATATTGACGAAGTTCCGGAGAGCATTATCATTATCGGTGCCGGGCACATAGGATGCGAGTACGGCCATTTTCTCTCTGCCATTGGCTCAGATGTAACCATCCTCGGAAGAAGCCTTCAGGTGTTGAACAACGAAGATCCTGAGGTGTGCAGATCGTGAAGAAAGTCCTGTCCAGGGATTTGAAATTGTTAGTCCGCCACGAGGTGATAAAGGTCGATGTCCGAGATGGAAAAAAGATTGCTTTCGCCAGAAACCTGGACGACAATAGCGTCTATGAGTTCCAGGCCGATGAGATCCTGGTTGCGGCAGGAAGAATATCCAACTCCGATATCTTAAGACCGGAGAAAACTGGAGTGAAGGCCGACAAACAAGGCTGGATAAAGGTAAATGAGTATCTGGAGACCAGTAAGCCGGGAATTTGGGCACTAGGCGATGCCATTGGAAAGCACATGTTCAGACACACCGCCAACTACGAAGCGGAGTTGGTATGACACAACATCGTAAACACAGAGAAGGATAAAGTAGATTTTCATGCAGTGCCGCATGTGGTCTTCACCCATCCGACAGTAGCGAGCGTCGGGCTGAAAGAATCTGATGCTGTTGCCGCGGGGTACAAAGTCCTGGTAGGAAGAGCCGGGTACACAGAAGTTGCCAAAGGAGTTGCTATGGACGAGGAGAATGGCTTCGTCAAAGTCGTATTAGAGGAAGAGACAAGCAAGATCCTGGGTGGCATCGTTGTCGGCTCTGAGGCACCGGAGCTCGTTCAGCAGTTGGTCTTACCTCATGAACGCTGAATATCTGGATCCAGAGCCTCTGATAAGATCGCAGGTGATACACCCCACCATTAGCGAAGTTATTGCCAAGGCCTTTGCAAGCCTGGTGCACCCAGAGCATTTCGCTGAAGGACGGGCTACCGCCGGGGAAAGAAAAGGGTAGTGCTACGAATAAATCGAGGCTAAAGAATTATGGGACTGCAACAAGAACGCTTCTTGACCGGCAAAGTGCGTTCTCGTCATTACCGCAAATTCAATCTCCTCAACGTCGCATTTAGGTTGAAACCTCTGTATAGCGAACTAATATTCATCTTACCTCCGCAAGTTCTCTTTCTCCTCAGATTCGATCAATTAAAATATCTTCATCGTAAAACCAGAAATCCATGCTCCTCCTTGGTGTGGACGAAGCCGGCAAAGGCCCCGTTATCGGCTCCATGTTCGTGGCAGGCCTTGTCATCGATGAGGAGAAGCTCTTCGACCTAGCAGCAATTGGCGTTAAGGACTCCAAGCAGCTAACTCCAGAGCGCAGGGAGTTCATGGTCAAGAAGATAGAACGGATAGCTGATGATAAGTATATCCTGGAGGTCCTTCCCAGAGTCATTGACGAGCTCCGCCAGGTCATAACTATGAACGACATCATGGTCCGCTGCTTTTCCCAGGTCCTACAGAGGCTTTCGTCCGCAGATCGCGCCATACTGGACGCTGCTGACGTGAACGAGGCCAGATTCGGGGAGCGGGTGCGCAAAGCCAGCGGCACATCAATGGATATCCTAGCCGAACACAAGGCCGACCAGAACCATCCAGTAGTCTCAGCTGCTTCCATCCTTGCCAAGGTGCAAAGAGACAAGTCCGTCCGGGAGCTAGAGCAGTCTATGAACTGCATAATAGGAAGTGGCTACCCCGGTGATCCCCTGACCATTGAATTTTTGGGCCGATGGGTTAAGGAGCACAGGGACCTTCCACCCTGTGCCAGGCACACCTGGGCTACGGCTCAGCGCATAAAAGCTAGTTTTATATAGGCCGCCCGAGCAGTACCCATCCGAGGGATCCTGTTTGGATATAGAAGAAACGTTGCTCATGATACCGGGGCCAGTGAAGGTAGCGCCGCGAGTTCTTCGGGCCATGTCCAGGCCCATGATCAGCCATCGGAGCGGAGACTTCGGGGCTATTTACGAAGATTGTCGCAATCTGCTCAAGGATTTCTTCGAGACAAATAACGATATGGTCGTCATGACCGGCAGCGGCACTGTTGGCATGGACGCAGCAGTCGCTGGCTTAATCGGCAGGGAAGACAAGATCGTAACAATATCAAATGGCAAGTTCGGAGAGAGGTTCACCGAGATAGGTGAGCGTTATGGGAAGGCCGTGCCCGTAAAGTCAGAATGGGGCACTCCAATAGATCTGGACAAGGTTGAGGCAGCTCTCGAAGACGGTGCCAAGGCCGTGGCAATGGTACACAACGAGACCTCCGTTGGATTGATCAACCCTGCAAATGAGATTGGAAAACTTGCCCACAAGCACGATGCCGTATTCATCGTGGATGGAATCTCCTCCATAGGAGGCAACGAGTTCCACACCGATGCCTGGGATGTTGATATAGCCATAACAGGCTCCCAGAAGGCACTGGCGGTCCCTCCTGGTCTGGCAGTTGTCTCCGTGTCCCCACTGGCAGAGGAGCGGTTCCAAGATAAGAGCGCAAGCTACTACGCAGATTTGAAGGCTCATCTCAAGAGCGCAAGAAAGAGCCCTGCCCAGACTCCGTATACTCCGGCAGTGCCTTTGTTCTATGCCCTCCAGGAGGCCTTGCATATGGCCAAGGAGGAGGGCTTTGAGGCACGCAAGACCAGAACGGCCAAGCTCGCCGAGTCGGTCCGTGCGGCCGCAAAGGCGCTTGATATCGAGCTGTTCCCACAGGTGAACGAATACTCCCAATACTCTAACACCGTAACGGCCATGAAGATGCCTGCCGGGATCACTGATGACAAGCTCAGAGGCGGCATGAAGAAGCAGGGAGTGGTCGTCTCCGGAGGCCAGGAGAAGCTCAAGGGCAAGATCTTCAGGATTGGCACTATGGGTGTATGCTCCGCGAGCGATATCATCAGGACAATTCAGACACTTGAGCTCGTGCTTGCAAAAGAGGGCAAGCTGTCCTCAAGGGGTGCTGGCGTCGAGGCAGCTGGCAAAGTGCTGGGGCTTTAGGCCAGTTCGACACTTTTTTTCTTTTCAAAGATCGCGATTATTTTAATCTAATTGCATTTGAGCGGTTAGATGTGTGTAGTTTCGGCCCTTAAATAAAGCAAAGTTCTTAATTTTCTATGGAATCGGATGCCTGTGCCAAAAACTTAATAAAGAGAACTGGCTTCCTTAAGGCATGTCCTGATTGAGCGTGGTAAGAGTGACTTATATAAAGTTAGTTATGCTCGTAGGTGCTATCATGGTGCTTTCAACCACCACGGCCTTGTGCCAAGTCTCTTTTTCGCAAGGAGGCTCGACTGCAGAGCCTCTATCTGTAGATAGCACTATTACCTATCTTATCCCAATTACTAATGAAAAGAGTTCTACCCTGAGCTATAGCGTTACACTAACAGCAGGTCCAGATAAGGATAATATTTCAATAAACTTGGAAAAAACCCAGAGTGAAATCTTCGTTGACCCGCAACAGACGAAAATTGTTAAGTTTGAAGTAAACTTCCATGATCCACGAATCAATCAAGGTGAGTTTAACAGATGGCTCACGGATAAGAATGACGTAAAAATATGGGATAAGGCATGGTATCATGCCGAAATCAGCCAATTTAGAGAACAGCTTGTGCCACTTGAAGATTATAGCGGCCACCCCCAATTGATGAAAACCATTTTCGAGTATAGTGACGCTGATGTCAGCCCAAAACAGGGGACGAACAAGGACCTCTACAGTTATAAGGTAATGATACTGGGAAGCTACAAAGATAACATATCATTGCAGGTCAGACCATCCCAAAACGTTCCCTGGATTGATCTGGACAGCAGGGAGTACTCTACTCCAGGCAGCTACCAGACACTGTACTGGAACAACAAGAGTCTGAACTTCGACTTCAATGCTGCTTACTACAGATTCGTGGGCAAGATAGAGTCGCAGCCTAAAGTTGGTCCAGTCTGGCCAATAGCACTGCAGTTCAGGAACAACACATTGTCCCCACAGAATGGAACCCCGAGGACAGAGTTCAGTTACGGCCTAGAACTCAACGCGTCCAAACCAATTGATGTTGCCTTGAATGTGCTGGACCCAGGGACAGGGAATTTCTTCTTGGCAGGAAGCAGTAGCTACAAAAACAGTTCAACTTGGGAGAAACTCACCTGGTCAGGCATCAAAGTCACTTCCAATGAGGATGTGGCTGGCCAATCGAGCTACAACTTCAGTTTCCATTATCCAGGCTCAGCAGAAAGCTTCAACTCTACTAAGGATATGTTGGGTCAGGACTATCAAGGCCCATATGTGAATAGCTGGGAGATCGAAGCCAACGTAACCCCAGATAACGGGTCAATCTATACGCCCTTCAGCTATACGGCCAGAATAGATAGCAACAAATCGGCTGCCGATATTGGCCTCGAGATACAGCCACCGAACAGCACTATTTGGCAGGCTCAAGGCAGGCAAACATACAGCATGAGCTACAACGTGCTGAAATGGCCCGATCTGTCTTTCCGAAGCTCTCCAGAGGTTCTCGGAGTTGGCAAATATAGATTGGTAATGGACAATTCCGTCCTGGGTGAGTTCTCAGGGCCGAAGATAGACGTGGCAGTACGCAACGAGAGCTTCAAGAAGCTACCGAATAATAATTTTGATTACACTGCCGAGGTAAGGTCCATCCGGCCTAAGGTGGACATGGAGCTGATGTTCACTGACGACGGAGTGACTTGGGAGAGAACCGGTCTCTTCAGGACGTACACCTCCGGCAATAACTCGAGCGCACAGGCGCCCTGGGAAGTCCTTACGTGGCAGGACCAGCCCTGGCATAAGACCATACGTGTAGATGAACGGAGAATCTAATGAGAGGATTTGTAGCGATCCTCCTAATTCTCATTTATCTATCGGTCATTATAGCCCAAGGAGACGTCGATATCCCTGTAATCCCCGGAGGGGGTGGGGGAAGCAGCAGCGGAGGCGGTGGCCACAGTTATACAGACATAGATAACTTTATCAGGCAGGTAGAAAGCTGGAAGACCAATGATCCCGATAGATTCGATTACCTGAAAACGTTATTTTATAAACAGAATATTACTACTTCTAAATACGTACCGCCAGGGGTTTGGATGTATTTTCCCTCAAAGAACAAGACTATCTCCCGGTATGATGATGTAGCAATAGGAGCCCTGGTGCAGGATGATAAAAACCCTCTAGAAATCAGGAGAGCATTGTATTTGACTCTTGAGATACAGGAGCCTGGAGATAAGAGCTTCAAACCGGCCAAAACTGCTACACAAATTATTCAGGTCAACGAGTACGACGATAAGGAAAAAACTTCTTTGCGGAACTTCCCCGAGATCACCTCTTTTTCCTTTCTCAAGCAAGTAGGAGATGTCAGATTGAGGGTAAAAGCCACCGATGGGCAGAATAACTACTACTCAACTATCCAGTCGGATGACCCTGCTCACGGATATTATCACGAGCTGCTTTTACATGTTTATAATATTCCGCCACAGATTAATAACACGACAATGAGCGTGAGTCCAAATACAGCCAAATGGGATGATTACATTCAGTATACTGCCTCACTAGAAGATCAGAGTAGAAGTCAAAATGAAGCAACTATTGCAGGCAAAGAGGAAAATTCCGTACAAATTACCTTGCATATTTATAACAGAAGCGATGAAGTATTCAACATCACCAAGCCATTCCTGCCTGCGGATACGATCTCCTTTAGCACTAAGGATGCCAATATCTTCAAGGAGATGGATGCGGGCAAGAATTTTTCTTATCGTTATTCATCCACAGATGGAATAAAAGGCGGAAATAATACAACTTGGACAAAACTGGGATACGGACCGAGCATCAAGCCGAATCCAAAGATAAGAGTCACTGATCTGAAAGTTAGTAGCGAAGACAACAACTACTACTGGTGGCAGGGTTATAACTTCGGCCTGAAGGCAAAAAGTCAAGCAGCTGAGCCGGTCAGTTTTAGGGTAGACCTATATACCGATACTCCTGCTCATCCAGGAAGGCTTATAGCAGCGCAAACCATTATTGCTCCAACCAACGATTCGATGGATGTACTCTTCAAAGACATGAACCCCTTCGACGTGGCGGATGCAAACCAAACTTTCGACTATTATTTCAGGTATTCGGTACCAGATCAAAATGGCTTAATGTATTCGTACGCTATAGAAGGTCCGAAACAGATAAATCCAAAATTGATAAGGTATACTTTATATTCTCCTATTATGGTCGCAAACATATTGCTTATTATGGGCCTAGCCCTCCTGGGAGGGATTATGATTGAGCGAAGGTTCTATAGAAGGAGGGAAGGTTAAAATGGGGTGGGACTCTGTCTCTTTTCTGCTACTGCTGGCGTTTCTTGTAGCGGGATTGTGTTCGCATATAATGTACATGGATAAAATGCATAAGCGCATCTCTGTTTTATCCAATATAAAGGTCTCGAAGAACAGGCTTTATATGGGTCTATCCATACCTCATGGCTCTAACTTTAACTCTGTTGCTATAAGTGCATGGATACTATTCTTTATTGCATTAGCGTACCTGTACTTCCTCACACCTGCAGTTTTTGACAGATTTAATTACTTCCGGCTGCCAGTTATGGCATCCAGTCCATTTGGATTCCTGGTCTTCGCCACATGGATATTCTTGCTGACGGTCTTGGTCTCGGCCTACCTTCCAAGAATCTACAGCTTTTATGAAATTTCCAAAGGATTTAAAACTGCTATCTTGCTGCCATCTCCACTGTTAGTGATATCCCTTTTATGCTCAGCATATATAGGTACTATATACCCTATGTTCACTTCTTTAACAGATTTAGCATGGAAGGCATCATTCCTAACACTATTAATATCAGAACTGGTACTATTGTCGCCTATTTTTATTGGTTATGCTGAGGTGAACCGATGAAGCTTTGCATAGTCGGAATAGGAGGATGCGGCGGAAAATTGGCTGCAAATCTTTTGGAAAACCAGGATACTCCTTTAATGGGAAAATCATTAGGGAGCTACATTTGTTTTGGTGGTGTAAAAGGCATGTGGTTGGAGGCCGATGTCCAAGAGACAAGTACTCAGACATTTTTCAAGGCTCTCGACACACGACTAGACACCTATCAGCCATTCTACTTCATACCCCACGATGCACTGCCGTCTGAGTCTCGAACATCACGACTCCTCCAAATGAAGTACGGATATGACCTCAAAAAGCAGGGATTCTTTAGGCAGGCAGAATTTCTCAAGGCGATCTTTGAGATCTTCGATATTGATAGGGAAATTCAGGAGACTGCTATAGAGGAAACTAGTTTCGATAATCCAATATTGAGAGGGACTTGGGCCAATATCCGTCCATACACCACATTAGCAGGAACCAATGATGGTAGGAATAGCCATGGCCTATGTGATGGAATCCTGTTTGTGATCTCTTTAGGAGGGGGAACTGGAACAGGCTTCATTAACCCCATCACGAGTTATATCAGGAGTGAAAGAAGCGCCTATCCCGTATTTGTTTTAGGCGTGTTAACCGAAAATGGTAAGGATTTTCAACAAAATACTGAGGAATCCAAGAGAGATCTAAGTGCCGTGATATCTATGCACGACCTCCTAGTCGAGCCACGTGGTAAAGGAATTGATGGTCTCATTATCGTTGATAATCAGATTCTGAAACAACGATTTGGAGGGAACTATCCCTTCATGGATAAGTTTATCTACCAGTCAATGAAACCCATGCTGGCGGAACGTCATTTCCCAGGCGAGGACCCGGGCAGCCTAGCTGTGAGAGAGCTTTTCTTAGAAAACTTGAACACGCCTCCAATTCTCGTACCTTGCTATACCAGAGGAAAGAACGGGAATCCTGTGGAAGGCCTCGTGAAGGATGCGTTGACCAATGGGAGGCTCTTTGGATGTGAGCCAAGAAAGGCAGAAAAAATTTATATCTTTGCAAGAGGATTCATAGATTCTAAAGAGCTGCAGTATGCTGCCGCTGCACAAACGGAACTAGATCCGGAGAAAATAGCTGTTTGGCGGAATGTCGGAAATAATCGCAGCAATGAGGTCCTAATTCTACTTAGAAATCCCTATGGATCTGCTGAAGCATTTAAGCATGAGGGAACCGTAGAACATCGGCTGCATAGGATATTAACGATGGCCTTGGAGTACATTAGTGAAAATAGGGACGAGCTCCTTCAGGCGGGCATGACTGAGAGGACGAACTTGGCACTCGAGGCGTATTTCTATGGTAAGAAAGGGCTTAGAGATATTCTGACGCTGGCTTTATCAAGGATCGAACATGGAGAGAAACCCATATTTCAGGATCCTCTGAATATATTTGAGGTCTTAGATGCCGAAGAGTATGCCGAAGTAAAAGCAATCTCGGAGAGGAGCTTAGAAGAAGGACAGGTTAGAGCGATTGTTGAGGAATTGCTGAAAGAAAAGGGACTGCTCAAGGAAAATCATTGCACTGCTCTATAGCGCTTACTAGCGACAAACAGGATATATGGGTTGGCCTAAAGTCATTAAATTCTGGTCATTCCAAGTTTCTTGATGTTATGAGGCTAAATTTGTTGCTCTCGGAAACATCCCAAGGCCCTTTCTTGTTATCCCTCAGATCGTTATCTTCAATGGTTCCAGCACCGTTATTGCGAATACTGACAGCTTGAAAGCCATTTTTATTGATGCGATTGCCACGCAGCACAGGCTCCCCACCTTCTATTGCAACACCAGCCCGTGAATTACCGAAAATATCATTATCCTCAATGATACTTTTTCCTTGATCTAATATGTAAATGCCAACTCCTTTATCGTCGTGAATCTGGTTGCGGCGTAGAATGGGGCTGCCTAATCTAATCTTAACACCTGCTTTGGCATTATTGAATACATCATTTTCTTCTATCAAAGGCTGACTATTGCCATGGATATAAATACCATTTGCTCCATCAAAAATTTTGTTACTACGCAATTCAGGACTGCTTCCTTTATCGATCTCGATATTATCTAAAGCATTACTGTATACTTTGTTGTCTTCAATTGTACCCTTACTGACTTTATTTATGGCAGTGTAACGAATTTTCTG
>PMNG01000055.1 GCA_003162615.1 Methanothrix sp. | reverse complement strand
CAAATAAGTTTAGGGGCAGTCCTAGTTTCCAAATTTACTTAAAAATACGCAGATTAATGTAATTCAAGACGCTAATACAAATAATAGATAAATAAATATAAAATTATCTTCTGCCCATTGCAGAACCCAGTTGGATTAGCTTAAAATGACATTAATTCGTCTAATTTTGATTAAAAACTTAAACAGATACTGCCCTTAAATTAATTGGAAATTAAGGCTATAAAATGGATTAATAATTGTGTATCGAAAATCTTTTTTGGGATCAATTAAACGCCCTCGGAAGAGGGGTATTAAATAATCTATCCTATCATGGCCGCATCTTTTTTCTGCGCCCTGCCTAAACTCCTACAGAAGATTTTTCTTCAGCCACTCTTGTGCTCGGCTGTCTGGCCTTCATGCTCTCCAACCGGAACGGACGCTCTCTCAGAAGGAGTCCATTTCATGGAAACGAATCTCGACCGCGATTCAGGGAGAAAGAGACTTGGCACAAAATCGTAGCTTAGATGGAAGCAATCCAGCATCTTGCTAATCTCCTGGCTGGTAAAAGATCTGCCCTCTTTGAGATCTTTCAAAGCCTGAGCAATCTTCTCTTGAGTTTCCGGATCTAAAGGCTCTTCGTCGAGAGCAATGCTGGCCAGGCGGTCAATAACATCGCTGTAACTCTCTTCTGGATGGAGCTTGAGATGATCCAAGTGATCCCTAACCTTAGGATTTATCTCAACCAGCAATGAGGCAGTTGACATGCTATTATCATTCATTTTCAAGGTTAAAAATGTAATGAACGAAGGAAGAAAGCAATAATGATAATGGGCAGTTGTATAGGCATATACGAGTGCCTGGCTGGCAGAGCAAACCTCTAGACCTGCTTGAGCTTCTTGCGCTCCTCCTTCTTTCTCTCCACCCGGTACTCCTGGATCATGGACTCCAACCACTCCGCCTTAGCTTCCGCCTGGCGGGTTTTCATCCGTTCGGCCCATCTAGCCCTAGCTGCCACGACCTCGTCGGGATTCACAAAGGCTATGCCGTCTATCCTCTGAATTTGAACCTCATTGGCAGAGAATACCGGCAATCCCCTGTCATTAAAATGTTCCAGGATGGCTGGGGACATCTCGCTCCCAACGATTAATGCCTCAATTTCCCGATTGATGAGCAGGTCTGCGGTGTTGGGCCCGCCACCGCTAGCATCCGCTATTAAAACCATATCCCCTTTTTCGATGCCCCACCGCTCCGAAGCAGCCATTATCTTCTCCTTGGAGAAGGCCTCCACCGTCTTTAGCCTCCGGAAGCCTTTTATCTCCTCGATATTTTCCGCCTTCTTCTTGTGGCCCAGGTCATGCTTCAGCTTCTTGATGTACTTCCTCTCCGAGCGCAGGATACCGCGCAGGCGCTCGATCTCCTTGTCCCTGATCTTTATCTCGTGGTCGCGTTTGACTTCCCGAGAGGATTTGTCCTTCAGCCTCTCCATTTTGGCTCTGGTTCCGGCTAGAGCATCGTCCTTCTCGATCAGCTCAGCCTTTAGATCGTCAACGTAGGATCGCAAGGTCCTGATCTGCTCTGATAGCTGTTGACTTTGGACTCTTAGAGCCTCGACGCCGGGAGCTTCCACTTCGGCAACTTCTGCCCGTGGCTCCTCCTTCTCCAGGGGCACGGGCTTTTCTGCTAACTCGGATATGGCGTTCTCAATGGAGTAGCCCTTCACTACCAGGGCCTTCACTTCATCCGGATCGATCTCAGTAGGGACCTTCTTGTCCACCTGCATGAACTTGTTCTTGTATTTCTTGAATGCACTAGAGGAAGCTGCCAGAGCATCGCGCTCGTGGTCGTTTTTGTAGCCAAACACCTTAGCTAGGGAAATCTTTTCCTCAGCAGGCACGTCCATACCCGGCGAGTAGAGGACGGCATTGAAGGATCTTTTCACCTTCTCCACGGCTCCGGGTGTTGGAAACACATCTGTGGCCACTATCAATGGCCTCCCTCGGGCTGCTATCCATTCGATGACGTCCGAGGATGACATCTCCTTGGCGCTAACCAGATCTACCAAGTCGCCATGCAGGTTCAGGGCGGCGATGCCCGTGGTTGTCCCAGGGTCCAGGCCAACGATTATGTATCCTCTCCTTTGCAGCAGGGGCTTGAACTGGAGCTTTGGCCGCTCTATTCCCGCAATTCTCACCTGAGCATCGCAGTAGTAACCGGGATTGATGTGGATGTTCTCTCGTGGCGAGTCCACAACGAACTCGGCCCTGGTGAATCCGCCTAACCCCTCGACGGCTCGACTGGTGAAGTCCAGGCCCGACTCCCGAAGCTGCTTTTCCACCTCTCTGGCCAGGCCCTTGACAGCTCCATGAATCTTCCGAGAGTAACGGTTCTGGCTCCAGCCTCCCCGGCCGGGAGACCGGCGCCTGCTTACCTTAATCCAGGTTCGATCTTCGAAAGCCGATAGAACAGCACCTACGCCTCGGGCTGCCAGGCGAGCGCAGACCTCAGCCTCTTCCAGGGGGTTGAGCCTGTTAAAGGAGATCCCGTTCCATCTGGCCAGCCTGGTCAGAGCCTCAGGCTTGTCTCCTCCCGTGACCTGGACCAATCTGGTAGAGGCCGGGAGGCGGCGGAGCATTTGGACTAGCTCGGCCTTCTCCGAGGCCAGCTCGTGGACGTTGTCCATTGCAACCATATCGGGCTGCCGTTCCCTGATCATGCGAATCAGCTTATGCCTGCTGATCATTGGATACGTTGCCGTGCTGTCGCCGTCCAAGATGAAAAGCGCATAACTTGGAGGACGGCGGCTGTTGGGCGAACCGCTGGCGATGTCCACTCCGAAGATGACCAGCTCAGTTCACCTCCGGCGTCGCTGTTCCNNCAAAGAACCTGAGGATGTTGTTCAGATCTCTTTCCATAAGCTCTGAGGCATTGGGATGGTCGGTCTTGACAGCTTGGGGCCAGTCAATGATCTTGATCTCTTCGCCTCGCACTATTATGTTGTATTCGCTTAAGTCGGCATGAATTATTCCCAAGCTCAAAGCAGCCTTTACCTCATCCAGTATTATCCCCAGGCATTCCTGAGGGTTAGACAGAGTTATCTGGTTGAGCTGGCTTCCGTAGATCAGTTCCATAGCAATAGCGTGCCTGCTCAGTGCTACTGGTCTCGGGATGGAGACTTGAGGATATAGGCTTGTCATGACGCTGAACTCGTAGCGAGCGGCTCGCCTAGCTGCGTGAATCCAAGCGCACCTGGAGCCGTCCTTTAGGTGTTCTCTGACCCTGCGTACGTGCTTGAAGCTGGTTCTGCCTTCGCGGTGAAACTTTATTGCTAACGGGCTGACTCCCAGGGCCTCGTGGACTATAGACTCCTTCCCAACACCGATCCGGTCACCGATGCTTGTCACGACCTTGCGGTCCGCCAGATCGGAGAGGGCCAGGATGTCATAGGCTTCGAAGTCCATCCGGTAGCCGAGGTAGTGTCGAGTCTCCATTGAAACCAGCCTTAGGTCCGATAGAAAGCGAAGTCTGTACTCTGCCTTATCGGGAGGCATGCCGGAGATGCTGGCCACTTCCGCTAGAGGAACCCACTCGTGAGTCCGCATCCCCGTCTCGATGCTCGCCAGGATGGCTAAGTCGTCCCGGTTCAGCTTTAAAAAGGATTGTGCGAGATTTACCACGTATTTAAGTTGGTTTATCTAATTAAATGCTTATCCTCGCTGGTAGCTCCTCCACTTCTTTTCCAGGTCTGGGGACCGGATGGTCTCCATGACATAATCGGCGAACTTGGCTCCAGTCGCACCGTCTGAACGACCTGTCAGGGCTACCTTCTTCTCGAACTGGCCGCAGACATCCAGGGCCATCTCATACTTCTGGGCTTGATCCACAAAGCCGATGTGCCTCAAGAGCATGACTGCGGCCCTCATGATACTGGACGGATCGGCATAGGGTGCCCTTCCTTCCTGGACCATTCTGGGGGCCGAGCCGTGGATGGCCTCGAACATGGCGTATCTCTTGCCTATGTTTGCGCTTCCGGCTGTCCCGACGCCGCCCTGGAACTCCGCAGCCTCGTCTGTGAGGATGTCGCCGTAGAGGTTTGGCAGGACTATAACCTTGAAGTCCTTTCTGCGCTTCTCGTCCACGAGCTTGGCTGCCATGATGTCAACGAACCAGTCGTCGAACTGGATGTCAGGGTAGTCCTTTGCAACGCGTCGGGCCGTCTCCAGGAACTTGCCGTCGGTGGTCTTGATCACGTTGGCCTTGGTGACAGCGGAGACTCTTTTGATGCCGTTCTTTTTGGCGTACTCAAAAGCAAGGCGCACGATCCGCTCTGCACCCTGTGTGGTTATGATTTTGAAGTCCACCGCGAGGTCTTCGGTCACGTTGAAGCCTTTGCTGCCCAGGACATACTCGCCTTCGGTGTTCTCCCTATAGAAGATCCAGTCTATTCCCTGCTCCGGTACTTTCACAGGCCGGACGTTTGCGAAGAGATCCAGCTCCCTGCGCATGGAGACGTTAGCGCTCTCAAGGTTGGGCCAGGGGTCGCCCTTCTTGGGAGTAGTCAGGGGGCCTTTGAGAATCACGTGGCATTCCTTAAGTGCGGCAAGAACGTCTTCGGGCAGGGCTTTCATGGCTTTGGCCCTCTCCTCGATGGTCAGGCCTTTGATATCCTTGAGCTGCACCTTGCCCTCTGCTATCTCCTTTTGCAGAACATATTCCAGGACTCGCACTGCCTCTTTGGTGATGTAGGGGCCGATGCCGTCACCGCCCACGACGCCGACCACTATTGGCTTGATCTTGCTGTAATCCGCCCAGTCCTCTCCCGCCTTCATCTGATCCACGCGCTTGAGCTGCTCCTCTAGCAGCTTTGCGAAGTGATCCAACGCCATCTCGATGGCCTCTGCCTGGTTCATAGATCCCACCTTTCCGCTATGGTACATCCTCTCCAGCACATCAATCTTTTGCAGTTGCTCTAGCTTAACGGAGAATTGATAAAAAGTCCATTACAGATTTCACCTGCTATACCATCTCGGGAGACAACTTCGTGGAGAAGGGATTTCCCAAGTTTGCAGTCTACGAGAAGGGCAAGCCGGGCTATGTCTACATCAACAAGACGCAGTATTTCGAGGCCGTACCAGCGGAGGTATGGGAGTTCCGTGTGGGCGGCTACCAGGTCTGCGAAAAATGGCTGAAAGACCGCAGAGGCAGGCAGCCATCCTTCGACGACCTCATGCACCCGCCAGTTGGTTGTCGTGACTCTCCCTACTTAGGGCGTCTCTTCAACCTGCTCCGTATATGGATTCATCCAACTGGGCTTGCTCGCGTTGGGAACCTCGGAGGCTTCCATTAATGTCATCATTCCTCCGGGGTAAATTCCGTTGGTAATGTTCTTGAATTCATCGTTGTTGTGGATTGGGAAGATCTGCCTCCACTTCATTGTTCCTCGGCTTACTGGAGCCGGCGCAGGGATTGAGAGAGGCGAGCCCGCATCATCGGTTGCCCCGTAGACTGGGTTTGCGACTATGATAACCTCATAGGACTCCCCCGAGCCTATTGATATGATGGACTTTTTCATCTGTGATTCCCAAGGATATCCGTCGCTGCCTACTATCCGCATGCTCCACCCATGCTGATGGATAGAATGATCCTGGTATCCAGCGTTAATGTATCTGATCAGGATTTCTGGTTGGGTTTTGCCTTTACGTAAGTATTATAACGCGGCTCAGCATCGATGCCGCCTTGGGCGTTGTTCCAGGCAAAGGGATTGACAGTCTCGGGAAAGGTCCTGCCATTGATAAACCACAGATCTGGACTCCAATTTGCAGGACTGTGTTTGGCAAAGGCAGCGTCGCCTTCGATGAGGCTGTGCCACCTTGAATCAAATTCACTGAGAATGAAAGTGTACTCCTTATCGTAGTCGGTGTTGGTGTTGAGTCCGTAGACGGACCTGCTGCCATCATTCGGCCTGACTATCAGAGCACCGCACAATCCCATTTGTACGTGCTCAGGTGCAGATGCATTGCAGAGATACGCAAAGGTTCCGGGTCGATTGGGCCGGAAATAATAGGTGAACTGGCTCCAGTCTTCAGAAGTTCCGTAAGGAAGCCTTTTTCCGATTCCCTTGGGATGATTTTTGGTGTTCTTAAGGCTGTAAATTTTACCGTTCTGATTGAGCTGGTTGGGCCGGATGAGCGGTGGTTTCGCCCTCAGGATTTCCTGCTGCTCTTTTCCATCGAGCGCGTTCCACCAATCATCCCTCTCCTTGGTTGTGCTGCCCTTTTCTAGATACCAGTCCTCCATCCAGAAGTATCTGAGTTTCTCTCCGTATCCACCTGATGTCTCCGGGAAACCATCGTAGGGAGCCTGCGCTTGTATGCCGTGAAGATGAAGAGAAAAGTCTTCCTGGATCTTCTGCAGCTTCTGGAATAAGCCACTATTGTGTACGGTAATATACACATATTCTTCCGTTACTGCCTCGAGAAAAGGACCAGGAAACTTGGCGTTGCCCACGGTGTTGCCTGTTGGTGCAACCGATCCCGATGGTACCTTCACACGATTGCCTGAAATGTTGGGATCTATATCTGTGAAACCCCAAATGTAAATCGGTTTACTCCATCCCGGAATGGACGTGCTGTCATCAGCCTGAGGCCATGTGCCAGAAGAGATGTTGATGTAGCCGTCTGTTACATACAGCTCGTAGTGCCTGACTTTACCACATTCGAGCGGCACAGTACTAGTGCTCCGCTCAGAACCGTGAATCTGTTGGGAGATGATTGACTTAATATTTTGAGCAGGTTTGGAGAGATCTAATGCCTTATCCACACTAGCCAACCCTGATTTTATATAATCTACGGCCTTCTCTGGCAGATCTTTGATGTTCCTTGCTACGTCTGCCTCTTCTGTAACCATCGATTTGGGATTATTCATGTTTACCCTCCATATTCAAAACTGTATTTTAATATTGATACACTATAGTTTATAAATTTTTTGTTGATCGTGTATGATTTAAGTTGATTGAGGTCTGTGCTCACTTCCAAAATTGAATTGCCAGCCTAAATCGCGGAAATCTCGATTATCACGGAAGGTGTTTAGGTCTGCACAGTTTTTTGATGCATGTTGGAGTTACGAGAGTGTCTTAAAAATAAACGCGCAATCCTTCTCTCCTCATCTGTGGTACGGCTCGTGGTGTATTATCCTGAAGCTGCGATAAATCTGTTCTAGAAGGATCAAGCGCATCATCAGGTGTGGGAAGGTCAGTTTAGAAAAGGATAGGACTAAATCGGCATGTTCTATCACAGAAGGAGCAAGTCCCAACGGGCCACCGATGATCCATGTTATCTCCTTGCGGCCATCCAGGATCTGCAACTCCAAAAACTTTGCCAGCTCCTCGGAGTCGAGAGATTTGCCCTTTCTGTCGAGGGCGATCGTCAGGGTTTCGGTCTTGTTCAGCCTCTCTAAAATCGTCTTTGCCTCCTGATCCATCACCCCATCCATCTCAGCACGCCTGGCTCCCTCTGGCGTTCTCGCTTCGGGAACCTCTACAATCTCTAGGCGAACATAAGGCCGGAGCCTGTTTGCATATTCTTCTACTCCCGTCTGCCAATATTTTTCCTTAAGTTTGCCGACAGCGATTATTCTCAGGATCATAATGAGTGAACTACAAAACAACGCTGGCGTATTTATTTATAGTGATAGCTCGTTGCTTGTTGCAGGGTGTACTGCTGCCGTTTGAATTTGCTCGCAGAAAGATGTTCTTGTCCTGGAACGAAAATAATAAATTGAAAATGCGCGGCCATGTGCGGCCGCTCTAACACTTCTAAACCTAAACAAAGCCGTTCAGATCGCCCTTCCTAAAGGGCTTGTTGATGAATACGCCTTCGTCGCAATTACCCGCAACTGCCAAATGCTCTCATCTGAGCGCGCATATGGCCTTTGGCTGGCGGATCAGCAGGGCCAAGCTCTCGGAGATGGAGAACTCCAGGTCCTCACCCGCTGGGCCGATATATCCTACAGACATGTCCTGGCCAAGGGTTATGGCTGCGAACTGTCTTCCTGACGCTATGAGCAACCCACCGCTATCAAGGACGGGTGCCTTGAAGACACCATCTGTCATCGATTTGATCTGCTCCAGCTCAGTGCCTCCCTGAGGATAGCGGCGGAGAAGAAGGTTGTAGCGACCGGGCGACAAAGCCAGGCTGTAAGGACCGTGGAATCCGGCATTGTCCAGCATGGTCAAGGCACTTATGGTCTCATCAGCAGCCTTTCCTACCTCTTTCCAGGTGGAAAGCTTTAGCTCACTCGCTCCCGAGGCTGTCAGAAGGCCTTGTGACCCCTGGGCGCCTTGGAAAACTATCTTGTCCTCGAGCAGGGCACAATCTAAGGCAGCGGCCGCCACTGGGGCGGTGTTAAAAGGCAGCCCTTCCTGCTCGCTCGCCGCAATATCGCGCTTGCTCAGGACAAAGCTCTTCTGGATCAAACTGACAGGCACAAAGGAGCTTGTCACAAGGCCACTTTCTCCTTTGACGTCCTGCAAAGGCACACCTTTAAGCCCTAGGCCAAACGGTCCTTCTACATAAAGCAGACGACGGCCAGCCAGAACGCTCTTGGCTGCTTCGGTCATAGTTGCGTCCAGGACCTTCCAGATCTCTTCTCCAACGGGTGCATCTTCCCGCCCTAAGTATTTGTTATCCATAACTACCACCAAATTACTCCTTCAGCGATCCTATTGTTGATTCTTTGTCCACGGTTGTTGAAGCGTCTACTTTTGTCTTGGAAAGATCGCTTGCCATCTGGTCAACTTCTTGGGCTCCTTCTGCCAGGAAAGCATCCTCGTCTCCTGTCAGGATGCTTATGAGGCGAGCGAACTCACCAGCGTGGACCCGCTCCTCATCGGCGATATCCATGAGCACTTTCTTCGCAAGAGGATGATCCGTGGACTCGGCGTGGGACAGATAAAGGTGGACTGCTTCATGCTCCGCGGCAAGGTCCAAGCGCAGGGCCCGAATCAGTTCTCCTAGTGTTAGCTGGCGGTCTGCCACCTTGCCGCTAAAAGGGCTTACAAACTCCGGCATTTTTTATCTCCTCAATTTAGATATTAAAATTAAGATTCTCATCTATTCGAATATTTCCTTTAACCTATAATCTATTCTAACCTAAATATCCTTTTCGGTCTTTGATTCCAGTTCTTCTCGAATGTTTCTGTCAAATTGAGACGGAAGCTCTCGAATCAATAAGAGTTGAGATGAACGGATATGTGAAACATTTATCTGCTAGAGGAACCATAGATCGGCGGATTGAAGATGAAAGGTCTTAAAGACTTGTTGGGTTTTGGTTTGGGAAAACCTTCCAATGGCTATGAGGATCCTAGCGACCCGAAGACTTGGTACAACAAAGGAGTTGCACTGATGGCAGAGGGCAGCTTTGAGGAAGCTATCGACTGTTTTGGAAGAGCAGTCGAACTTGACCCTATGAATGTAAAGGCCTGGAATAACAAAGGCATATGTCTTCTTTCCTTAAGTCGCTATGAAGATGCCATAAAATGCATAGAGGAAGCTATAAAGATCGATCCCAACCACGCATTCTACTGGTACAACAAAGGCATCTGCCAGGACCGCCTAGGTCAGTGGGATGAAGCGATAGTGTCCTTTGACGAAGCCGTTAGGCTGTATCCCAAGTACGCCGAGGCGTGGTTCAACAAAGCAGTGGCTGAAGGGTCGAGAGGGAATAAGAAGGCAGCCGCCGATTCATGGCGGAGATATTTGAAGGTAGCAGCGAACAACAAAACGCAGAAAGAGTGGATGCCTAGAGCGCTGGAGAGACTGGCAGAGCTGGAGGAGACATAATTCTTTCCTCAAAATTCAGATCCCTCCGCAATCTCATGCAATGATAAGACAGATCCAACTCAGATATAAGTTACATTTAACTTTGCCATTCGATACAAAATCTATGGATGAGGATTTTAGATTCAGACGTCCTAGATTCAAATGTTGTACCTACTCTACGTGTACAGAATTTACCAGGCGATCTGTAGAATCCTGATCATAACTTGAAAGGATTATCGCTAAAGTGCTAGGCGGTATAGCCGGGCTTGAACTATCAACGCAATAAACTGCATCATGCAATATTTTGCCGCTATTGCACCCCAACCCACTGCCGACAACTCCGGTTTTTCCGTCAATTTCTCCGATACTAACCCGGATGTCCTTACACGAACCAGATTTGATCAGCGTGCTGTTGGCAAGATTCATTAAATTCGACAGTTTTGAAAGGCTTGAATTCCATTTTGCATACTTCATAATGCTTATCTTAATCGTTTTCAGGGGATTATCATCCGATTTAAGCGTCAGCGTATCGGTGTAGATTTTTACTTTGTTATCTTCGTTATCCGCCTGCGAAACGCTCTTCGAGTAGCCATCAGCATCTGACCAGTCGAAGCTTACTGTCCATCTGCCGCACTGCTCTGAGACGTGCGACACAGAAGCCTCCACGGCACCCACCAGTACCACCAGGACCATCAGCACTGTGACGAGAAAAATTCGGTTCACTGTTCTTCCTCAATCATAATCGCAGACATGATCACAGACGATTGCTGAGCGATATATAAGAAGTATCGGTATTTATAAGAATATCTGAAACGATCCAAATTTAGACCTCAATAATGGGCTATCCTAGGCTATCACGCTTCTTAATGCTTTGCAGTAACGACTTACCTACGGCCAGGCGGGCATGCGCATCTGATAGCAAGCCAGTAAAAATATCTTGCCTCGATGCTTTGACTATAGTGGATACGTTCGTCATATCTCCCTGGAACTTTTCATCGAACTTTACAGCAAACGGCTCGTAGTCCGAGTATTTTTTATTAAAGGCCCCTAGCGATGTGTTCAGCATCTCATACTGACTAATGGATTCATTCCTTAGATCCTGCTCGGTGCTTAGAAGAGTGAGGTTGTAGGGGACTTCGATGGAGGCTAGGTCCCCCTTTAGGATGTTCTTGGTCATTATCGCGCTGGAGAAGCTTCCTGCTCCTGCCACGAGAACAATAAGCACAGCTGTGACCACTACCAATTTTTTGTCCTTTCGCTTGATCCTCTCACAGGTATTACGCCCTATTAGGTTGTAGAACCCGCATACTCCAGTGGCAGCCTGGAAAACCATGACAACTGCCAGAAGGTAAAGCACCATCTGCCATGCTCTTCCCACCCAGAAAAAGGCGATCAGGATACAGAGCTCTGCTAAGAATGCCCTGACGAGCCTGTCAATGGTGCCGAGGTTTTTCACGAGGGTTGGATTCGACAAGGGCTATTTAGAGTTTGTCTATTGACATATTGACCAGAGAACCTTAATGACCGGATCGCTACTGCGCAAATGGTTACCTTCGCCACTCGTAACCCTTGGCTTCGTCCAGGTAGGCTAGGCACTTTGGAGTCAAGCTGTAGCTATCCCCCTCTTGCTCAACAAGCAAAGCCTTCTTCAAAAGAGAGAGGTGGTCTACAAGCTCTTTGTCATTCAGTCCCAACTCCTCTCCGATCTCTCTCATCCTTCTCAGCTCGAAACCGATGGAATCGAGGATCTCCCTTCGGATATCCAGTTCGAGGGCCACGAGCTCCTGCCGGTGAAGATCGCCCTGCTCGATGCATCTTTGCTCCATGTATATCTCCAAAAGTCTCATAGGATTCTGTATTATTGGCTCAATTCCATATATTCTTATCATCAGGATCTCTAAATGGCGGAAGTCTGAAAGAGTTTGACGATTCACGCTTGAAGCGCCTATTCTATCGCTGTGTCGTTAAGGTGATTGAAAAAAGCTCCCTTGAGATCGAGGTTCTTTGTGATCAAAAGCTTATTAACTGGCATTGCCAAAGCAAGTACTTACTTGTCGAGATGGGGTACGATGCTAATGACAAAATCATGGAGTTATGAATTTAGAATACTCATCTTTATATTGGCTTTCATATTATTTGCCGGGCTCTCACTTTGCCAGAACACCACGAAAGAAGCCGGTCAGAATGACAGCTCTCACTCACAGGATTCTGCCTTGATGAGTTCTGCAACGTCCGATTCAGTCCTGTACGGCCAATCCCCAGCAGAAAAGGCAGCAGAGATCCAAGGAATATGGTCGATCAATCTGAAAGGCACCGAGCAAGTCGCAATGGTCCTGCACCAGAATGGTGATGATCTGTTCGGCTCATGTAAATCAGAGGCCTCCGGTTGGAATGCAGTCGTTCTGGGCTCGGTCTCCGGGGCACGCTTAGAGCTTGTCACGACAGCGATTGAAAATAACTCACTGACTTCGACCAGGTTTATAGGCACATTTCAGAATGAATCCATCTCCGGCACTTTTGTGAAGTCGGACGATCTAGGGAACGTCGACCGCGGCATGTTCAAGGCCGTTCTGATTAACAGTGACCTGTCAGGTTATTCGCCAGCAAAATCGACCAACCTGGCATCCCCATCGACCAATGCACCGGTTTCTGCATCCATACCTTCTGACGTTTCCGCTTCTGGCCAGACCCAGCCTAAGCAGCTAGGGAATCCAAAGTACGTTGATGTTCATTCCATGTCAGGATACGTACCGGAGTCTCTGGGAGTTGGTTTTGTCGGAGACGGAACAATGGGAGCAGGCGGAGCGAGCATGGGCTGAAAGCCGGTTCGTTTCACCTTTCGGTTATGAAACGCAGACTTGGCCGATGAAGAGTTCGTAGAAGGTATCCTATAATCCTGCATCTTGATCGATGATTTTGATGCTGGTTGCAGTGGCTAATAGACTGATCGGATAAATATGAGATTCAAGAGAGTTTACGATATAAGCGTACTCCTGGGATTGGAGAATATCGATTACCCGGGAGATGATCCTTACACTAGAGAGGAGGTCTCATCGATCTCAAACGGAGCTGCCTACAACCTTTCTACACTGACACTCAGTGCCCATTCTGGAACTCATATAGATGCACCAGCCCATTTTCTGGAAAGGGCGAAGACGATTGACCTGTATCCACCTGAGAACTTTGTACTTCCTGCCCATGTGATTCATGTCGAAGACGTAGAATCGATCAAGCCCGATTCTCTTGACGGATTGAAGACGGAAAGGGGCGATGCCCTGCTCTTCAAGACGACAAACTCCATGAGTGGTTTATCCAGAAGCGGTTTATTCTCGGAGAAGTTTGTGTACATGTCGGAAGGGGCGGCAGACATGTGCTTGAATCTGGGGGCTGGGTTGATTGGAATCGACTACATATCTATCGATCGCTATAGAGACGACATGGCTCCTGTGCACCGCAAGCTGTTGAAGGAAGGAATTCTGATCCTCGAAGGAATCAACCTTAAGGAAGTGCCTTCCGGAGATTATACCCTCCTTTGCCCTCCACTGAAGATGAAAGGAGCGGAAGCATCCCCTGTCAGGGCTTTACTTTTAGGCTGAGGCTTTAGTACTCATGAAGGTGCCTTAAGCTTGCCGGAAGAGCAGAAGTTGAGTGTAAAAGGATCAAGGATACGTTCCAAGATATTACAAATATGTNNAGATCTCTTTTCACACTTCTTACCGTCCCTCGACAAACATTACTTTGCCCAATATCTTTAATAGCTTGTACTAGCTAATGGTTCTACAGGTATCATAAAGGAAGGATAGAAATGTCTCCAGATCGGATCTCAATGTGTCTTGCGATAATTCTGATATTGCCTCTTCTTAGCACAGTCTCCATAGTCGTTGCTGATTCTGGTAACTCAATCCGCATTTCGGAGTTGAACGACAGCACTGTTAACGGCGCACTGAACGAATTTCCTTTGGTTGTCCTTGATTGTTATGTTCCACAGTGTGGACCGTGCACGGTTGCGAATTCAACCCTTACCGAGCTGTCAGGCGAGCTGAACGCTCAGGTGGCTATCGGTCGGATTAACGTTAAAGAGAATAACGTGACAAAGAATAAGTACAAAATTACTGGGTATCCAACGCTTTTGATATTCAAGAATGGAACGCTTGTTGACAAACAGATAGGGTTCCGGTCGAAGTTGGAACTTGTGGATTTGCTCAAGAAATCAAAACCCGGTCTGGACGTCAGCCACGTTAATTTGGTCGTTTCGCCTCAAGTAACAGCTCCGTCAGGAGAGATCGCACTGACTAGCCTAGGCGCGGCTCGACCGGTTTTGCCGATGCTTGTAAACGACAGCAACCTGCAGTTCGCTCTTAATAAATATTCCTTCTTCGTCTTAATGGGTTATGCAGATTGGTGCGGCTTCTGTAAGAGAATGAATGGCACAGTCTCAGGGCTTTCGGCTGATCTGAAAGGCCAAGTGGCATTCGGCCTAATCAACGCAGAAAAGAATAACGAAACTAGTAATAAATACAATATCACAGCATACCCAACTCTGATGATCTTCAAGAATGGGACCCTAATTGAGACTCAAATAGGATACAAATCAGAGTCTGAATTTGCATTAATCCTTAAGAAAGCGGAGCCCAAACTTGACCTGAGCCACGTCAACATCACAGCACAACCTCAGTCGCTCGTCGCTCCATCGGTGCCAAGCTCCAAACAGGCGATGATTAGCTCAGGTTCGGAGACTGATGCAACGCTAAGATACTTGGATAGAATCTTGAATATGACACAGCGCAACCGCACTTCCGGGGTTACGATCAATGTCTTTATCATAAACGGTTGCCCTAGCAAATAGACAAGCAAATTTAGCAGAGTCGAGGGTGTAACAATCGATTTCATATCCCTCGGCTTAATGCTTTAAAAAGAAGAATGAATTAGGATTGATCTGTCAATCCTAATTCCAAGATTTTCTGGTCTTTCTATGCATATCATTTAATACGATCATGGCAAGATGTTGAAATTATCCCGAGTAAGGAACGCAAGCTCCTGAGGAACATGTTGTGCCCGAAGCACAAGCATTTCCGCATTTCCCACAGTTGTTGTCGTCGAAGTTTCTATCAATGCATGTGCCGTTGCAGAGGAGATTACCTGTCGCACACGCACAGCCGCCATTGCTGCAGAATTGGCCTCCCGGACATGAGTCCCCACATTTGCCACAGTTATTTTGATCGAAGCTTGTATCAACGCACCTTCCACCACAGAGAGTCTCACCTTCCAGACATCCGCAAGTGCCGTTAAGGCAGGAGAGACCCGGGAAGTCCTTCTTTCCTATGAGCTATATTGCCGAAGCCTCGGCACACCTGCGGGAATAGTTTAGTCTGCTAACCCTGCGGTTGATGGCCAACTCTTTACGTCGGTGGCATCCAGCTCATCTATATACCTCCTGTAACTCCTGTAAATCTCCCGCGTTTTCGTCTCTATCCGCTTGAGATCCTCTAGGCGCCCAATACTTCGAAGACCCATTCTTCTTCTTATTCATCCTTTTCAACTCTTCATCCTAATTCTTCACAAGTCAGCGCTAAAGTGGCACTCGTCCCGTGGCGTCGGTTTTGTTTGTCCCCAGATCGAGTCATAAGCTGTCGCTCGTTGTTTAAGCTCCTCATGCCGATTGATGACAGGATATGCTCAGTTCCTGGCTCTGGCTATCGAGAGCGTCGTATACTACAACCAGGCTCTGCTGCAGGTCTCCAGGAGCCGACAAGCTCATGCCAGGGCATCTAAGGAGAAGATCGTTAACTCCGCGCATTTTAAATATGTTTGATGTAGAATACTTTGATGAAACTATATAGTAAAATGCAGGTGAGACATTGAAGTTGAGTTATTTAGCTTTCTGGCTTGCGGTTATCTTTTCAGTATCCTGTTCCTTTGCACAGCTAATCGACGTATCGAATACCCCTACAGAGGGTGCTTTTCAGGCGGGCGCTTTCCAAACGACACCTGTAACCACATCTCCCTCTCAACAGGCATACGAAATTGGATCAACCACTACATCGTCAGGACCTCAGGCCACATCACGGCGAGCAAACCAATCCGGGAAAAATCAAACAACTTCGGGGATTCAAACAAGTGGACTGCCTTCTGTAACGATTACGTCCCCAACTGAAGGGGCCATAATTCCTGCGGGCAACATCACAGTTACAGTCGATGTTAAGAACTTTAAGTTGGTGAACAAGCTTGGACAAATGGATGTTGGCGGTGAAGGCCACCTCCGTTACTTCATCGATGTTCCGGTTCCAACATCTTCTGGTATGGTGGCGACTACAGGAGTCGGTACATTTGTTCGCACGCCTGATACATCCTGGACATGGCAAAACGTTGCGCCCGGACTGCACAGCTTCTCCATCCAGCTTGCAAATAATGACTATTCGAATGTGATCCCGCTAGTCTATGCAACTGTTAATGTCACCGTGACGGCACCGACATGAAGACCATGAACGTAAATTTGACCGTTGATCTAATAGCCCGAGAACATCTCATCCAACACAAGTAAGATCCCAATTCCTGCATGGGCTAATGTGACAGCCAACTTCGATAACCAACATCCATAGCTTTGCGGTCGATACAATGATTCAGCCAAGGCTGCCATGTTTCATGAAAGATCGTTACTGGTCCGACCAAAATCGTATACTCTTTCAAAGCGCTGCTTTCTGTTAACGCCAGCCCACCGGCTGGACCATTGGTCTCGTCATGATCACCACCATCACCACCCTCCTTTCTTAATGGTCCGGGCAACATCCCTTCCGCCATTTAAGCATGTAGGTAGAAATCTTCTAATTTTTATCAAAATAAAGTTTAAATATTTACTCCATACAATATTTTAGTAAATACGACTTCTTATAACGGAATTCCGAAGTATGCTGGAGGGGATTATCGTTGCACCAGGCTGATCGGATAGGGATGCCATGAGCCACGAGGCAGTTCTGACGTTTCTTCCAGATAGCAAAGAGGAAGGCCGCCAATCCATAAAGGAGATCGCCATGGCATTAGGGCTGGAAATCTCACCTATGTGGATTGGGTCAGGGCGGAGAGTCGATTGGTCAGGGCTTTGGGAGCTCCGGTTAAATGGGGCTGGGTTGCCTGTGACGAGAAGCAGAACGAAGAAGGCCACAAGTTATCGTACAACGCCTACTGGAAGACGGGAACTGGCAAAATAAAAGTATAGAAAAGGATATATGAAGTTCAAGGCTAGGCGGCTGGGCGGCAGTTATTGGTATTGGCGCTTATTCTCCTAGCAAGAACTCTCGCGGCCACTGCTCTGTTTCTTCGTTGCTATTGTACCTATAGTACGCTTCTTCGTACCGATTCTGTATCATCTCCTCCACATCCGAGATCCTGACACCAAAGATCTCAGCCAGGATCTCCTTGGCGGCCTGGAGTTCCAAAACTCTTAGATCCAACTTCGGAGCCGAAGAGCTATGCTCAACAACCAGCTTCTTTTGCGGCCATCTTATCTTCTCAAGAACTCCTGCCATGATAAGCTATTACTGCGCATAAGAATAAGTACTTTTGCTGG
>PMNG01000099.1 GCA_003162615.1 Methanothrix sp. | reverse complement strand
CATCTTCCTTAGATTTTCGGCCTCATCTCCGCGTGGATCAAATGCCTTAGTTATAGCCATCTGGAAAATATTTTATTCAGAATTTCAAACCAGCTATTTCCTTTATCATCTTCTGGCTCTCCTCCGGTGTTCCGGTGGTGTTGATCTGGTAGACCTTTGTCCTGGACAGCAGAGCGTCAAAGAAACTGCTGCGAAGATTTCGCTTGATTTCATTTTTTACAAGGAAGTGCGGGTTGAAGTAATCGTTATCCTCCAGAATCTTCAGAGCATCGGCTGCTTCTAGCTTCTTGATAGTCTCTTTGTCATCCTGATCCCTCTTCAGAATTATCAATGTGTCAAGGGTGGTCAGAGGCAGTATTCTTCCTTTTCCTATCACCTGCCTCAAATCCACAACCGCACGACCTTTGTCGTCGAACTCTGCGCCATTGACAAGTCCATCGAACTCTTTCCAGATTGTCGCCAGGTCAGCTCTGATGTAGAAGTTCTTTTCCGAGCCGTAAGCCAGGATGTTATCTCCGTAGACCCGGGCGTAGAACCAGTCATCTGATACAACTCGGACTTCCGGNNGACTGAGGATCGTAGTAGACGGTGTTCTCTTCCTCCGATGAATCTTCTACCACATAGAGACGTCCATGAGAGCGTATGCTCTGGGAAGCAAAATAGAAGTTCTCCTCCCAGCGGTCTTTTACAGGACGTTTGCCCGTTAATAGCTTGATACAGCACCCATATACATCTGATTTTACCTCGTGGAGAACCTTGCTGCTGTAACGGTCGACCATCTCACCCTTTCTTCCGATTGACATAAGCTCCACAGAGTAAGCCATCTCAATTTATCTCCCTGACATTGAATATCATCGGAACGTTATAAAGATTGGTCGGAGGAAGTCTAGCGTACTTATCATGCGGGCCGTTTCAGGCTATCCTCGTCCTGGAGATAAAAGCGCGCCTTGGGACTAAGCTCATCGTCAAGCAGGTAGACCAAGGGAATCCCGGTCGGTACTTCCACATCCTCTATGTCCTTGTCTGAGAGGCCGTCTATGTGCTTGACAAGAGCCCTGATTGTGTTTCCGTGAGCCGAGATGAAGACCTTTTTTCCGGCTAGCAGATCTGGTGCTATCTTCTCCTGCCAGAGGGGTAACAAACGGTTCAGAGTGTCTTTGAGGGATTCAGCCCTGGGGATATTACCTTTCAGCATCGCGTACCTAGGATCCTTGGCTGGGTATCGTTCATCTCCCTCATCTATGACAGGTGGCGTCTCAACGTAACCCCTGCGCCATCTGTGGACTGCTTGGGCTCCGTACCTCCTTTCGATCTCTTTCTTGCTGCACCCCTGAAGAGCGCCGTAGTTCCTCTCATTAAGCCGCTAAGAGGGAAAGACGGGGATCCACATCAAGTCCATCTCTTCCTGGACTATCCACAGAGTCCTGATCGCACGCTTGAGAAAAGATGTGTAGGCTATATCGAAGGAGTATCCGCAGGTTTTGAGCAACCTGCCAGCGTACCTGGCCTCTTCCTTGCCCTCATCGGAAAGATCGATGTCAGTCCAGCCCGTGAATCTTCCCTCCCGGTTCCACAGACTCTGGCCGTGTCTGAGCAGTATCATCTCGGGCATATTGTTCCTTCAGGTTAATTCTCTGAATTTATCTCTGAATTATATATCTTCAAGGCTACTTCGACGCTTGCGTCCTCAACGGTTATGGCGTAGATGGCGTTGCAGAACCTGACAGCTTCGTCCAGAGGCTTCTGGTGGATGTTCCTGCCCGTGGCATTTCCTGAGGCTCCGCTGATGTGAATCTGGTCGTGGAGCCGCTGCAGGAAGGACTTCGCATCTAGACTCGCTCCTCCTGCACAAACTACCTTGGTCCTACCTGCAGCCTGCACAGCCTCCTTGAACACCTGGCTTGACTCATACCCCGACTTCTCGGGGTAGTTGACCTTGGCAAAGTCGCTTCCCAGGGCGGCAGCGACACCGGCAGCTCCGGCGATCAGGTGTGGATCTTTTTCGTCTTTAACAGCCCTGCCTCGGGGGTACATCCAAAGAACGGTAACGTATCCAAGCCGGTGGGCTTCGTAGACAAGCTGTGCAGCCTGGTGCAGAATCTCCGTCTCATGATCGCTTCCCAGATAGACGGTATATCCAACTCCCAGGATTTTCAGGCCGCTCTCTTCTCGGAAGTCATCGACTTGTTGGACGTCCAGCCACTGGGTGCTGTTGGGATCTGCCTCTGAGGTCTTCACGAGGTTGGTCTTGGAGTTCAGCTTCACCAGGTAGGGCACTTCCGGGTAATCAGAGCCGTACCTGGCGATCAGGCCCATCTGAGTCGCATAGATGCCTATACGGGCCCGGCTTGCTATCATGAACAGATGTTCAGGATCGTTATCCTCAGGTGCTATTCCCGGACCGAAAAAGTCGTCGTTTAAGTGCTCCACCTTCTGGTCGCCTGCGAAGAGCATTAGCCTCTCGGAGCCCCTGGTTATCTTGACGTAGTTCTTTCTGAACCTCTGGCGCATCTCTGCTGGAACGTCCAAAAGCACAGGGATTTTCTCTTTGGTCATATCAAGCACCACCCTGCAAAACGTTAAGCTGAACCTGAGGAACCAGATTGAGAAAATCCTCTTTCTGGGAAAGTGCTGTTCCCAAACGCAAAGTCGTAGCCGTGCCAGCGGCAGCAGCAAAAACAAGTGATTCTCTCAGGTCTTTGCCGTTGACCAGGCCGTAGACGAACCCGGCCACAGCGGAGTCGCCGGCGCCTATGGTGTTCTCCACCTTTACTTCAGGAGGTATAGCAACGTACTCAACTCCCTTAGCCACCAGCAGAATCCCCTTTGCGCCCATAGAAACTAAGACTACTTCCACGCCACCCTGGTTGATCTCCCTGGCCGCCTCGAATATCTCGTCCATCTCCCTAAGCTCGTGCCCCACCAGCTCACTAAGTTCGTGAATGTTCGGTTTGATGATGTTGGGATGGGCCTTGATCCCTGAGAGAAGGCCCGGGCCATCCACGTCCAGGACCACACGGGCACGACATCTGCCGACCAATGTTATTATCTTGCGGTATATTTCGGGGCTGACACCAGGAGGCAGGCTGCCTCCTATGGTCACAACCTCAGGACAGGGAAGACCCTCGATCTGCTCCACAAGCTGCATCAGCTCGCTGGGACGAATCTCAGGACCGAGAGCGTTGAAGGCCAGTTGTCTGCCGGTCTCTTTTTCATGTATTATGATGTTGGTACGGGTCTCTCCAGACACACGAACAAAGTCTGTCTGTATCCCATCGTTGAGCAACCTTCCTTCCAGCTCTCTTCCCGCGAATCCGCCAACAAACCCGAGGGCGATGTTGTCGACACCGAAGTTCTTCAACACCTTGGAGACGTCTATGCTCTTGCCTCCCGCATATCTCCGTTCATCGATGATGCGATTGGACACGTCGTCTCTTATTCTATCGATCCAGATGGTCCTGTCCAGGGCAGGGTTGAGGGTTATGGTGTAAATCATCATTTCACCAGCATCCGCTCAATTTTAAAGATTCTTTTTTTCATGTAGCTGTTCCCGGCCGCTCCGAAAAGCCGATTCGTCGAAGAAGGCCACGTATGGTTCTCATAAACATATTGTTCTTTGTGTCTCTGTCAATATTACTGTTGTGGATACACGTACTTCTATGGCTGTCTGACAGGCATGTACGTCGATTGGCGAAATCTATATATTCGTCTAATGCCGCAAGCAATCACAGGCAAAAGTCGATCACATTTCAATCCCTCCTACGTTCCCTGACTTTTGCTCCCCCTCCTTTTCACGCTCCTATGTGATGTCTACAACTTAGTAATCCTTCAGGAAATTTGCGAGCGTATATGCCTTCTAGCATACGGACCGAAAGATTTATATCGTCATATGTCGTACTACGCATAGGCAAGAGTCGATATCTATTTTCTCCCTCCTACATCACTGACTTTTGCCTCCCTCCTTTTCGTTATCGAAGTCTGAGAGTTCTCGAAGGCGATTTCTTCGAGGGACCACCGTAGCGATATTTGCCTCCTTTAGTTCTACAACTGGAAAAGTCGAAACTATGTTTAAGACACAATCTATGTCAGCTAATTGACGCTAAGTACGTTGATCGCCTAAACCGAAAGCTTTATAGTCGACAAGTGACGTAACATCGCAAGGCAAAAGTCGGTCACCATATCCCTCCTACATCACTGACTTTTGCTATCCCTCCTTTTCTCATTTCGTTCTTAGATGCTCAGCTACAGGCATCAATCAAGTCAGATCCCTAAGCAAATAAGAAATAGATAGTTTAGTTTATCTATCAATGACAAATTGAATTATCAGACACCTGTGTGTAGACCACTACGCTTCCTGATTGTGTCGTTGCATCAACCATCTGGCACCTGTAATTAGAGGAAAGCTGCAGATGGTTTTACATGGACGGGGAAAGTTTTATCTCTCAGCAGTGAGTCAAAACCCTGTCGCGCCGGGATAGGGTAGTGGTTATCCTGAGGGACTGTGGATCCCTCGAGCTGGGTTCGAATCCCGGTCCCGGCCCCAGATTATCAGTCAATTTTGAGTAAGGGCATATTCTATTTGGTGAGCATTTTTAGTTAAACCTGATAAGTCCAAGCCACCATTAAGCAGCCACCCCAAGAACCGAACATTTCTTAAGAATAGCTAAAAGCTCCTTCACCTGAACAGGCTTGCTGATGTAGTCGTCTATGCCAGCTTCAAGACACTTCTCACGGTCGCCCTCGAGAGCGTATGCAGTGATTGCAACGATCTTAGGCCCATTCTCGGGCCGCAGCCTACGAATCACCTTAGTCGCTGTGATCCCGTCCATCTCCGGCATCTTGATATCCATAAGCACAAGATCGTAATCCTGGCGTTCGAGAGCCTGGATAACTTCGCGGCCGTCAGCCACGACGTCAGGCCTGTAGCCCAGTCTTTTCAGCATCTCCACAAGCACCCGCTGGTTCGAGGGATTATCTTCAGCCACCAGTATTCTCAGAGACTTCTGTCCTAGCGTTTTCTCGAAGACTGCCCCTCTATCCGTTTCACCTAACTCCAGTTGCTGGCCCTGTACGACCTCTACAGGAATAGTGAAGCTGAATGTCGATCCCTTTCCGGATTCACTGTTCGCCCAAATCCTCCCGCCCATGAGTTCCGCCAGCTTCTTGCTTATGGCTAGTCCCAGGCCTGCGCCCTCACACTTGCGGCTCATCGTTCGTTCAAGCTGGGTAAAGGGCTGGAAGAGCTGGTTCATCTTGCCCTGGGGTATGCCAATACCGGTGTCCTTAACTATGAAGAGGATCTGGCGCTTATTATCTTCAATGACTTTAGAGGAGACGGATACAGATACATCTCCAACATCTGTGTACTTAACTGCGTTAGTGAGCAGGTTGACCAGGATCTGTCTGATCCTGCAGTAATCTCCTATGATCATATCCGGTGTTCCGTAGTTGATGGTATGGGCGAGGTTTAGGCCCTTGTGGTCGGCTTGGACCGCTACCATATCAAGGGACTCATCGATCAAGTGTTTGAGGTTGAAGGGCTGATGCTCCAGCTCCACTCCCTCTTTTTCTGCCCTGGAGAAATCCAAGATATCGTTGATTAAAGCTAAAAGAGCTTCGCCACCCTTTCTGATGCCTTCTATGTACTCTTTCTGCTCTGGAGTCAGTGAATCGTCCAGGAGAAGGCTGGAGAAGCCGATCACGGCGTTCATGGGCGTGCGCAGCTCATGGGACATGTTGACCAGGAACGCTGCCTTGGCCTCGACAGCAGACTCGGCTAACTCTTTGGCCTTCACCAGCTCTGCAGTCCTCTCATGAAGTTCTTCTTCCATCCGCTTGCGCTCAGTAATATCGATGACCGCCATCCTAAAGCTTTGGCGGATACCGTTCCGAATAGCCCGGGCCTCAATCAACACCCAGAGGTGAACTTTTCCCTCCTTTCCGAAGCCATTCAACTATAACTCAGCAGTCTCCTTTGCCTCCGACTCCATCACACGGCGGCAGAGGGCATTGAACTCCTGAAGGCTGCGCTGGGCGAGATAAGCCTGGAACCGGTTGTTCACCAGGTTCGCCCGTTCCGTTCCCAATAGGAAGGCACCGGCGAGATTTGCCTCCAGAATCATCCCTGAAGACTCGATGGTGAAGTAGCCTATGGGAGCGAACTCGTAGAGGTCGCGGTACTTTTCCTCGGATGCCGCGAACTCGGCCTACACCTGCATAAGCTCCTTATTCTGCAGCTCCAGTTCGATCTGGTGAACTTCTAGCTCGTGACAGAGCGCCCTCACGTCCACCTCAGAAAGGCAGGCCGATCGTCCCTTCACTCTTACCTCATCTTCAGCGCGCTGCCTTAGGTCGGTGGTGGCTATCTCACTGTTTTCCATCTTCGTGCTCCTTTATTTCTTTCTCGTGCGTCGCACACGGCTGCTGGGCGTTGGGTGAAGGCTGATTTGTGATATCAGAGATAGCAAGTAGGATCAGCTCCGGCCTGAATAGGAATGAATCCTCCGGGCATTAAGCACCATGGTACGGTGCCCTATCTACGGAAGTCGTGCTCTATCCGGTAGCCTTCGAACTCGGCGTTCTTTTCGAGAATATCATTGAAAAGCGTGCGAAGCTGCGGTAGATCCCATTGGCCGTTTTCTATGGCGTATAGGAGCTTCCTTCGGTCTCCTCTTGGCTCACATGGAAGGCCGCATAGAACGATCGGTTCGCGGAGACGATCCGCAAATCTGTATTTAGAACAACCAGGGGTTCCAGTGCGGTCGCAATAACTTTCTCGGCGTAGTTGCGGGCATTCTCGATGGACGTCTCAAGCTGCTTGATACCGGTGATATCGCTAAACGTGACGATCAGGCCATCGATGCGGTTCTCGGAGGTGCGGTAGGGCAGGACCCGCATCTGGAACCACTTCCCTTCAGATGTCTCCACCTGTTTCTCTTTGGACTGCAGGGTATCCAGCACATCCTGCAAATCACTGGCGAAGGACTCATCCAACAGGTTCACCTTGAGATCTCTTGTTATATGGCATTTTAAGGAATTCGCAATACATATGTCACAAAAATACTACACGCACCAACACCGTTTGTTACTCAAAGCTATTATACAACTATTAAGATCCAGCCAAAATGCTCTTTAGCTTACCAATAAACCCAATGACTATAAGCACAAATCCGTTAGCTCGCTTGCTATTGATCTATTGCAGGCGTCGTATAGTGTTTTTTGATAATATAGGAACTGGAGCGCAGAGGCACGGGATTTGAATCGAGAAGCGTCCTTATAATAATATCTTGCAGATTAGCGCATATCGAAACGAGAGGGGATAGATTGCAGGTTACACATACTGCTCGGAACTGGGATTAGCCTGTATATCCCAGCTCCTTGGCCTTGGCGAAGGCTGCATTAGCTTCAGCATTACGACCTAGCGCCATAAGAGTCATGCCTTTGTCATGCCAGCTATCTGGTCTGCTAGAGGGATCCAGTTTGATAGCATGATCTATGGAGTCTAGTGATTCATCGTATCTCTTTAGACTGTAGAGGGCCAAGCCTCTCCAATCCCACACCGCTGGATTGGATGAATTCAGCTTGATGGCGTGATCAAAAGCGTCTATGGATTCATTATATCTCTTCAGATTACAGAGAGCAAAGCCTCTCCAACGCCAACCCAGAGGATCGGATGAATTCAGCTTGATAGCGTGATCCAAGGCGTCTACGGATTCATTGTATCTCTTCAGATTATAGAGCGCCTCGCCCTTATCGTCCCAATAAACAGGATTGGACGAACTAAGCTTGATAGCATGATCTACGAAGTCTAAGGATTCATTGTATCTCTTTAGATTATAGAGTGCCTCGCCCATATCGTCCCAATAAACAGGATTTGACGAACTAAGCTTGATAGCGTTATCATAGCAGTCCAAAGATTCATTGTATCTCTTCAGACTATAGAGAGCATTGCCTTCATTGTCCCAATAAGCAGGATTGGACGAATTCAGCTTGATAGCATGATCTACGAAGTCTAAAGATTCATTGGATCTCTTCTGATTATTAAGTGCAGCGCCTTTGTTGTTCCAGTAATCTGGATTGGATGAATTCAGCTTGATAGCGTGATCCAAGGCGTTTAAGGATTCATTGTACCTCTTTAAATTGTAGAGGACCATGCCTTTGTTGTTCCAGTAATCTGGATTGAATGAATTCAGTTTGATAGCGTGATCCAAGGGGTCTAAGGATTCATTGTATCTCTTTAGAGTATATAGGGCATAGCCTTTGTTGTTCCAGTAATCTGGATTGAATGAATTCAGTTTGATAGCGTGATCCAAGGCGTCTAAGGATTCATTGTATCTCTTTAGAGAATATAGAGCAATACCTAATTTATTCCAGGCGTCTTCATCAGAGAAATTTAATTCTATAGCCCTTCTTAAAGCTATAATAGAGTCGTTATACTTTCCAATAAAAGCAAGGGTCCAACCTTTGTTGCTCCAAGTGATTCAAAAGTAGGATCTACATCGATAGCTTTATCATAAGACCTAACGGCTTCATCATATCTTGCCTGCAGCGATAGATTCTTTCCCTTTCTCACATAGTCTTCAGGAGTTATATAAGTGACATAACATGTGCAATTCCGTATTTTTCCATTGCCACCTATTCCTCGAATTATTATCGGAAGGTGAACTATAGATTTGTTTGTTGGTTTTACATAAACATACATTTTAGCTTGGAAATTTGGAAGTCCTGTATCATTTTCAATCTCAACTTCTATCCTTGAATCGTAAGGAGCAGGACTTAAATAAACAGATTGTTTATAAGGACTAACCATATCATGAACATTTTGAACCTTTATAATTGCAGGCTTGCTTTGTAATTTTGTTTCATTTTTCGATAAAGGAGAGCTCCAAATCTGGAGCATTAATGGAGAGAGTTCAGACCCTAATTGGTTTGCCTCAATATTTGCTGGTTGAATAAGAATACTAAAATCACTCGAATCGCTTGAGAAATAAATCGGTAGGATTGTTGAAGATAATACAGCAACGAAGGCAATTAGTGCCCCTACAATAGTAATGCCAGCTCCCTTCAGGAGGTAACCTGCTACTTCCCGGAAGTGATTTTTAATCTTGTTGAGCATATTAAGCATTTCGATCTTTACTACATTTAAGAATATAAGACTGTTCCATAACGGCCGGAGCGTTGAGTCACGGTGGCGGTAGCCAGTTCGTCGGCAAAAAGGATGTCGTTCTTCTTTGCAATGGCGTGACGGTAGTAAAGTAATCTGTTAAAAGCGGGGGTCTCAGCTCCCGCACGTAAATATCGGCAGCAGTAAATTTTCATAGCTGATCTTACTGGTAAGGGACCTAAGCCGGATCAGCGAGCTGAGATCCGGCCTCGTTACCAGTATAAGGTACCCGGCATGAGTGGGCGTAGTATTCTATCCAAGACAGCAAAGATCTGGAATCCCAATGTCAAGCAAATAGGGGCATGGCGGCCACGAGCATAGATGCGTTGGAGGCTGTCGTGTATTGAAATAGTATTAAAGCTGAATAATATCAATGAAGTTTCTTGGTCTCACTTGAATTGATGGGAGCTGCTGTAGCAGCAGGATATGATAATGAAGCTCAAGACAAGATTATTTATAATTTCTATATTGATCCTATCAGCATCCGCACACGTCATTATTTCTGGGGCTGCTCATAATGTTCCTAAAGTGGGGCTGGCCTACGATCCGATGAACAATTCCTTGCAGCTTATTCACATTAACCCCCCTCATGAAAGCACGATGGGTATGGGATCAGGTATCGGATCGGATGTATCACCTATATGGCCATACCACTTAGCTCTCGTCTCCACAGGCTTTCTTCTAGTTCTCTCGGCTGCTCTTACTGCCAGGTTTATGAAACGAAGGAAGGGTTGGCTATCCATCCATAGGTCCCTAGGAATCTTTGGTGTAGTTTTCATCTTAACGGGATTAGTAGTGGCGGCGATCATGGTCTCATCGCCCTACCAAATCGATCTAATGAAGGAGCCTCATGCTTATCTCGGACTGACCATTGCTTTGATGGCAGCATATATGCCCTTCCTGGGATACCTTCAGATCAAAAGGAGGGACCGCAGGCTTCGTGCCCTGCATAGATGGTCAGGTCGAGTGGTCCTTGCTTTTATGGCTATCAACGTTGGCCTAGGCTTGATAATGCTTACTAGTATAACGATTCCAAAT
>PMNG01000085.1 GCA_003162615.1 Methanothrix sp. | reverse complement strand
CCTATCCAGCTAAACACGTACAGTATTTATAATTACAGTTTTGTTTAGACTGTGATAATTGGAGAATATATTTTTAAGCTTCTAAGCCGAACCTGTTATTTTACAAATTGATGCCTATGTCTGCTGCTAATTATCTCTCCACACAGAGTTAAGGGTTATCATGGATAAGCCCTGGCCGACGAAAGGATAAAATCCTTGTACATCTTTGAACGCCCTCTGAAACATCGAGGAAGGAGTTTTGATGAGAGTCCTGGTCAGCGATTCACTTGCAGAGGAAGGAGTTAGGAGGCTCGAATCCGGAGCGGAGGTTGACGTCATAACCAACCTTTCCCCGGAAGAGCTGGTCAAGAAGATAAAAGACTACGATGCCCTTGTAATACGCAGCGGCACAAAGGTGACTGCGGAAGTCATCAACGCCGCAGATAAGCTCAAGGTGATAGGAAGAGCAGGCGTAGGTATAGACAACGTCGATGTAGAGGCGGCTACCAAAAAGGGCATAATAGTTCTGAACGCTCCCGGCGGCAACACCATATCCGCTGCAGAGCACACCATAGCCATGATGTTGGCTGTGTCCAGAAATATCCCTCAGGCCAATGCTGCCCTCCATAAGGGCGAGTGGAACAGGAAAAAGTACACGGGCGTTGAATTCTACAACAAGACCCTGGGCATAGTTGGCTTGGGCCGTGTAGGTGCCGAAGTTGCCACTCGGATGAAAGCTTTTGGCATGCAGATCCTGGCCTACGATCCTTTTGTGACAGAAGCAAAGGCCAACCAACTCGGGATTAAGATTGCACCCCTTGAAGAGGTCCTCAGGAACAGCGATTTCATTACAGTGCACACTCCCCTGACCAACGAGACTCGGAACCTGATAGACGAAGACGAGTTCAAGATTATGAGGCCGGGTGTCCGGATTGTGAATTGCGCCAGAGGTGGGATCATAAACGAGGCAGCTCTTGCAAAGGCCGTGGCCGAAGGAAAAATTGCCGGAGCGGCTATAGACGTGTTTACAAAAGAGCCACCCACGGGAAATCCACTTCTGGAACAGGAGAAGATAATAACCACGCCTCATCTGGGGGCCTCGACTGCTGAGGCGCAAATAAACGTGGCCATTGCTGTAGCAGACCAGATCCTGGCCATATCCAAGGGTGGGATGCCCTCCACTGCCATCAATATGCCTGCTATATCGCCTGAAACCATGGCGGTGATGGAGCCCTACATGAAGCTGGCTGAGAAGATGGGGAGCCTTGCTGGACAACTCGCAGGGAAAAGGTACGAGACCCTGGAGATTACGTATGCCGGCTCGATAGCAGAGAAGGATACAAATCCTGTGACCATCTCTGTAGCCAAAGGGCTACTTAGCAGCGTTAAGGGAGGCGTAAACTTCGTGAACGCTCTGGGACTGTTGAAAGAAGGCGGAGTGAAGCTGGTACAGAGCAAGACCGAGTCCGCCAACGGATACAACAATGCCATAACCCTCAAACTACACAACGACGGTGAAGCTATCTCCGTCCAGGGAACAGTCTACGGCAATAAGGACAAGAGGATAGTTCAGCTAAACAATTATAGGGTTCATGTTCCATCAGAGGGCAACATGGTAATATGCATGATCGAAGACAAGCCGAACATCATAGGCCCTTGCTGTGTGGCCCTGGGCGAGAGCAAGATCAACATCGGCGGAATGCACGTAGGCCGTATCTCAGAAGGTCTGCCGCAAGCCATGATTCTGAGCGTCGACCAAGCGGTGCCCGAGGAGACCCTTGACAAAATCAGGTCTATTCCGGGCGTGCTCAGCGCCAAGACAGTAAAACTCTGAGAATCCAAAGCTAAACAGAAGCGGGACAATCCCGCTTTGTTTTTCTTTAACCTCTTTCGTTCTTGCTAACTAGCTTGAAACGGTTTTGCTTGGATTTGATAAGTTTAACTTAAGAAATTGCAAGCTTGAGCTCGTTCACGAGTTCGGGTTTGATGGAACTCTTCCTATCTCCGCCGCAGACAATTCCCCGAACGCCGATGATATCCGGGTCAATTCTTCTCAGCAGATCGAGATCCTTGAAGCCAATGGTCCCGGCAATGGCCACCTCCAGTCCAAGGTTTTGCCCGGCGGAGATGAACTCCAATAGATCCTGTTCGCTCATGAACTCGAAGGTCGATCTGCCGTCCTTTATGGCGGTGTCCACCATTACAACATCAGCGCCTGAGCTCTCTGCTACTGCCGGTAGAAGCATGGGCGGGATAGACCCAACTCGACTGTAATCGGAATAGGCCGATGCCACCACTTTCTTCCTCCGGTCGTAGCCTTTGACTGCTCGGACGATGTTTTTAACCATGTCCTCAGCCTGTTCGGCTGATCTAACGCCCAGAAGACCGGCCTTGATGTAATCTGCTCCAGAGAAGGCTGCGCCCAGTGCTGCAAGGCTGGCTGTGCCAGGCTTGTAGTCCAGATCGCCGATGGTGGCGCTGACTGGCACCCGCCCTCCTACCAGCTCTGTCACTGCTTTTATCGACCAAGGAAAGTTCGCCCCAAGAGAGCCCTCTTTGGGGTTCTTGACGTCCAGGATGTCTGCACCGCCAGAGAGCGCTGCCCGCGCCTCCTCGATGTTCATAGGGCTAACCAACAGTCTCATATTCAACCAATCCTGAGAGGAGCATCGTGCGGTGCATCTTCGTACTCGATATATTTAACGGTGCGGTAGTCCATGCAGTGCGTGGCGAGCGCAGCCTGTACGAGCCCATCGGCAGATACAGCAAAATAGTGTCTTCGTCCGACCCCCTCGGCGTTTTAAAGGAGATCAGGCCGAAGGAGGTTTACGTCGCAGACCTGAACCTGCTGACTGGTCCAGGGGATAACCTTGCTGCGATATCGGATATATCCCGAACCGCCAAGACTATGGCGGATATCGGAATATCTCTGGCGGACGATATGGATTACCTGCCTAAGGGAATCACCCCGGTTTTGGGCACGGAGACCGCTTCTATGAATCTCATGGTAGAGGCAGCCCTGCAGAGGGACATAGTAGTTAGCATTGACATGAAGCGAAGGAAAGTTCTAACTCGCGATCCTGAAGTCATGCTCGCGACGCCGCTGGATGTAATCCGAAGGTTGAACGGTTTTCCAATAGACGGAGTCATTCTGCTCGAGCTGGACCGCGTGGGAACTTCGTCTGGCCTTGATACGGATTTTTTAGAGAAGGCCTTTTCAGTAAGCGACCATCCGTTGATCCTGGGAGGAGGTGTCAAAGGAGTGGAGGACCTGCGAACCCTTGAGGACCTTGGTTTCCGAGGAGCACTGGTAGCCACGGCAGTACACAACGGAAAGATTCCTTTAGAAACTATACGTTGAGGAAACAGAGGACCTTCTGAAGGCGTGGAGCTGAATGTTGTCTACTCATCCACATCTTTCGAGCTATGCATAGACATGCCTTTAATCGATCTCGTTATCCAGATCGGCTCCCCCAGTCGGTGGCGCTTCTCCAGCGGACGCGCTGGGGCACAGCCTAAAACAGGTGGTCGAAGACCGGACAATATGCCCGGACGGGACGAGCTTAATAGAGTATGCAGCGATGCCGGATAGAGTGGCGGTCCATGTTTGTGGGATATAGCATACGCTGCTTAATTCGTTCATATCCGATCAACCATCGGCGTCATCCTGAAAGATTCGTCCAGGATCTGTTGTTTGAGATCATCAGCTAATCTGATCGCTCTGGCTCTGTCCGATTGACGAAGAACAACAGGTATCCTCCTGCCCTCAAAGTTGATTGCTCCAAGATTACCTCCGAAAGCGCCGCCAACGCACTGCGTTATGCAGAGGCCGCAGTTGAAGCATCTCTCTTCGATTCGTTTTACTAGATCGCCCTCAAAGGTTATCGCCCTCATGGGGCAGACAGGTTCCACGGTACAGCTTATGCAGTTAATGCATTTGCTCGGATCGAACTTCGTCTCCAGGTCCGTATCGCCCCAGACGTCCTCGTAGCTTGTGTTGCAGATCGTCTGTCTCACATTTACGTCCATGATTGGGAGCGGTATATCTCTATCCAGCTTCTTTATGTTCTCCAGTATGGACTCACTCAGTACAGGGATCGGAACAGCCCAGGAACCGATACATTCGGGTCCTGCGGACGTCACGAAGCCGCCCATGTACTCCGGGTTCATCTGGTGCATATCGGCTAATCCTAAGAGGTTCGGTCTAGATGCCATGCTTCGAGATCCAGTGCCTATCACAAATCCCTGCGCTCCGTTGATGAGGACCCGAGTGCCTATGCCTATCGTCTCAAGGTTTGGATCGTTCTTAATGGGATTTAGCTGGCCGCATCCCGAGACTGTGGCACAGGTCAGGTTGGGAGGAAAATCTAGCGCACTAAAGATCGTCGGCAGGGGAGCATTTCCGGGGTTGACGAAGGCCACATAGTTCTTGAAGGCGTTTCGAGTTGAGAAGATGCGAGCATATGGAATATCCACCAGCCTTATTGACTTTGCAAAGGATTTACCACCCTCTGTCTCGACCTCGACCTGAACATTCGAACCGTCAACGAGATTCCTGAAGAGATGTCCGCCGCCGTAATTCGGCCTCTCTTTGCTGTGGGATGTACCAAAGACCATCATGTCGATGATGCCCAGCCGCTCGTTTGGACACGGCCCGATGCTGGCGGGGACACCGTTGATCCAGGNNGCATAGGTCCCGCTCATGATGGCCCTGGTTGCAGTGGTGACCACATCCACGTCCCTAAGAGTGAGATCTTCGCCGCCCAAGACAGCGTCACAGACCTCTTGGGCGGTCATCACAACTGCATCCCCTCTCGCGATTCGCTCATTTATCTCTGCTATCGATTTCGAATTTGCCATTCCTACCATGCCTTCGTCTTTCCTGGAATCTATGCCCTGAACATCACTTTCGCTACGGGATTATATCGCCTCAAGGTCGACCTAAGTCAACCTATATCGGCTACTCAGAACTGAGATTATGGAAAAGTCCCTTCATGGAGATACACTTTTCAGGGAGACGAATATGTTCCATGCACCCATAGCCACGAAATTGACTGCTATAGCTCCAAGGACCAGCCCTTGAATCCTTGTCAAAACCATTATACCAGTTACTCCCAGGGCTTTGTCTATGTACTCTGAGGACCTGAGGATCAGGTATGTGGTGGCGAAGGTCAAGACCAGGGCCGTCATGACAAGAGCTTTCTGAAAAATGGTCAGAGCAGTGTCCATTTGAACGATCACCGTGGTGATGGCTCCTGGACCTGTTAGAAGCGGCATGGCCAGGGGGAACACAGATATGTCCTCCCGCAAATTTGCATCCTGGATCTCAGCCTCGGTCACCTTCTTGTGCTCTTTTTCACCTCTGAGCATGTCTATGGCTACTAGGAAGAGTAGCACTCCACCAGCCACCCGCAGAGAATCCACAGTGATCCCGAAGAACTGAAGGATCAGGTTTCCACCGACAGCAAATAAAAGAGCGATCGCAAAGGCGACCGAGGTAGTGCGTAAGGTTATCCTCTTTCGTTCCTCCGAGCTTGCGATCGGAGTTAAGGTGATGAAAGTTATCGTTGCCTGGATAGGGTTGACTATGGTGAAGAAGGAGGCGAACACATAAAGGAAATAGAAGATAAAGTCGAACGATGCCATTTATCTATGCAACCCATGCTAGCCAAGCTTAGGGACCGTCTCATCTCCGTCCGACGGGTCCCCGTTGAGCATCTTCAGCACCTTTCCTGACACCAGGGCAAAGGCTCCAGTCAGCCCTGCTGCGATTAGCGCTTTATCTCTTCCCCTCTTTTCTGTGGCTAGGCCCACGACTGCCCCCAGGAGCACCGATACCAGGTACTCCGGTGCATCGTTGACCAAATGGCCAAAGGGATCGCGGTCTGCATCAACGATGTCCCTATGCAGAACCCATTTATCCTCAAACTCGTGGACGTGAGCTCCATTCGGTCCGCGAAACTGCTTGCCTGCGCCGTCAACGTACTCTCCCAGAACCGTCTCTTTGAAGCACTCCGGAAGCACCGGGAAACGCTCCTTGGGCATGCTGTACCTCACGTGGCAAGGCACTGTCTCGATCCAGCGGCAGAAATCCTGGCAGCTTCGGTTGCAATCCATAGCAGAGAATTCGCCTTCAAGGCTTAAAAAGCTGACTAGGGGGGATCGGTTGAACTTGGAGAACGGTTGAATTGGAAAAACGGTTGAAAGCGGGAAATGAACTTGAGGATTGGAAAAAACCTGTATGGACCGATATTGCTGACAGTTGTTTGTCATGCTGATCATAGCTTTATATTGCATGAGATTAGTGAACCGTGCAGAAGAGGTTGATGCTAAAGATGAGAAAATCCACGGTTATCATGCTGGTGGCAATGATGGCGTTGCTCTCAGGCACAGCAAACTCTACATTCTACGTGAAACCTGGACAAAGCATCCAAACGGCAATAAATGCGGCTTCGCCAGGGAAGATAATTGAGGTACAAAATGGTACCTATCACGAGAGAGTCAATGTGACCAAACAGCTCACCCTCAAAGGCGTAGGCGAACCAGTGGTAGACGCAGGCGATGATGGAAGCGCTATAACAATTTCGGCCAACGGTTCGACTCTGTTGGGATTTACAGCTATTGGCTCCGGAGTGGGACCTAACGATGCCGGAATAAGGGTTCTTTCGCGGGAGAACATAATCAAGGGTAATTTGGCGATTAAAAATAACAACTACGGAATTCTCCTTTACCATGCAAGCAATAATACCCTCTTCAGCAATACAGCAGCAGAGAACAAGAACAGCGGGATCATGCTCGTGCACTCTAACGACAATCAAGTACGAGGAAATTATGTAAGCGTGAACCAAGACGGAATCTCCATTCGGACTTCCAGAGGCAATACAATCGATGCGAATAACCTGACCAGGAACAAAATCGGCATCAATATCTCAAACTACAACTTCAGCGAGAGCATCACCACCAACACCAATGGAAATGGCAAGGGTGTATCCATTAAATACCATCCCACTGATGAGGCAACCAGCTACAAAATTGACAAGAATAGCACGAATCTGTCTCCTGACTCAAATCTCCTCTATCAGAACAACCTCCTGTACAATGGCGAAAGCGCATTTGATGACGGGTACAACCAGTGGGACAATGGCAAAGCGGGCAATCACTATAGCAGTTACGATGCCAGAGAACAAGGCTGCAAGGACCGCAACAGGGACGGGATCTGCGATTCCGGATATAGCATTCCTGGGGGGCACGATGTGGATAAGCTGCCCAAAGCTTCTATTGATGCTATACTCAGTTACAAGTCCAAGGGTTTGATGGGCTCAGAGCTGAAGATCGACCATAGAACCTACTTGCCAGGTAGTGATGTTGATGTTATGTATTTAGCTCCTAAGAACATCTCAGGCTGGGTAGGAGTCGTGAGGGCGGATCTTCCTAGCGGATATGTCGATCAGAAAAAGTCTCTGCCTCACCAAAGCATAGCAGGCTCATCTGGTTTACTGAACCTAAAGGTTCCGGCAGAGAATGGGTCTTATGATCTGAGGATGTACAACGCCAGCGGAGAAGAGCTGGCCTCTCTGAACTTCGATGTCAACGTCCCGACAATCGCAGCGACGCCTGCCTCTGTCAACGAATGCGAGATGGTCACTGTCAAGTACTCCGGAGCTCCTGGATATGAAAACGATTGGATCGCCATGTACAAATCCGGGTCACCGGACGGCAGCTATGTAACCAGACAATATCTGAACGGAAATGAGAACGGCACCGTGACACTAGAAGCTCCCGATCCGGGCAGCTACAACTTCAGGCTCTTCGAGAACGATAGCTTCACAAGGCTTGCCACAAGCAACAACATAGAGGCCACGGCTATGGCTGGGAACAAAGTCATAGCCTCGCCATCCAAGGTCGGGCCGGGAGGGACAGTCACGGTCACATACTGGGGAGCGCCTCCAGAAGGAACAGGTGTGATCGGCATGTACGGCGTGAACAGGCCTGACAAGTTCTACCTTGGTATGATGAACATTGGCAGCAAGAGCTGCGGCAGCATAACCTGGCAGCTCCCTGGTGATCCAGGGCAATACGACTTCAGGATGTTCCGCTCTGCGATCACTGAGGTAGGTGAGGGGGCTTACCAGATCCTGGGCCAGAGCAACGTTGTAACTGTGGGCTAACGGCTAAACTCAGAGTCGGCTGCAGCTCTAATCAGGAGCCGTGTGGAGCAGCTTGGGCAGAGGGAAGAGGACTTCTTCCCCAGCTCATCCCTGCTTATCGAGAGATTCATGACGCAGTTCTCCTGGCAGTGGTTCAGTCCCAAGACATGGCCAACCTCGTGGATGGCCTCTTTGGCGAGAACGGCTTGGTCCATCCCGGATCGGGAAAGGACGGCGGACTTTCCTGCGGAACAACCGAAAATTGCACCTTTCCCTGGGTAGAACAGCTCCTCGTCCACAACCCATAGACACATCTTCGGACCTAACAACGCTCCTGCCATGTATCTCAGCAGCTCAGATGCGTCCAGCCTTGGCCCTTTAAACGGAACATAAAGGTAGCCTCGATCGTGGACCTGAACTCCGTAGAGGCCATAGCGATCTTCAATTGCTCTTTTAATACAGGCCACTTCGGTCAGAGAGTGTCTGTCGTGGAGCAGATTGAGGATCATCCTCTCTATATCTACGCATGCTCAGATTAAGTACTCGGTGGGCCATTTTTCTTAGGTAACATTCTATACTTAGTATAATTAATCTCGAAAACTAACCTCGAGTGGGGCTCATATTTCTCGTGGCACTGTCAGTTATTATATTGTCAGCAGAATTGTGATAAACTATAGTAGAGACGGCACGGTTAGCTAGTAGATGTTAAAATGCATTCAGATGTCGTAAAGGAGTTTGCCAAATCTCTTAAACATTACATCCAGATCTACGAATCATTGGGCAGAGGTTTTTATCTTAAGAGATCCATATTCCGCATCATAGATGAAGCAAGAAGATGACGAACTGAAGGATGATGAGCTGAAAGATGATGCTTCCACCTTCCTAACAGAAAGACAAATTGAGGTGGTGAAACTTCGCCACAAAGGCCGATCCCAACAGGAGGTAGCGGACATGATGGGGACCACCAGGTCGAATATCAGCATCCTGGAGAAAAGGGCTCATCAGAACATTGCCCGAGCCCAAAATACTCTCCGTCGGTGGATGACCATTCAGGCACCCATCTCCCTTAAGGTAACAGCTGGAACAGATGTCTTCGACATTCCTGCTAGGGTCTTCCAAGCAGCAGACAGAATGTCTATTCAGCTTCCTGCAACATCTCTGGACATAATCGTCCAGCTTAGAAGAGAGGCACCCGAGCTGTTCAAGAAGCGTTCTCTTTTGCAGGATATCGAGATCTACGTCACCGAAGATGGCGAACTAATAGTACAGGAACCATCCCAATAATAACAACCCGAAATCAATTGACAATGATTGCAATACTGATAAATCTTATCAATTTGAAGTTGAATTCGACATCGATAATAGGATAGTATAGCTTTCAGACCTTATAGAAAGATAGATTCGCGGTACAACGTCAACCTTTATTCATAAACAACTCACCAATTGAGGGTGGAGTCGATGGTTGAACTGCCGATCTCCGATCATGAAGCAGCTTGATTCTGTTAGCCTTGGCCCAGTTAGACGAAGAGGTTTTGCCGCATTCCAGTGCCTTGCATTAAGCCTCTACGAGCTGATCGAGTAGATTCAGGATATATTTGAAGTTGAGGTGTTCGAGGGATATGTACCGACAGCGACAGAGCACTTCTCTGGAGAAGTTCGAAACGTTAACCTTCGCGTGACGCGGCCGATTACATGGAACGTGCGCTTCAGTGTGTCATTATATAGTTTAGGTTCGTGCGAGGAGCAATTGGACTCGAAATACGCCGGAGTTTTTATGCGAGGTGTGCAGCATCTTGCTTTTAGAGCTCAGATTATGGGCATTCTTGGTCTTGTATGCTTTGAATCAATTGCCGAAGAACAAGGAAGCTTGAATGAGATATTGAGTATCCCAAACCTAGAATGATTTCGATCAAAGATAATGGGTTGAGTCCCATGCCGTGCTAACAGAACTACCTTTTGAACCTAAACAAACNNTGATCAGTCATCTTCAATTCAATCAAGGTTAAATTCAGATGCTGGCTCGTCAACCCAATCATCTTGAGAAGGATGTGAAACCGAAAATTGATCGAAGTTTTCATTTGTTGGGCTTAGGTCCAGATACAGCAGCTGTGCGCTTAAGATTTGGATCTTAAGAGGAAGCTATTTTGGCCAAAGCATCAGAGGCTATCGTTTGGTCGGGGTTTCAGTATATTTCATGCTATCTTTTCTTACCGCAAGATATCTTAGGATTTTAGCTCAGAACAATCCACAATAAACTTTTAATTCCTATGTCCTTATCTATCTGCAACTGGTTTATACGGATGTGTACAGTGTAAGTGTCTATTAATAATAGCATATACTTCGTACAAGATCGGAGAGTTAAAAAAATGAGACTAAGAGTAGTAAGCTCAAAGAACGAGATAACTAGCCTGAACCCGAATGAGAAGCTGGTCCACCTTGCCTTCAGGGCATCCAACGTCGACTTCCTAAACCTGATGCAGAAATGTCCCAGGCTCAGGATGATTCAGGTGCCTCCATCCTACCACAAGACTATGTCCAACGCTATACAGGTATTCCTGGAAATGCAAGGCATCGAACTCCTGGAAGGGGATGTCTGGGGCCACAGGAAGGACTTGGATGAGTACTTCACAGTAGAAGACACCACCATGGAAGAGATCAGAACTCTGACATCAACCGGTTTGGACATGGATGAGATGGCAAGCCAGATCCAGAAGAAGGCGCGCTTGGGTCCCGACTTGATCAAGTACATCGCCAAGTCCAAGATTACCGCTTGAGCCAGATTTATCTGGTCATTTCATATTTTAATTTTTACATTTCTATTCTTTTGTTAATATCCTATTTTGTCTATTTATATCCGTTATATCCTCATCCCTCCTTAATTTTTGGTCGTGCACCTAATTAACTGAAAGCTCGATTCAAAACCATATTTAGTGGACGAAATCTCATAGTTCTAACGCTAGAGCAACGAATCACGGTTTTCAGTGGAACGGATGCACGACCTAATTTTTATCATCAGATTAATCCGGCCGGAATTCTTCAGCAGTAATTTGATTGCAACCAGCGCCCTTTTGGAAAGGTTCATCTGATCCAATGTTTACCTATGCCTATGAAATGCGACGTGCTGGTGGTGGGCGCTTCTGCTGCCGGCATGATGGCAGCGATCTCTGCAGCAAGATGCGGATCTGACGTGATCCTTCTGGACAGGAACCCCTGGGGCGTTGATCATTCTGCCAACACCTTCTTCAATGGTATGGCCTCCCAGACGGGCTTTCAAGTTGATGATTGCTACATAAAAAGATCCTTGCGAGGGATGCGAATCATCTCGCCTTCCGGTTATTGTGCAATCATTCCTGCGGAGGGCTACTTCATCGACAGAAGACGTTTCGACGATCATTACCTTAACATCGCTGAAAAAGAGGGTGTTATGCTTGTTGAAGGCAAAGCATCTGGAATTTTGATCAGATCGGGCAACAGTCGAATATCCACACAGCAGGGCGATATCCAAGCAAAGGTAACGATAGACGCCTCTGGAGTGCAGCCCGCTCTGGCTCGTCAAGCGGGCCTTTCTCCAATTCGCCATCCTCAGGACATTGCCTGGGCCATGGAGGCCACCGTCCAGCATCCCGGCCTTGGTGAAGAGGACTTCTTCGAGTACTGGATCGGCAGCATGGCCCCAGGGTGGAAGGCGACTTTCTCGCCTGCAGGAGAAGACCTGGCTACCTTAGGCGTCTTTGTTAGAGGACACGGTATGAACGTTAATCCTTTTTTCCAGAGCTTCCTCGGTAGGTTCAAAACATACAAGGCCGGAGTTTACAGAAAAATCGAACAGATGAAGGTACTCTCAATAAAGCAAGGAGGCGACCCAATAGCCGTTCTCCCGGGAGAGATAGTCTCAGACAGCTTTATGGTGACAGGAGGGGCAGCAGGCCAGAGCGGGCTTATTTACGGTATGCGCGCCGGGTCCATCTGCGGCACAGTGGCAGGCGAGTCGGTTTCAGCCGGAGAAGTGTCCAAAGCTTCGCTGTCCCGTTACGAGCGCCTCTGGCGGTCCGAGTTTGGCAGGATATACCGCTTGGGCAGGGCGTCTCTTGAAACCTTGAGAAACATGAGCGATCGAGACATTGATGAGTTGGTCAGGGGCATCTCCGGAAAGGAGCTGATTCTGAGGGGCTCATTATGCCGCAAGGCGCTAGACGCCGGCATTAAAACAACACGGGTTCAGCCAAAGGCGGTTCTGGATCTGGTCATCAATATCGCCAAAGGCTGAGCTCTAAATTGATGCCTGACCTTATTAACGAAAAGGGAGGACCGAAAGTTGCGGACTTTATTTCCCGAGGCACGATCCCGCAATACCCCAAAGTTTTCTGCAAGGGAAAAGATAAAGCATGGATCGTTCTCACTGTCCGTGAGATGGCCAAGCTATTCATTATTATTCTCGCAGTTCTGATGATGTCCAATGCTACGGTGTCGTTCGCCCTAGAGACAGTCCCGGCCATCGAGATCATCGCGAAGGTCCAGAACAATCAGCCAGTAAACTACGAAGGTGTCACTATTTCTGGAGATCTGGACCTTGGCAGACTAAACCCTGCGGAGGTTCATAGTGCGTTCTCAATAGTCAACTCCACAGTGCAAAACGCGAGTTTCAATGGTGTATCCTTTGAGAAGGATGTCTCTTTCTGGGGTACAACTTTTTTCAACGTCGGCTTTAACAAGACAACATTCTTAGAAAACTCGGACTTCAGCAAAGTTTCCTTTCATCGTGCCAGCTTCATGGATGCAGCCTTTGTCCTCCCTGTCATCTTCGACGGAGCAGAGTTCCAAGAGAACATCAGTTTCGAGGAATCGCAGTTCTTACAAGGATACAAGCTTCAATAGTGTCCGTTTCCTGGGCGATGCCCGACCTCAACTACACCAACTTCTGGTACTACACCTACTTCTCAGGGGCGAAGTTCATGAAGAACGCCTTCTTCTCAGACGTTAAGTTCCAGGGGACCTCGGACTTCAGCTCGGTTAACTTCTCCAAAGAAGCGAACTTTTTTGGGTCCCAATTCGGTGCTACCAGCTTCGGTAATTGTAACTTCAGTGGCCCGGCCAGGTTCGGGCCTGACCAGGTTCTCAGGCCTATCCTCCTTCGGCGACGCTTTATTCTCCGAGGAGGCCAACTTCAACCTGGCACGATTCAGCGACGCTGCTTACTTCTCTAAGGCTCATTTCAAGGATAATGCTCTCTTCGGCCTTGTCAAGTTTGAGGACATCGTGAGCTATGAAAGTACTGTTTTCGACAGTGAACTGAACTTGAAGAGCGCCCAAATCTCTACACTGCTTCTGGATGGGGCCCGCTTCGGAAAGAACTCCAAAATTAACTTGAAGGATGCAGATTTCAAGAGACTGAAGGCTCCCTGGAATGAAATCAAAGATCGTGTGGTCTACGATCCCGGAGTTTACTTGGCGCTTATCGACAACTACAGGGTCCTTGGCTGGCCCAGTGACGAAGACGACTGCTACTACAAATATCGCAGATTGAACCAGGCAGAGAAAGGGTTTGAGTTTTCGAAGGCCATAGACGTTTTAGCCTGGCTGTCTTGTGGCTACGGTGTTCGGCCCGGCTACACTGTGGCATGGGCGGTCTTGACCATCCTCGCTTTTGCCCTGATCTTCTGGATGGGAGATGGCATTCGCAGATCAGCCAAGCCCTTGCAGGGCCCTGTCGAGGAGAACTCCGTTCCGGAAAGAGTGGTTTTCCGCAACGCCCTGTTTTTCAGTACTTGTATCTTCCTTTCTCAGGGGCCAATCGACTTTTTGCCGACGGGAAAGCACAGGTACTACGTCATAGTTGAGGGCATCCTGGGTTGGCTTCTTCTGGCGCTCTTCCTGGTGACTTTGGGTAGAATTATGATCAGGTAACATGATCAAATAGCAGAACAGAAATGCTTTATATCCTTGAGAGTTTCCCGGGAGTTGGGCATGTTCCGAATAGTCAGATGGATAGTGGTATTATTTCTGTTCCTGCTTTTGGCCTCTGCTGCTGAGGCATCGAGTCTGCGGGATTCAGGAAACTCGACGAAGGATAGCATCAGCCACCCGCAAGAGATCGAAGCATCCCAGATCCTGACCGAGATCGAAGCCAACCAAGCGGTGTCTTATGATAACGTCTCCGTCTCGGGAAACCTAGACCTGAGCACACTGACAGGGCCGGTTCGTCAGTCGGTAACGATAACCAACTCCATAATCCTAGGACCTGCGAACTTCGAGAGAGTAACCTTCGGGGATCTTATGGACTTCCAGGGAACGACTTTCAAGGGTAACGCAAGCTTTGCTAAAGCCCGGTTCCAGGGAGATGCGAACTTTGGTGGCGTGAGATTCTCCGGTAATACTGATTTCAGGTTTGCCAGGTTCGACAGTGCAGTCTCCTTCAGCCTGGCGAGATTCGAAGGGGTAGTCAGCTTTGCCAACTCCCAGTTTGACGGAAATGCCGTCTTCGAAGGCTCAAACTTTGATACAGACGCCAAATTCGACCTGGTCCAGTTCTCCCGGCCGGTCACCTTCATGGGTGCCGTCTTCTCCGGAGATGCGAGCATCACCAACTCCCAATTCAGCGGAACTACTATCTTCATGGACTCCAGCTTCAAAGGGGATGCTGACTTTGCCGGAACTCAGTTCGTCAGAGACGTCATTTTCCGATCGTCCCATTTTTACGGAGGCTCCAGCTTTGGCCTTGCCGGCTTCGGCGGGTTTGCTGACTTTGCCAACGTGACTTTTGAAAACGCTGCATTCTTCGCCGTGGCAAAATTCGATGACAATGCTCACTTTCTGGACGCGAAATTCAATAAAGACCTGGTCCTCGAGAGCGCCAGGATCTACAACATGCAGCTCGACAATGCAACCTTCGGAAAGAATTCGACGATTAGTCTGAAGGATGCGGACTTCACAAGGCTGGTTGTCCCCTGGTCAACCATAAGAGACAGATTGGAGTTCAATGGTGCAGCCTACCTGGCTCTGGTTAAAAACTACAAGAATCTTGAGTGGTTCAATGATGCAGACGACTGTTACTATGAATACCGTCAGATCAGCCAGGCAAACGAGCCATTGGGCTGGGCAAAGCTGGCAGATGTGATCGCCTGGCTCTCCTGCGGCTACGGCGTGCGCGTGAGCTACACCGCCTTCTGGTGCATTTTCACGCCCCTCTTCTTTGGAGTTGTTTTCTGGGCAGGCAACGGAATGAAGGGGTTCGAACAAATCGGACAGAGGATTCCGGGCAGAACAAAAGGTATCCAGAAACAGCGTGTATCCCTTATCGATGCCATGTACTTCAGTGTCGCCCAGTTCAACTCAGCGCAGGGACCAGTGAATAGATATCCGGTGGGTTTTTACAGGCATTTGGCGATGTTAGAAATTATACTGGGTTGGTTCTTCATGATGCTCTTCGTGGTTATCCTAGTTGGCATATTGATTCGATAGCTCAAGATTCGGTCGTGATAATCTAAATAAAACTACCTCCAGGCTCCTGTGAACAATTATCCCCGTGGTGGTTTACAGGCATCTGGCCATGTTCGAGGGGATCTTGGGCTGGTTCTTCCTGGGCTTTTCGTGGTAGTTTTAAGCTTGTGCTGATTAGATAAATCCGAAAAGAAGATAGCCGTGACAAGAATATCAGGGCCACCCGGAAAGATTGATATACGTGTTGGTTATACGAGGATGAGCCAGAGGGCGCGTGGCCTAGTCAGGATAAGGCGGCAGCCTCCTAAGCTGTAGATCGGGGGTTCGAATCCCCCCGCGCCCGCTTTCCTGCTAAATATTATTGGGAATTTTCAGGGAACAATTTTCGAGATTGCCAGCTCCAGGATGTCCTCTGCTCCTGCCTTCTTAAGCCTGGGTATAAGCAGGTTGATCTGAGACTTGTCCACAACGCTCTCCACAGCGTAGTAACCGGAGTTGTAGAGCTTGGAGATTGTGGGATTCTTCATGCTCGGCAGGATGGATATCACCTCTTCGATCTTTCCCTCGGGAACGTTCAGATCGATGAGCACCTTCCCCCGGGCCCTTATGACCGCCGACAGCAGAGTCTCAATGGCATGGATGTCTTCGCGCTTCTCCGGATCAGCCCAGCTCTTCTTATTTGCGATCAGCTCCGATGTGGACTCCATTATCACATCAACGATCTTCAGCCCGTTCTTTCGAAGAGTGGAGCCTGTTTCCGTGAGGTCAACGACCACATCTGTCAGCTCAGGCACCTTTGCCTCGGTGGCACCATAGGAGTACTGGACGTCCACTTGTATTCCCAACTCCTCGAAGAAGGCCCTCGTCAGCTCTGGGTACTCAGTGGCTACACGGCTGTTGGGTTTGATGTCTCTCGCCGAGGCGATTCTCTCGCCATCTGGAACGGCCACAACCAACTTCACCTTTCCGGGTCCCTGCTTGCCGTAGTTCAGCTCAGTAACAGTCACTACATCAGCCTTGGACTCCCTGATCCAATCGGTGCCCGATATTCCCAGATCGAAGTAGCCCTTGGCAACATAGGAAGGTATCTCCTGGGGCCGGAGGATCTTGACCTTGCCCACGCGGGGATCGTTGATCTTCGCGTTGTACTCTCGCTCTGTCCTTCTTACCTCCAGGCCAGCCTGCTCGAATAGCTGCAGGGTTTGATTCAGGAGGCTGCCCTTGGGAATTGCGATATCTATCATCGATGAGACTCCATGTCTCTGGTTCAAGATCGGATATTTTTGTCTTTTGCTTGGTTTTTTGCCAAGCACACGCGACATCCAACTCCCGGGGTTCATCCAAGTCACCTGGACTCTTTCGAAATTCTGGACTTACATTGCACAAAATATTTATAAATAATAACTGTTATAAGATTCCATACGTCAAGGAGATCATAATGGCTTCAATCCTGGTGATATCAGATACTCACTTTGGTCTAAACTCATCCACTTTAACCAACCATAAACAGGTCGATTGCCTGATATGGGAGATATGGAGGTACGGAAAAGGCTGCGGAGAGATCGTCCTCCTGGGAGACATATTCGACCTGTGGAGAGCAAGGCCGGAGAGCGCCTTAAGAGACTCCAGGTATTTATTTGAGAGGCTTTCAGATCTGGATGTAAAGATAAGCTATGTTGTGGGAAACCATGATCATCACCTTGCAGTGATGAGCCAGGAGATGGATTTTCTGGGAAGAGTTGCCAGAGGAGATATCTATTCTGTCTACACTCCCAACCTCAACTGGAACCAGACCCTCGACGGCTTGAATGTTGATATGTACTGTCCCATCTACAAAGTAAGCTGCTTTCAGAGGAACTATCTGTTCACTCACGGCCATCATTTAAAGGGCGTCCAGGCTTTTTCCATACAGCTTGTGGAGCAGCTAAGGAAGCTCTCCGGGGAGGAGATCTCGCCAGCCGACCTGGAGATGATGATGGCTTACGCCTACGAAGGAATGTACAGATCCAGCTACATCGGAGAAATGGTGGAGTTCGAGCAGAAGCTGTGGAAGGTATCCTGTATCTTCAACAAAATGAATAATGGGATTCTGAGGAAGTATGCTCCTGTCGAGAGACAGTACGATACAATACTGGCGTTCCTGAGAGATCAGCGGGTTGGTAAGGTGGACTGCTTCGTCTACGGGGACACTCATAAAGCAGGCATATATAGACGCGACGGAGGACCCATGGCGGTCAATTCAGGAAGCCTCGTTCGTGAGAGGCGAAATGGAAACACTGAGGAGTTGCCGGACACCTACGTAGTCATCGATGACGACTGTGTGGCCGTAAGACAGCTTGGCAGACAGGAGCCCTTGTTCACGCGCGATTATTGTTAGCAAACAATTTCTTATCCAATGGCGACACTATCCTTTAGGCAATGAATCTGATGGAAGCCCTTGCAGGGCGAAGGTCGATAAGGAGCTATAAGGAGGAGCCGGTTTCCAAGGATATTGTCCTCGATCTTATCAAAGCGGCGGAGACCGCCCCGTCTGCTGGAAATCTTCGAGCCAGAAAATATGTTATCGTGACCAACACCCAGATAAGAAAGACTTTGGCCGTGGCCGCTTACGGGCAAAGCCAGGTGGAGACTGCTCCTCTGCTTGTTGTGATCTGTGCGGATGTCCTTCGATCGAGCAGACGATACGGAGATCGCGGAAGCCTTTATTCGATACAGGACGCTGCGGCTGCGACTATGTGTCTGCTTCTGGTTGCGTACGATCTGGGCCTGGGGGCCTGTTGGAACGGAGCCTTTGACGATCAAATAGTCAAAGATGCCCTGAATCTAGCCAAAGATGTGCTGCCGGTAGCCATTCTTTCCATAGGCTGGCCAGCGGAGAGCCCACGTGCTCCGCCAGCCAGAGATCAGGATGAGGTAGTAAGTTGGATAGAGTAAGCACAGAACTGAGAGGAATAGTAGACGCCATCCTCTCGGGAACCGTCAGCACCCCGGCCGAGCTGGAGTCTATGAAAAAGGGGCTTTCTGAGAAGCTTCGTCTCGCCTCTTTGCCCAGCAATGCCGACATCCTGGGATTGGCAACATCAAAAGAGCGAGAACGGCTCAAGATGCTGGTGCGTAAGCCCACCAGGACGCTCTCGGGAGTGGCGGTTATAGCCGCCATGACCTCCCCCGCCAGGTGCCCTCACGGAATCTGTGTTCCATGTCCTGGAGGAGTTGGCTGTGAGGCCACATCACCCCAGAGCTACACAGGCAGAGAGCCGGCGGCAATGCGCGCAGCCCAGCATGACTTCGATCCATACGACCAGGTCATGGCAAGATTAAGCCAGCTTTATGAGATAGGCCACCCCTTGGACAAGGCCGAGCTGATAATCATGGGAGGTACAATCACTTCCAGGCCACTGGGCTACCAGCACTGGTTCGTCAAGCGCTGCCTGCAGGCGATGAACGACTATTCCCGGCGAGATATCAGATTGAAGGAAAACGAACAGGAAGGCAATTGCCACTGCAGCCTGGAATGGCGTTCCTTCGAGGATGTCGTTGAGGCTAATCGGCACGCTGCTGTGAGGAACATAGGCACCACCTTCGAGACAAGGCCGGACTGGTGTGGGCCAGAGCAGATAGAAGGTATGCTAGCTCTTGGGGCCACAAAGGTCGAGCTCGGGGTCCAGAGCACCAGAGACCGAATTCTGGAGACTATAAGGCGCGGGCACAGTGTGGAGGATGTAGTCAAGGCCAACACAGCCCTACGAGAGGCCGGCCTCAAGGTGGGTTTCCACATGATGCCAGGGCTTCCCGGGTCTTCGCCTGAGATTGATCTGGATGTCTTCGAAGAGCTGTTCGAGAGCTGCAACTTTCGCCCGGACTACCTTAAGATATACCCTACCCTTGTGATAGAGGGGACCGAACTGCACAGAATGTACAAAAGGGGCGAATATAGCCCTCTGGAGAATGAAGAGGCTGCAGATCTTGTCTCCAGGGTCAAGGAGCTGCTACCCAGGTACGTTCGGCTTCAGAGGGTGCAAAGGGACATACCAGCCCATCTGATAACCGCCGGAGTGAGGAAGTCCAACCTTCGACAGCTTGCTAGCCAGAGACTGAGGGATCGAGGCAAGAAATGTCAGTGCATACGCTGCCGAGAGGCAGGTCTCCGAGGAGTCCATGAAGCCGACCTGGAGATGAATCACAAGACATATGAGGCATGTGGAGCAGATGAGCATTTCCTGTCCTTCGACGGAGAGGACGACACGCTTGTGGGATTCTTGCGCCTCAGGTTGGGCCAGGTCGCCAGGATAAGAGAGCTCCACATCTACGGCCCCATGGTGCCTATTGGGACCAGAAAAGGCGGCTGGCAGCATCAAGGTTATGGAGCAAGGCTTGTCGAGGCCGCGGAGGGGATTGCTAGTAGCGCGGGCTATGCATCGCTGGAGATCACCAGTGGAATAGGAGCTCGTGCGTATTACGAGCGCCTTGGGTATGTTCTCAGGTCACCCTACATGACCAAATCCCTGTAGACTTCTGGTTGCTCAGATGTTGTGATATTACCAAAATGATTAAATACACTGCTGAAAGAGGATAAGCGATCTGAGGAATTATAGTATGCGATGGCAAGGAGAATCTGGAAGAAAGCTCACTGGTGGAAGGTTGATTCTGTCCAGGGGCAAGCGCAAGTTTGAGACAGGCAGAGAGCAGAGCGATACAACCATAGCCGCGGTTAGGACCAAGAAGATAGAAACCATGGGAGGAAATCACAAGATGCGAATCCTACGTGGTGATGTAGTCATTGTCTCTGATCCTAAGACCGGCATGGCCAAGAAAGTGAAGATCGAAACTGTGAAGGACAACAAGGCCAACCTTCACTACATGAGGCGAAATATAATCACTAAGGGCGCTGTCATCAAAACAGAGCTAGGCGATGCCAAGGTCACCAACAGGCCAGGCCAGGATGGACTCATAAATGCAGTCCTATTGCCGCCACAGTGATCTTTCGCTCTTTTGAACTAGTAGATGGCTTATCTAGTCTTTAGGTGCAGTTGTGGCAGGCACCTATACGCACAGGAAGGGGCGAAGACGAGGACCTGCCCTTGCGGAAGAAGGATCCAAATCGACAGAGTCAGGATTCTGGCTCGGGCGGATGACGCAAGGGATGCAGGAGATGCGGTGCGGGAGCTGCAAATGGGCAATAAGGACATGACCGGATTTCACAGTGCTGGTTGACCATTTGGACCAGCTTCGCTTCAGTTGCGCCAGAGGCGTCTTACGTTCTCCTGATAATCGTAAAAGATGCCCTGGTCTGCGTTAGGACGGCTTCATCACCGCATGCTTTCTTTACACAACCTTCCGTAAAAGCTACATTCTTCCCTTTCTTTACAACTCTGCCGTTTGCGATTATCATCCCATTTCTGACTCCCTCAAGGTAAGATGTGCTCTCGGATATAGTTGCAATGCGTTCTCCATTCTCAAGAGCGGTGTAGAGGGCCAGAGCCATGGCTTCATCACATAGAGCCGTGTAGAGCCCTCCTTGCAGCCAACCGACTCCGTTCAGCATGTCGGGTCGCACTTGCATGGACAGTTCTGCTTGACCATTTCCAAAGGAGTCCACAACGATTCCCATCAGGAGTAAGAAAGGGTTTGCAGCCCGCCCTCGCGCTTTGATCTCCTCAAGGTATCCCATCTCTATCAAATATGAGAGCAACAAAGCTCCGGATTTAAGTCTTATGGGCCAACCCCCGGTTATTCGCGATTGGATTGGTTTTCGGACTAATCCTTAGTATTATCAAAATAGTACGACAAGTGCTAATTGGATCTGAATGCTCTTGTAGCTGACCTATTCCAACACCAAAATTATAACTACAGAAAATCATAATTATAGACGTGAGTCTATTATGTCCAGAAAGGTATTGAAGAAACTAAAGGTCAAGCCTCTAGCCTTCGATAGTTTCGGCGGGCGCTCTATGGCTACTTATGTAGAGTCTGACGACCTAAAGGTAGTTATCGATCCAGCAGCCGCTCTGGGGCCGAGACGATATGGGATGGCACCGCATCCGCTCGAGTTGCGACGGTTGCAAGAGATATGGGCTGATATAAAGAAGCATGCGGCTAAAAGCGACATCCTCGTTGTAACTCACTACCACTACGACCACCACGACCCTGAGGAGAGCGAGGTATTCAGGGACAAAACAGTCTATTTGAAAGATCCAAAGAAAAACATAAACAAGAGCCAACAAGTGCGAGCTTCTTATTTCCTGAACAAGCTGGACGGTTTAACTGAAAGTACCGTCATAGCGGATGGTAAGGAGTTTCAACACGGCTCTACTGTCATAAAATTCTCTCCACCCGTGTTTCACGGGACTAACTCCCGGCTTGGATATGTGCTTGAGGTGAGCATCTCTTGCTGCGACGAAAAATTAGTCTATACAAGCGATGTTGAAGGTGCTTCAATAGAGGAACAGGCGGCATTTATCATCGAGGAGAATCCTGACCTGTTGATATTGGACGGGCCCATGACCTATATGCTCGGTTACAGGTATTCCAGTGAAAGCTTGAAGCGTTCCATAGAAAATATAAACAGAATAGTCAGGGAGACCTCCGTAAGAGACATCATTTTGGATCATCACTTTATGCGGGACCTGAATTACAAGGAGCATATCGGTGAGGTTTACGAGTACGCGACTGAGAATGGTGTTAGAGTTTTGAATGCTGCTGAGTACGTCGGCAGGGCAACGGAGATGTTGGAAGCGAGAAGAAAAGAGCTGTATGGGCATTGAGCTTAACACGAGTCGTCTTGAGTACCTCTTTTTTCAACGATTGCTCGCTAATTTTGGATATGGTCTATGAACCGATTCTAGATTCAGATTAGATATTTTTGAAGTTAAATATTCATCAAATTGATTTTATGGTTTGGTAGTCGATGGGCTTTGAGAAGATGGATATTCTTATTTTATACGGATGAGGATATATCATTAACGGTCAATGTGTCGGATTCACCCAGACTCAAATTAAATTTGCGATGTCAAATACATATTTTTGATGCTACCTTGAACGTTATCGCCGATAGATTTTTCATATTTTATGAATCATGTTGATGATAACTCATTTTGTATCTGTTTAAAGTTATCTAGTAGATCCAGACCTCTAGGAGTTGTTTCATAGATAAGATTCTGCTCTTTTTTGACGTTTATGAGGCCATTTTTAGTCAGGAGATCTAGATAGGGGTTTATAGTTCTGAAGTTGAGATTGGCCTGATACACGATCCTCGTCTTGCTAGCACCCTTAATGCATATATCCAATATCTGCGAAATAATCACATCTCTGCTTCGTTTCATAAACGTATCACCCTTTACCATGAGTCGTGACGTTCTGACATCTCTTATTTTGAGGGACCTCAGAATAAAAATCCTTGCTACAACTCAGCAATATTGTTTAGATCAACAATGCAATATAAGTTTATCGGATCAATAGTAAGAGACTTCTATTCTGATCCGTCTCGTTTAAGGCTAATTTAAATAGATAATAGTCGAGCTATTGTGTTGAAGACAGCAATAAAGATAATTTCTTTTGCGCTTTCGAGCATATTGATTGTCTTCACAGGACTAAATTTCTTTCAGAAGTTTGGAATTCCATACAACCAACACAAATAATCAAACTAGCCTAAGTATATTTGAACACGACCAAAATAGCGTCGATATGTTCTTAGGTCGCGATAAAAGGCTCTTAGCTTCGAAGACGCTCCTTAGCTTCGTAATGTCGAAATGAAAAATGCCAAGGTCACCTAGACTTAGCTCGAAGAATGACGAAAAAGGAAGAAAATCGATAAGGACGTTCGTCGTCAGAGCGAAAGAGCTTCGAATCTTTGAGTGTAGCCACTTTCGCATTAGGAACCAGCATGTAAATAGAAGGTCTCTATTATTAGATATAATTAACCAATTTAATTAAATATATTTATAAACATGGACTAATTCGCATAAAAATGATTAAAAGGATAGATCCATAAGGAAGCATTACCTATTAGACCTATCAACTCTCTGTTATATAGAGATCAAAGTCAATATAGATTGTGAGACATTTGGGAATAAGAATGTACCGTACTAATTGTGTGCGAAAATTTTTTAATACCAAAAAGAACAGGTAGATGGATGTGGCTAGATATAGGCCTGCGATCAAGATCGTGCTGAAGATTCTGGAGTGCATAACCAGGAATCAAGCTAATGGACGCGCATTGAAGACCCATGTAATCCAGTGCGCAAATCTGAAGACCACCACAGCGGAAAGGTATATAGAAATGCTCAAAGAGGCAGGATACATCTCAGAAAAAAAAGAGAAATGGGGGGAGCGTTCAGTTATAATCTATGAGATGACTCCCCTGGGCAAGGAAAGATACGAATGGTTTATGAAAATAAATTCTGAGTTGTTTGAGACGGGCGAATGGATGACGAGTGATTGATATTGGAAAACGGATATAACGTTTGAGCTTATAGAGGGTTTAGAAACCAAAAAGCTCTGACTTAAACTTGTTATTATTGGAGGCTGATCCTGGCACCGATCGGGTTAAGTGCTTGATGTGTATTCATTTCTAGTGTTTAGCTTCCAAAAT
>PMNG01000135.1:3350-4843 GCA_003162615.1 Methanothrix sp. | reverse complement strand
AATTTGGAATCGTTATACTAGATTGTGGCCGCTTGAGCTACCTAACCACGGATTTGGACCCGATATCTGACTTCCTTCCGGAGTGAAACCTGATATGTCAAGGAGTTGATCGATACTTATTGGATATTCATTACGCAACAGCTCGTGCAGATTTTTGGAGTTGCGTGGTTTCGATGTCCTAGACGACTTCTTCGCAGGTTCGTTCTCTTTGATGTATTCCTTTAGAAGATATCGTAGAACCTCAGACCGATTTTCACACTCGGTTGGGTATTCTGACATCCAACCTTTGGTTACGGTAAGGTGCCGAGGCCCGCCCACATAAAGCTCTATAGCATTGAAACCTTGTTCGCCGTTTGCTATTTTATCTCGTATCGTTGGCTTCTTGGCGAGTATTGCGGCTTTATCTGCGTCGCTCAAATCGTTGGCTATGAAGTATCCAGTCTTTGATGGGACATCGTACGGCAATATGCCGATGCAGAACACCCGAAACCCGCACCCAGACGGGCTTACCTGTGTCGGCGAATTCAACCTCTTTAGGAACTCTAATACAGCCGGGCTTGTGTTACCATTCTCCGGGTTCCTACAAGCATCGATGTCGACGCCAACGATCTGCTGGTCATGTGCGAGGCTTTCGTCCTTGGTGATAATGAACCCAATTCCGGCCAGCTTGGATGGTTTGCGCTCATATGCTTGGACAACAGTATCAAAGTCCATCCAGAAATCGGGGTCTTTCCATGTGAGATCCTCTCCTTCTTCGGCCCTTGGGGGAACATGTGTCCGACCTATCGTGTCGCAAGGCGTCTACCATTAGTAGCCTTACCACCAACACCCTTGCTATCCTTGCGGCACACCCATCTGGTCAACTCCCTGAGAGCCTTAGGTGCCGTGAACGTGGGCGTGGCCGGTTGGGGCCACGCCTGGAGGTATAGTGGTCTTCTCTTCTCCCTCCACGGCCCCGGGCTCGACCTTCTGGCCAACAATCTTGGGGTCTTGTTTCCCGACGGCCTGCTGCGCCTCTACTGCTGCGATGACTTCTTCTGCGGTTTTGCCATTGAATGCCTTGACGAACTTTTCGTGCAGTTTCGATTCTCTTTCGATAGCCTGCACCGCAGCTCGGAGGGTGTCGCACTTCCGAATAATTTCCTGGGCTAACGGGCCCATGGCCTCCAGCGTGGCCAGAGCTTCCCTCTCTTCTGGTGAATTGGCGGGGATCATGGCGACCTCCCCGAGGCCGCGGGCTTGGGCTGGTTGTAGATCGGCATGATAGCGATGATCGTGGACATTCGGACAGTGACCTGACGGCCATCTCTTCGTTCGAATGTCAAAAGATCACCGTTTATCGCGATCAGCTTGCCATGAAGAGGCAGTCTGTGGCGTTCGGTTTCTGTACAATAGACCATGCCCAGTTTTAACAGGTCTGTTTGAAGTTTTGTGTTTTCCATATTTTCTACTCCGGTTCGGCCTCAAACGAAACCGAATCTTTGCCCGCCAGT
>PMNG01000135.1:0-3312 GCA_003162615.1 Methanothrix sp. | reverse complement strand
CAAATCCTGAGAGAAGTTTTCCTTTTCTCTCAGAATACACTCCACATTAGCGTTTACGTTACTGGTAACGGCGAGAATCGTCCGGTATGACATTTTTATATTTCGTATTGGGTGAGCTAGCAATCCCCCTCTCTTGTGAGCCCTCAAGAACCGATTGGACATCCGTGTGCAGAAAATCGATCCCTGTCTCATCTACCAGAGAATTGAGGGTTTGCCTTACGGTTGGCATTTCAGAAATTTGCCGCATTTGTGTCTTTGCGAGCTTAAGCTGACAAAACGACAAAAATCCCGAATTTCGGAAATCGTTATGCATTGCATCGGACCTCATTTTGCGACCAGATTACGGGCTACTTCAAGGATAGGATCATGCCAGGAGTGAGCAGGGTTTTTCTTGAAATCGTCGGCCACATCGTTATGCAGCTCTTTGGCTTTCTTGTTCATCTTAGGCGTGAGCTTCTTGTAAGCCCGTTCAACCTGGCCCTTAAAGTCCTGCTCCTCGAGAATCTTATCCCGGATGTCATCTTCCAGGGTCTTATGCACTTTTTCTTGCAGATCTTTCGTTAGAACGTCCTCGGGCGGAATCAGTTTGCCTTGATCGTATGGCTCCATCTTTTTGCTAAGCCAATCTATGAACTGTGGCATTGTCATGGCGTTCAACTCAATCCGATGGGTCTGGAGCCATTTATCATACTGGGGATGCTCATCCTTGACATATTGGGCTACAGGTCGTCGTCGGCCTTTCTTGAGTTGCCCAATAGTCTCAACTGCCAGGTCCATTTTTTTGCCTTCCCACGGCTCCAGACCCAGATTTATGATTTCGACCTTTCGCGCTTTTCTGGCTCGGGTCTCCTTCTGGAGTGCCTGGTAGATCGACGTGCCATAAGCATCTGCATCATGAACACAGAAAACCACGATCTCTTCTTTGCGACCCTCAAGACTGTCGAGCAAATCCTTTACTGCTCGTGTAGCTTGGCCCTTTGAAGTCAGCAAAGCACAATCATGTTTTTTGGCCCACTCGGTACCCTGTAAAATCGGGAAATATCCTTCTTTTTCTATATACAGAACTTTATTGAACGACCAATCAGGCGGTATGTATTTCTCAACCGTTAATGTGCCTACTGGGATCGTTTTGTTCTCGTGAGGATCATAGAACGCGCCGCGAGGGTCCCGGTATACCCCTGGCAAGTCATGACCTAATTCGTTCTCAAAATCACCTATTACATCTGCAAACGTCCCATATTCCGGTTCGTCACCTGGTTCTTTTATTGGTAATAAATACGGTCTGATGACATAGAAGACGTTTCTCAGAGGGAACCTTATCCCCCCCACATAATTCTCGAAGTAGCCTATAACCTTGCCGCCGCCCGCTTTCTCCATGCCCTCTTTAAGATGAGCTAAGATTATCGGTTTGTCATCCTGCTTAGCCTTCCGTGCATTCTTTTTGGCTCTATTGACGGCCTTCGTAATAGCCTTATCAATTGTGTCTCTAAATGGGCGAAGGTCTGGATTCTTTCCCTCAGTAGTCTTGGGCATATAGGGCGTAATAATGCTCAGGGTCACTTTAACGGGTCGCTGCCCAACATCAATTAGATAAACATAGCCCTCGTCCGACAGGTTGCAACCCGATAAATTAAGGTTCGTCTTGGAATGGGTTGCAGCCACTTCTCCCGTTATCGCGGTTCGGTTAACAAGGATACTAATTTTATCAGAATCATCCTCTTCAAGGAGACTAGCCCATGCCTCGACCACGTAAGGAATCACTGCGACCTCGGAATTTATTTCAGATTTATAAGTGCCTTCAATCTTGACGTAATACGGTCCTAGATATTCCTCCAGGTCGGAAGTATTGCATTTCCCTAATCTGTTATGCTTCACGGGGTCGCTTGCGCCTCGTATCCTAGCCAGCAGAGTCTTGGCTTCATCCAGAGAAATATCAGAGGCTTGTTTTCCTTTGAATCCACTGGTTATGGCACTATCACCGCAGCCCTCAAAATGATCTGTCAATAGCTTGCGGACAGTCATACCCTTTGCCGAGTCACAAAGCTCAAAGAAATCTCGTGAGGTTACCAATGTCCACTGGTCTTGCCGTTGTAACGCTGGCCTCCTGCAAATCTTATAGCATCCCGTGCCCAGCGAAGGGTCCTTTCATCGAGTCTCCCCGCGTCAGAACCTAAACAAACTTCAACTCGCGTGCCCGCGCCATCATAGTGATCGTTGATAACCTCTTTCTTGGTAGTACCATCATCTCGGGGAATCAGGTTCATAACCTGTCCTCTGGTGCTGACTATGAGCTTGCCTTTAGTGACCAGCACCGCACTGGCGACGACTCTCAGCCCGTTGCCTAAGGCCCCCCTTGTAGGCAGTCTCAAGAACTTGGTAGATTTCTGTTGCCGTCCGATGGAGAATAGATCAGCTACTTCATCAAGATCAATTCCAGGGCCATTATCTTGAACAAAGAAACCGATATTGTCGCTCAGCAGACCCACTATACATGATGAACTTTCGTCTAAGGCGTTATCTACCAGCTCTTTGGCCACCACCGCCCCGATCTTGTCCCTGCCNNCCATGTTTCGCCTCCAGGCAGCGTACGTGGTAGCCATCCAGCCGAAGAATGCCGATTCTCTTGCCAACTAGGGCCTGCAACTTTTCGGCCAACTCTTCAGGAAGTAGCACAGTAATCTTGCCGATAACAGCGACCAACCCGAGCTCTTCAATCTCAACACTATGCAGCTCTCCGAGAACCTCTTCCAGCTCCGAGAGTCTGTAGGCCTCACTGATCGTCAATGGCTCCGCCTCCTCGATTGAGCAAATAGATATATAGCCGGTTGGTCAAAACACATACGTAGCACCTCCACTAAGTAATGGATGGTGTTTCCTTGTGGCCTGGCGGAACGGTCTCGAAAACAGGACCGCTGGGCCGCAATCATTCAGTTTCTCTGGCATTTAATTACACCTTCTTGGCTTGTGCATTCAGGGAGAACGCCTTCTACATCGATCTCCTTTGCCGATACAACCCGGAAATCCAGGCAAATGTGGTCTGTTTCTACCTGATTGCTCCGGTCTGCGAGACCACTTTTTGGAACTAAGTCCACTTGCATATACCCACTACAACAACACTAAACTATATAAATACTTTTGTCATTATATTTATACGGAAATACACTTTTCCCGGATATATACTGAAAAGCATCTTTTCCGTGAATTTAGTGTCGGAGGATATTTATCCAATATGGGTATTTCTTCTATTATGGACTACTGGTATGAAATCGTCAGAAGCTATGACGACTACAAGAATAAAGACCCAACAAAGAG
>PMNG01000120.1 GCA_003162615.1 Methanothrix sp. | reverse complement strand
ATCTAGGGGAGCTAAACACATACGATTTCAGAAGATGGACAAAGGAGGAGGGGGCTCTTGTCCATCTTCTTATAGCATTAACCATAGCGTTTTATATAAGGGTTTTATGACACAAAATTGCGAATTATGGCACAAAACATGAACAATAGGTGTAGCAACTCAGAGATAAACCACAAAATGCAATTTAAATGATTTTTTAAATGTGATTTTTCGTCTATGTTTCATTGCTTTCTAGATAGCTCTTGATGCTTCTTAGAACCGATAGCTTAAGATATAGAACCGATATGTTTTAAAGTAGAAAGAAAGCTCTGAATAAGACATCAAAGACGTCCGAAGATACATCGACTATGGAGGAAAAGAGTTATCCCCGGGGCAGGAAGGCTGGAATGAATAACATGAAGGAAGCCCCCCCTATTGAGAACCGAAAGCTGATTTTTGACTATGTTTCAGATAATCCCGGATCTCATCTAAGGAAAATCGCGCGAGACCTTGACGTACGTCTCGGTACATTGAGGTATCATCTTGATTATTTGGAGAAAAAGGGATTGATTGTTAGCCAAAAGCAAAATAATCTAAAGATGTATTTCGTTTCTGGAAAGCTTAAACCACAGGAAAAGACTTTGACTCAGTTGCTTCAACAAAAGCACTTTCGCGATATAATCCTCGCATTAATCGAATCTCCTGATTTGACATTTTCGCAAATAGCTGGCAAAGTATCGATGAGTCCTTCTGCCACTTCTAAATATATTAACATTTTAAGAGATAAAGAAATATTATCTTATAAAAAATTTGGGCGTGAAAAAAAATACCACATAAATGACGAAAAGAGCATTGTCGAGTTACTAAAGACATACAAAAATTTCATGGCTAATATGAGTTATGAGATTCGCACGCCGATGAATGCGATAATGGGTATGACTAGCCTGCTCTTGGATGAGAATATGACGCCGGAGCAGAAGGATTTCGTGGAAACCATAAAGATCAGTGCGGATGCCTTAATGGCCATAATAAACGATATCCTCGACTTCTCGAAGATAGATCGGGAGAAAACCGGGCTTGAAATTCAAACCTTCAACCTTCGCAATTGCATAGAGGAAGCTCTAGAATCCGTCGCAGCAAAGGCCACTATAAAGAGGCTAGACCTGGCTTATTTAATGGATAAAGTCTCACCTGACGTAATCATCGGAGATCCATACAGGCTTCGACAGATCCTCGTTGCCATTATGGACAATGCTATCAAGTTCACCGAGCAAGGTGAAGTAGTCGTATCCGTGTCATCGAGCTATCTTGATCCTTTGTACGAGATTCACTTCCAGATTAGGAACACCGGTAGCGGCATTCCTCCGGATAAAATAGATAGACTCTTAGAATCATCCAGAATAGTAGATGATTCATCGACGAAAACTGAAGAAGCTGCTTTGGGCCTATCTCTTTGTAAAAAGTTGGTCGAGCTGATGAGCGGAAGGATGTGGGTTGAGAGGACGGTAGGTGAAGGATCGACAGTCCATTTCACGATACTGACAAAGCACGTTCAAAGTGTAACACCTCTGACAGGAATCAAGTTGCAGCTAGAAGGAAGACGAATCCTTATCGCTGAAAGCAATGCAACCATCCGTGATATCCTTAGCGCCCAAGTCCTGGAATGGGGAATGATCCCAATAGCCCCGGGATCGGGAGAAGAAGCTCTGAGATTGGTTCAGGGGGGAGCTCCTTTCGACATTGTTCTCATGGATGTGAACATGTCGGCGGGGGCGGGGTTGCCCCTGGACGCAGAGCTGAACAAGACTGATAAGACCCTTCCTCTGGTGGCGCTATCATTTGTCGGCCAGCGAGTCAAACCAGGATTGTTTGTCGGCTACTTAACCAAGCCCATTAAGCAGTCTGATTTCTATAATTGCCTGCTGGATATATTTTCGGGAGAACCTGTCTCTTCATTCGATCAGAAGCCTGCTGAGGAGGATGCTTGTCTTGGCCTCAAACGAGTGCTTCTGGCTGAAGACAATATGTCGAATCAAAAAGTCATTCTTATGATGCTTAAACGGCTGGGATACAAGGCCGACGCAGTTGCGAATGGAAAAGAGGTCTTGAGCGCCCTTGAGCACCGTCAATATGATGTAGTCCTAATGGATGTTCGAATGCCTGAGATGGACGGTCTGGAAGCCACCCGCATGATTCGACAGCGCTGGGGCAATAAACCAAAGATAATCGCCGTGACCGCCTATGCTCTCCGAGGAGACATGAAGAAATGTCTTGATGCCGGCATGGATAACTATATCAGCAAGCCGATACGGATTGAGGAGCTGGCCCAGGCCATGAGCAAAATATACGTTGCATCATGATGGATATTGGAGAGATTTATCGGTTTCTGTGCATTGAAATGAACTTTCGTGAGATTCCGAAGTTGTTATCCAATCAATTGAATAGTCTTCATCTCGTGCCAACTTCACACTCACATACCGCGAACTGCCAAAATAATTTTGTAGTTAGAGAAGGCTCATTTGTTCCTGGTCCCTCTGTGGTGGGTTTTCAAGAGTACCTTTCTGAACTAATTTTTGACTTGTGGCACAGAAGATCGTTCTGTTTGATTGGATTCATCTGGATTGAGACCTGCGATCCCTAAGGTTGACCTCCTTTATAGTATGCATGTGGCTTCTCGCGATGCCTTATGGATTGTGATATAGATGGCCTGCCATTCTTCGATTCGTAGTCCATCCTCTGCTTCAAGATGCACTTGCCGTGTCTCAGCCCGCCTAGCGGGTTCTTTGGCGTTCCCATGGAGTTCATGCACCTTGCCATAACCGCTGCTCCCCTGGCAAGCCCATCATCTACAAAGACCACGTTTCTATCTGGCTCTTCGTAGAGGCCGAGTTTCGCTATTTCTTCCAGGATCAAACTCGGCTTATTCCCGGATATCCCTGCACGACCAGTCACACCAATGGCAGTCTTATCGGTTACAAGACCCTCTTCTATTCCTACCTCGACCAGCCTTCTCACCAAATAGGCGCTGACCATGTCGAGGGTTCCGAAGAGGGATTTGATGCCTTTCGAAGTGTACAGACTTTTGCCGATCACGGAAAGCTTGAGCAAGTCAGACCCATTCACTCCAACGTCGCAGCCTATCAAGACTACACCGTTCAATTTTGCCGCGTTAGGATTCACAGGTACGAGGCCATACTTTGATCGGTCGATCGGCACCTTCTCGATTGTGATCAGCTCATTTATCTGATCAGCATACTCCTTTGCATCCTTCCCATAGTCAGGCTTCATCGCCGAATCGTAGATGTCCAGACTTGATCCTGTTTTTCTGTCCACCAGTCCCGTTCCCCGCACCACAGCGTCGTGAATCGCTCCAGCCAAACCGAGAATGTTTCCTATTGTGTGAGCATAGGGTAACTCCGCACTGGTAATTCTGCCTTTTAGGGTGGTGCCGAAGTCCATGGAAAAACAAGGGTTGCGAAAATCCACGTCAGTCCACCTGCTGCCCTCCTTTATGCCCGCGGTAGCCAGCTCACCCTCCATCTCGTTGGCCACGATCTCCAATCCTGTAGCTCCCTGAGGAGGGTAGCAGGATGCAACTGCACCGCTGAATACAACCTCGTCCATTAAAGAATATCGCTTGAATTTATCAATTATGTTATCGATAGACATAGCAGGGGTCATGAGCCTCGGCGGAACTCCGGCCATGAGGCATCCTTGGGCCAATGCCTGAATGAAAACCCCTATCTGTTCTGGCGAATCAAGCTCCGCCACCACGCCTGTGGACCGAACGACAAAATTTAAGTCAGTCTTGATGTCCAGGCGAGCTTTCTCATGGCTCTCAATCAAGGTGTCTCTCACAAGCTCAGCTATCGAATCCTTGGTCAGTGGCGTACCATTGATGGTCCTGGCGAAGATCTCTTCTCCGGATTTAGGTGGCCTGACATCCCTCGTCATTCTTATAGTTTTGTTGACGATGTAGGTCTTTCCTGATACCATGTTTGTTGCGGTCAGGATCGACTTTGTCGTGGTGTTACCGACTTCAACTGAGGCAACTATGTAGTAAGGCTCGCACTTAAGTTCAAGGTAGTCCACATTTGGGCTCTCTGCAATCCTTGGTCTTGGTCTAGAGAAGAGACTGTGGACACTCACATTCAAAGATTGAACTTTGACATGTTAAAGACTTCTGGTGCTTTGCTTTTGAATCGGGCTTCCCTCCAGTTTCCACTTAATCGGCAGTGCAATTTTCGTTCTATGGACAAAATAATTGATTCAAAAGAGATCGATAAATCATGAACTGGCCAAACTTGGCATTCTTGTAGCCGGTGTTAGCCGAAGCACGTAACAAGCATCCACTTGAGGACCGAATCTATGCCTGCACAGTCCTTGCTGGTCTCCTTCAATCGCTAGGTCTCGATTCTCAGATAGACTGCCGTCGTCTGTACTGAAAAGTATCAAGAGACCTCGTCATATCCTGATATCGGTGGCTGGGGGAGTGGGAGAATGCTTGAGCGGCGAGTGAAGAAAGCAAAATCAAGGACGCTAAAATGATAATCTAATTCTCACGATCGATGAACTTCCTGCTCTTGTATGCTGTGTCAATAAACCAGCTTTTGGCGAGAATCGGAAATTAGCAGCATTTTACTTCCGCTCGGGAATCCTTCGGTAATAAGCTTAGAGGGTTCGTATCTTGGTTATTCCGGCCCCTTCGTTCGACAAGAAAGATTAAGAAAATAGTATGGAGAAGAACTTCTGGATACTCAGAAGTTCTCAGCTTAGATTATTTCACTTAGGTGCGGTTGTGTTGGTCTTGTTCTCCGCTGGCATAACCGGAGCGGGAACGGACGCGGGCATCATCTTGTTGACAAAGTCAACTGTCATGTCCTTGTCCGAAAGGGTGACACTGGCCAATCCATCTGCTGGGGTCACAGCGGTCCAATTAGCTGGAAGAACTTCAGTAACGACGTAATCCCCTGGCATCAGACCTGGGAAGGAGTAGTTGCCGTCCTTGGAGGTCGTCATGTTGGCGATCACCGTTTTCGCTGGCTGTTCGAGGTTGACATTAACGTCTGCTAAACCGGTCTGGTTATTGTCAGTGACTTCCCCCATAATTGAGAATTTAACCACTGCCGGAGCAGTTGTGTTGGTCTTGTTCTCTGCTGGCATAACCGGAGCGGTCACATTGGTCGCATTAGTTGGATTGGCAGCATTCTCCGGTTTGGTCAAATCTATGACATTCGATGCTACTGGTTTAGGTGCCGGAGCGGGATTTCCAACGGCCTGTTCTGTTTTGTTCTCTGGTTCGCTTGGAAGTACGAGTCCATTTCCTACCCTTTCAGCAGTTCCAAGTGCTGATGACTTGTACCCGCCCAGGACCTCTACTCCAGTCGCATTGGTTCCTGACTTTATCGAGTACTTGGCTGTGGCCCCCAATTTGATGGAATAGGGCATGGGCGTCGAGCTGATAGAGTATGTCGGGTAATGCTCTGCCATCTCTTCGCTGTAGACCGTCTCATGGGCGGGCGTCCCACTTCCGATCGTGTAGTTGACCCTCTCCGAATTGATAGTGTAGTTTGTTCTGCCTTGGGTCGATATGGTGTATCCCATGGCAGGCGCAAAAACAATTGCCGCAAGCATTAAGGCAGTTATAACAGCTAAAACTTTTCTCACAATGAATCCTCCTTTTCCTCTAGCACGTAACACTCATGACTGTGGTTTAACATCCTCCCTTCGAGAAGAACTGTAATTTGTCTAGTTATTCTTCATATATATAGACTTTCGTAGCTCCCAGGTTGACAAAATCGCCCGCAGCCTACCACCTATTCTAGCATCGGAAACCCGGGCGACGGGAGATCTAAAACAAGACAGATACAAAACATTAGGGTGCGGATGAAGGCGGTTTTGGAAGAGCCTTATGTCACAACTTTTTTCCCGCCAGATGGGACCCATCGCAACATACTCCGACCTCATTGCAAAAACCTTCCCGGCAAGTGGAGAAGGTCGCTCCGCTCTCGGTAGCTGCCTCTTTTGTCTTCTGCATCAACTCAAACCGAACCTTGTTGGGAAGATAGCGGCAGCCGCTCGTCCAACCACCTTTCTCAAACATTGCGTACAAAGCTTCAGACTCCTCGGGAAAGGCTTCTTTTAGCCGCTTCCAGCTATCAGGCCTGGCTTTATAAGTGGATGATGTGATGTGCAGGGCTCCCGCTCTGCAAACCGCCGACACTAGATCCTCTATCTCGGAATCGTTAACCCCCGGTATTATTGGGTCTAGCCTAGCCGTCACGGGAACCCCATGGCTTTGCAGCAGTCGTATAGCCTGCAGACGCCTTTCGGGCAAAGGGGCACCGGGCTCCAGCCGCTTGCATAATTTGTCGCTTGTAGTGGTAAGGGTGATGCTTACAACGCAGGGCATGGCCCTCAAGAGGTCAATATCCCTGGCGACTATATCGGACTTGGTAACCAATTGCAATCGTAGCCCACTGTCCCTCAAAATCATGATGCACGCTCTTGTCAGATGTAGATCCTTCTCCATTGGCGGGTACGGATCTGAGCTATTGGCGATCGAAACCAGTACACCAGGTTCGACCCTGCGTACATCGCGCCTAAGACGTTCCAGAAGGCCGATCTTGGGTCGGCAATCGGAAAACCTCGGTATGTAAGATGATGCATAACAGTACAGACAACCATGAGCACAACCGGTGTAAGGATTTAGGCTCAGCTTCCCCGGACATGTGCACAGAGAGCCGTTCCATGGATCGAACTTACTTAAGAGCATCACAACCACGTTTCGTACGGATTTTCGAATCCTGTACATCCGATTTAGAGCAGCTTGGACAAACTCGCCTGTCCTCAACACAGTGACGAAGCTATCTCATTTTGACCATAAAATCGGCGTCATCTCCGTCCCTCGACCCTCTTCTCCACAGCTCCGATGTAGAGGTCGGAATCGCTGAATCTTCCAGGCTGGTAAGGCGCGAGCAGGTCGCGAGCGATTAGTCCCTTTGAACCTTCTCTGGTGCTGTACTCCACCATATCACCTGTCCACTCAAGGACCCTTTGCTCGGCAATCGAGATTCCGGTAAGTGTCACGCCCTTTGCACCCAGAACTTCCTCCAGCCGCTTTCTTCTTTCTTCGTACGCAAACGGGGTTAAGTCCTCCCCATCCAAGTAAAGCATATCCCAAAGTACAAGGACCGGAGCAACAGTGCTATGCCTTGAGTGGGTCCTTCGGTTGATGTACCTAACCATTTCATGCTGTCCTAGCATCAAGCCGTTCCGATAGCCCAACAGCTCCGCATCTACTATGAGGTCGTGACTTATGGCTTTAAGCTCCAGGAACAAGCTACTCATCGCAGATGTGATATCTCTTAGCCTCATGGTGTAAACGAAAAATTCCCCTCCGGCTTTATGCACCTGAACCCGAAGACCTGAGTATCTAGGGATATACGCCCTAGGCACAGAGGCATCGGATATCTTTCCTTGGCGAATGAGCATGGGCCTGACAGGACGAGATGGCTTAATCCTGATCTCTGCCAGAGCTCCCGTGGAAGCGGATCTGGCTACCATACCCAGCTCAGGCATGAGGGCGTAGGCCTTCCTGATCTGCTCAGCCTCAACGTCGAAGGTTTTGGCAATAGCAGCTATTAGAGTCTGTGGACCCAGGCCCACCCACATGTTCCTCATGACCGTCCTGGCAATGTACTTGGCCTCGATCGGTTCTGCTTCCAGAAGCAGCCCTCGGAGAATTGCCCCCCGACGATGTTCAGATTCTAGACCATGCTGACGGGAGACGCGGTTGAGGCTATTGTACACCTGCATCATCTGCAGAGGCTCAGTGGATATAGCGTGCTGGGATTTGTGACGGATAGCCGCCTCCGCCACTAACCCCATCTCGCCAAAAGTTTCTCTGAGATTCGTCACGTCCTCGGTCGAGATCTCCTTGAGGCATTCCTCAACGGCCTCCGGGCCCATGCCCATCACTCGCTTCTCCCAAGAGGGCCACAGCTCTCCCATGAGAAGTCTAACACAAGGACAGAGCATCTCCTCCGGGAGACTGGCCATTAGGCCGGCGGCCAATCCTGCCTTGTCGCTCCTCTCAGCATTGCTGATGTCCTCCAGCAGAGACGCGATCCTTGTATAGGCCAGCATTTACCTCGGGAATTCGATCTTCTTCAGACTGGCTGCGCAACTTACAAGCTTTTCGATCATTGCGTCAAGCTGATCTAGAAAAGGTCTGGTGCGTTCAGTGGTAACCGCCCCAGGTGCTGAGGCTGCTATGAGGCCCTCGTGCTCCAGTATTCTTAAAGAGTATCTAACCTTATGGCTCGGGATATCGGTCTCCTCGGCCAGCTTGAGAATGCCTATGGGCTCATTCTCGACAACGCACTTTAGGATGATCAGATGCCTTCCCAGCATCTCCAGCTCCCCGCTCACCTTTTCGGTCAGCATGTTATCACATCTCAACGCGGATACAACTTACAGTAAGAAACCATATAATTCCATCGATTGACATGGTGCATGCTACCACGTGTACAAAATAATTCAATTTGTGGTGAGAGGTGTTAAGTCCTGAATTGATGATGAGGAAGATGAATAGATCTAGCGTTACATCAGTAGGCATTACCAGATTGGGAATGGAGGAGAAGACTCTAAAGCCGGCTTCTCCTTCTCAGGAAGTCTATTCCGTGTCTTGAGACTACCTGTTTGGCTTCATCTCTTCCAAGGATCTGCGGCGAAGTAACGCCTGTTATCACCAGCATTGTTCGTAGGGCGTGATCCAGGTTGGGGTCGACCTGGGCTCCCCAGATTATCCTGGCATGGGGATTGATCTTTCCACAGACTTCCTCAACAACAGTCTCTGCGTCTGTGATGGTCATGTCAGGACCACCAACGACGTTCACCAGGGCGGAGTTGGCTCCCGAAACATCCACGTCCAATAGAGGACTCCGTAGGGCTTTTGTGACTGAGTCCCTCGCTTTCTCCTCGCCATCCGCCTCGCCCATGCCGATCATGGCTACGCCTCCGTTGGCCATCACAGTCCGCACATCGGCGAAGTCCAGATTTATCAGTCCTGGCCTGGTTATCAGCTCTGTTATGCCCTTAACAGATCTCATCAGGACCTCGTCGGCCACTTTGAAGGCTGCCTGCAAAGGCAGATTCGGGACCACGTCGAGGAGCTTGTCGTTGGGTACCACAATTACCGTATCCGAAACCTCGCGCAACCTCTTGAGCCCGGCCTCGGCGTTGGCCATCCTTATGGCTCCCTCAGCGCTAAAGGGCAATGTCACTATGGAGATGGTCAGGGATCCTGCCTCCTTGGCCGCCTCTGCCACCACAGGGGACGCCCCAGTACCAGTTCCGCCCCCTAGGCCGCATGTGACAAAAACCATGTCTGATCCTTCAACGGCTGCCCGGATCTCGTCTATATTCTCCTGGGCCGCCTCTTCCCCGATGGCTGGCAGGCTTCCAGCACCCAGACCGCGAGTTGTGCGACGGCCTATGAGGAAGCGACGGTCGGCGTTGACGTGCAAGAGGTGCTGAGCATCGGTATTTACAGCATAGAGCTCTGCTCCCTGGATGCCACAGTCCGAAAGGCGGTCTATGGTGTTTGACCCACCGCCACCGCATCCGATCACCCGGATGACAGTGGTTAGCTCCTCCAGGACCGAGACTAGCTCTTCGTCGCTCTGGACCATACTCGACGGTTTGGCCTTTCCCTCGATCTCTGCCCTGCTGATGGCTTCATCTATGATGTACTTCATCTCCATCCCCTCGGACTTTTTTTAAAAGGATTCTAGTAATCTATTAGTATATAGATTTATTCATAGTTAAGATTGCGCATACTAAATAAAATATTAGTTATTGTAAGCTGGAGAAAATTCGGTTTATTTGAAATATTTGATGGTCGGGGAGCAGTTCAGCCGTTCGAAGCTTGAATAATTATTATTCATAAGTGATATTATTACCATGACGACCGATTAGACGGCAAAAAACGAAATATCAATCCCAAACAAGCATCTTCATTAACTCGGAACAACTCGAGGATTTTAGGCTTTGAGGGCCTTAAGCTTCTCGATCTGCTTCATGATTTGACTGGATTCTTTGGCCTTCTCTCCTTCCAGATACTCGATTATCCCCGGCAGGTTCTTGTTCAGTTTGTATATTCTGTAGGGCCTTCCCTTCCCTGGGTTCTTCTCGTCTCGCTCAGAGATCCAGTTCAATTTTCGGATCTCCCTCATGGCTATGCTCACCTCTGGTTGCCTGAGATCAGAGCCTATCTCAATCTCCCTGGATGTTGCCACCTCCACTCCTGCAAGATAGGTCAGCACTTTGGCCACATTTCTCTTGAGGCCAATCTTCATGAGTATTGATGCAAACTCTTCGCGCTCGACGCTCTGAGCGGGCGCGGATATCTTCCTCACAGTGGTCACCATGCCCCATCAAAGCTAGATAACATATATATAAGTTTCGTTGAAAATAATTGTTCAGGTAGCCATTGTTGTTCTCTTTAAAATTATTTTTTTTAAAAATGTAATAATTACTGCCGATAAGCTGATCACCGATGAGCTGAAGTCTACTCTTTCAATGAGGACTTTGTATCTTGAGGATGGCTATCTACAGGAGTTTGACGCAACTGTAGAATGGGCAAACAGCGACGGGATAATTCTAGATCGGACAGCGTTCTATCCCCAGTCTGGCGGCCAGCCATCCGATACCGGATTTTTGCTTAAGGACGAGCAGGAGTTCGATGTCCTTCGCGTAGAAGCGCCAGGACTGGCCCACATCGTGGATAGAATGGGACTCGGTGAAGGAGACAGCGTCCACGGCATCATCGATTGGGGACGGCGTTACAGGCTTATGCGCAGCCACACGGCCTGCCACATCCTTAGCGCTGTGATCTTCCAAGAGACAGGAGCGAAGATAACAGGAAACCAGATCGATCTTACAAGGTCGAGAATAGACTTCAGCCTGGAACTTTTTGACAAAACTAAGATAGCTGAGTATGTCGACCGCGCCAACGAGATCATCAATGAGGACCATCGGGTCGGGACAGCTGTCTTGCCTAAGGCTGAGGCATTGATTATACCCGACTTGGTCCGCCTTGCAATGGACCTTCCCGACAGAGAGGAGATAAGGGTTGTCGATGTAGAAGGTGTGGATGCCCAGGCCTGTGGAGGAACTCACGTCCGATCAACCATCGAAGTAGGAGGAATAAGGCTCATCAAGTCTGAGAACAAGGGGAAAGCCAACCGAAGGGTCTACTTCGAGCTTGTGGATGGTGATTGAACAACGCACATAATGGAGCTTCTCGGCAGGACCAGGATAAAGGTAAAAGACGAGCGTGTCGTGGAGTCCGGCGAACCCGAAATAGAGTGGTGTCCCCTCTTCGACAAGGTTTGAGGCATAAAGAAGGTCACCTCGGAGGCAGCCGCAGGCAACGTGGCCTTTCGGATAGACCAATACGGAATGTTCCCCCGAGGCGCAAGCTTGAGAGGGGGACATTTGTAGGATTCGGGCCTCGGAATCCATAATGACTGGGATTGCCAAAGGGATAATCCAAGCCGCTATGACAGTCTGCGACGGTGCGGGCACGGTCGTAACCTCCAATCCCCAGTTGATTCAGGGAATGGGCGGCTATATTTCCAGCCTAGCGGAGACCGATCCTATACCTCAGGTGATCGAGGGGGTAGAGGCTAAGGGAGAGCATGTTCTCTCACCGTACGACGCAAGAATCGACCAGGTCGATGGAGCAAGGTGGGCTTTTGACGGCTTCTCCAAGTTGCATTCACTGTGGACGATGCTGATACTGCCGAGATGCTGCGAGAGATAGAAGAAGAGTTGGAAGTCGAAATTATGATAGTCGGAGTCTATCTGATCGGCATATCGCGCGAGGAGACCTAACGCTTGCTGGTCGTGGCAGACGTAGTGACTGGTTGTGCTTCAAAGCACATTCGCGAACAGGTCAGGCCCCTGGTTCAGGTGGGCATGGCGGTGCCGCTGTTCGGACTGACGAAATGGGGAAAAGAGCTTCTGATCGAGAGGGCTAAAGAGGTCGAACAGCCCCTACTGATCAACACCATGCCCCTGCCTGTTCTACCGAGCACAAGCAGCCCAGGCAGCTGGTTTAGAACCTAAGATCGTCTGCGGACCCCAAGTGCCTACGGGCACTGCAGGGTCAATATCGAGGCCTTGCCTGTCTCGATGGTCATCCTGTCGTTCAGGTCGCCTTCATAAGTCCCGCCCATAGTGTAAATCGGTGCTGTGTTGGCGTTCTGCTGAACACGTGCGCCTATCCTTGCAGTGCCGCTAACTTCTGAGCCGATCTGGTAGACGGAGACATTCTGGTCCTGATAGATGTTGGTGTCCTTTACGAGCTCCCTGATATTCGAGTAGCTCTCTGAGAACACAGATCCCACTTCGTAGTTCTTGGCGCAAAGAGCGTTCTTGAGGTCGTTCTGGGTTATCGAAGGCGTGTAATGATTGTTGTTACTGATGACTCCCCACTCGTTGTAGGAAGTCATGTCATCGTTGCCATTGTTTGTGAAGCCGTATATCTCAGCGGACTGACTCCTTGATACGGTACCGGTACC
>PMNG01000104.1 GCA_003162615.1 Methanothrix sp. | reverse complement strand
GCGTATAACATCAAACTGGCTCTTCGCGATTTCTGGAATTATGAAAACCCGCTTTCTGCGGAAGATTACCTCAAACGCTGGTATTTCTGGGCAACACATAGTAGACTCAATCCTGTAATTGATTGCGCTAAAACCATGAAGCAGCACTGGAATGGTATAACTAATTATATTAAAACCAAAATCAATAATGGTATCTTGGAAGGAACTAACAGCCTCATTCAGGCGGCTAAGGATAGTGCAAGAGGCTTTAGGTCAACTAAAAATTTTATTATTAGTATGTGTTTAGCTCACCTCAATCAGCATCAACAAACCCAGTTGGTGACATCTCAGGTGACCAGTTATAGAGAGCAAATTCCAAGTAACTTCGTCTATTGATAATGTTTTTCATTCTGGCGCAAGTTATTGGTGAGCACGTATTCGTTAACTCGAAACAGCATCAAGCGAGCGATTCTGGGGGAGCTAAACACGTACTATTATTACTATTTATCTTCGGACAGGAAAACTTGAATTCAATTTACCCACATGAAACAGCGAAGAGCCATAAACATTAGCTGCTGTCGTCTCCGAGATGAATTTAACTTGGATTCGCAAAGCTCATCACATACGATCCCCTCGACTATGGCATTGCCGCAAACTATGCAGTGCCTGTGAGGCTTAATGTCTGTCATCCAATTCACCGATTGCCTGTGCTCACATCATCTGATGGAGTAACTATTATGAGGTTCTTCTCTCTGGCAATCTCTGCTAGAGTTTGCAGTTCTATGAGCTTGATGGCTACCGGAGCCCCTCCATAGTTTAGCCTTCTCGGTCATTAGCTTGGAATCTTGTAACTCTCCATCAACCAGGATTCTAGACCTCTTCTCCTCTGCTAACGGTGAGCGGCTTTGCGAGTCTATTGAAAAAGGACCCGGGAGAAGGGGGACATACAGCAATCATTAGTGACCTTTTGACGGTGAACTAGCTGGAACGATAAATCTTGAGGGTCTTTAGCACATCCTCAACCTTCTTCTTATCCGCTGTATAGGCTGTAATCGCTACGATTATTGTTCCTTGATTGTTAGAGGCATCCGGAGAATAAGTAATCTCAAACTGGGGTATGCTTGCAGTAACCTGGACATTAGCAATGAACCCCTTCTGGCCTCCAACATCTACATAATCCCAGGATTTCGCTTTTGCATTCTCCGATGGATAAAATGTTTTGATTGCATGTACCAGCGCATCTTCTGACACATTTGTGCTGGAGCCGTAATCCCCGATAATCATCTCAAACAAATCATTGCCTACCCACATATCAACAAGATCGGCGGTGAAGTCGGGGTACGTAGTCGGAGCAAACTGGTCATTGATTTCTACGGCCTCATCGCTCATCACCTGTATATTGAATTTCCCTATATCGGCAGTATGCGTCGCTGCCATGCAACAGTTCAAACTAGTCGCTAGGAAGGCTGCCAACACGAACATGAATATTTTGTCCATCTTTTATTTCTCCTCTATAACATGCCTCTTTTCCATAAATTAAGCTTTAGCGTTTTCGAGACTCGGTCTGTACCTGCTTCTTTTATGCCGAATCTTGGCGTGTTCGTTAAGAAACATCTTCGTGAAGAATGTCTGGCCACAAATCGGGCATTTGAACTCTTCCTGATTCATTTTAGCCATTGACTTTTACCTCCCTCGCCTTAAATAATCTAAATTCAAGAAGAGTGATATGTAGGATGCTCCGTTGCTCTCGTCCATGATGCATATCCTGCAAATTCCAAAGCTCAATTAGTCGGATAATCGGCGTTAGCATTCTTTTCTCCCTGATTCGCTTACTCGCCGTAAGCCGATTCCCCATGGTACTTTTGGTCGAGTCCTTGCTCTTCGGTCTTCTTTGAGGTATGCACGGTCATGACCTTGCCCAGGACAAAGAAGATCGCATAGGTAATGAAGAAGGCATAGACCGATGCTAAGGCTACAGCACCGAACTCGATGCCAAAGAACTTCGGGTTGCCGTATAGCAGGCCATCGACCCCGGCCTTGTTGACGGACAGGGTGCTGAAGACCCCTAAGAGGACGATCCCCAAGAATCCGCCAATGCCGTGGACGCCCCAGACATCGAGGGCATCATCCCATTTACGGCTGTTCTTGAACCTTATGGCCATGTAACAGATGAACCCTGCAGCAATGCCCAGTACCATCGCGGCCTGTGGGGTAATATAACCAGCCGCCGGCGTGATGACGATCAGGCCCGCAAGGCCGCCCGTGAGGAACCCGACGAGCTTGAACTTTCCGTCATAACCGAAGTCCATTATCATCCATACGAAGGAGGCGAAACCGCCAGCTATGGCGGTGTTGAGGAAGGCAAGGATCGCGACATCGTTCATTGCAAAGGCGTTCCCGGCCGTGAACCCGAACCATCCGAACCACAATATGGACATGCCAATTGCCACGAGGGGGATGCTGTGGGGATTGTCCTTGAACTTCCTGGGCCCAAGGTACATGACTATGGCCAAGGCACTCATGCCTGCAATGGCATGGACGACGATACCGCCTCCGAAGTCCTTGACGCCCCACTGCTGCAAGATCCCACCGCCCCAAACCATATGGCATATCGGATAGTAGATGAACAGCTGCCACAGGGTCAGGAACAAGAGGTATCCCTTGAATCTCACACGGTTGGTGAAGGCACCCGTGATCAAGGGCGGCGTGATGACGACGACCATCAACTGGTAGGACAGGAATATGTAAAGGGGCAGGGCTTGGCTGACAGGCGACGGTGTATCGGCTGAGATGTTCAGGAGGAATGCGTTATGGAGGTCGCCGAGAACCCCATGGAAGTCGCCGCTGAAGCACAGGGAATAGCCCACGACGACCCAGAGGACGGTGGAAAGGCCCATGGCAACGAAGCTTTGCATCATGATGGCTATCGCGTTCTTCTTGCCGACGAGCCCTCCATAGAACAGTGCTAGCCCTGGGGTCATCACCATGACCAGAGTCGTCGCGACCAACATGAAGGTCATGTCCGTTGCGTTGAAGTTCGGGTTAATCACTCTCATCACAAATCCGAAACTTGAGCCCAATTGTTACAATCCAGGTCTATGAATGGGTCTGCAAGTTATGGTCGAAACTTAGGGAAGTAGATCGGCAGGAGATCGATATCCAGGATTGCATTGGCTCGCCTGCCTTCCTGAGCGCACTCTATTGAGTATTCTTCATCTCCCTCTGGCTGCTTTTCTTCCTAGCCTTTTTATTGAAAGGTGCCCATGCCTCCCAACCTTCATCGTTTGCTCCCTCTGGCCAGTTCATCCAGGGCAATGTTCAGTTTGAGCACATTGACCCTTTCCTGCCCGAATAGGCCAAACTGAAGCCCCTCAATACGCTCCTCGACCAGCGTCTTAACCTTCGATTCAGAAAGTCCTCGCACTTTAGCCACGCGCTGAACCTGAAGCAGAGCGCTCGCTGGGCTGATGTCCGGGTCCAAGCCGCTTCCCGATGCCAGGACCAGATCGGCAGGCACTGTGGCATTGGCTGACAGGTTGTTCTCCTGCCTGACCTTCTCGACCCTCTGTCGCACCTCTTCCATCAGCTTGGCACTGGTAGGTCCGAGGTTACTGCCGCCGGAGTTGCTACCGTTGTAGTCAACAGCCGAGGGCCGGCTGTGGAAGTAGCCTGGACTGCTGAAGTTCTGGCCTATCAGCTCTGAACCAACAAGAGTGCCGTTTATGTAAATCAAGCTCCCATGAGCCTGATAGGGCATTGTGTTCTCGGCCACAAAGGTTACGAAGAACGGAAAGGCCAGGCTGAGCAAACACACCAGGGCGAATAGCAGCACACAGGTCTTGGCTTCTCGGATGATCTCATTCTTGTTCATCTTCTCACTCCAGGTGCAGGAACACTACCAAGATGTCCACCAGCTTGATTCCAATGAAAGGTATGAGCAGTCCGCCCAGACCGTAGACTATGAGGTTGTACCGAAGCAGCGATTCGGTTGTGGCTGCACGATAGCTGATTCCTTTTATCGCCAGAGGTATCAATGCAGGAATTATGAGGGCATTGAAGATGACTGCCGACAATATCGCACTGGTTGGGGTGGATAACCCCATGATATTCAAAACCTCCAACTGTGGATAGGAGGCGGCGAATACGGCCGGAAGGATGGCGAAGTACTTGGAAACGTCGTTGGCCACAGAAAATGTGGTCAAAGCCCCCCTGGTCATCAGTAGCTGCTTGCCGATCTCGACGATGTCCAGCAGCTTGGCCGGGTTGGAGTCGAGGTCGATCATGTTGGCCGCCTCCCTGGCAGCCTGAGTTCCGGCGTTCATGGCCACTGCAAGGTCGGCCTGAGCCAGAGCCGGAGCATCGTTTGTACCGTCTCCGATCATAGCCACCATGTGGCCGTCCTTCTGGTATCTGCGGATGGCATTCAACTTGAACGCCGGGAGTGCCTGGGCCATGAAGTCGTCAATGCCAGCCTCTGCGGCTATGGCTGCGGCCGTTACCGGGTTGTCCCCCGTGATCATGACGAACCGTATACCTAACTTTCGCATGTTACTTAACCGCTCTCTGATTCCCTCCTTTATGACATCCTTCAGCCTGATAGCTCCCAGAACTTTAATGCCTTCGACTACAACAAGGGGAGTCCCGCCCTCCCTGGCAATACTGTCAACAGCAGTTTTTACATCATCGGGGGTGGATAGACCCATGGTTTTTAAGAGATTGTCTATGGCCTCCGCTGATCCTTTTCTGATCTGAACGCCACCTATGTTTATTCCGCTCATGCGGGTCATCGGGCTGAAGGGTACGAAGGTCGTTCCCTTTTCCGGTCTGATATCACGACCCCTGATTCCCAGAACCTGTTTGCACAGTTCTACAATGCTGTGACCCTCAGGAGTATCGTCCGCCAGGGATGACAGCATTGCAGCCTTGGCGATCTCTTCTCCTGTCACTCCCTTTGCGGGTATGAACTCGGTGGCCATTCTGTTGCCTAGAGTAATTGTGCCGGTCTTATCCATCAGCACCAGGTCCACGTTCCCTGAGGCTTCCACACCTCTGCCGCTCAGAGCTATGACGTTGTTCTGCAGCAGCCGCTCCATACCGGCAATTCCAATGGCTGGCAGGAGGCCGCCGATTGTTGTTGGTATTAGGCAGACAAGCAGAGACACCAGCACGACAATACTTATGCCCACCCCTACATAGTTCGCAAAGGGCACCAGGGTGCCTACAACGATGAGGAATATGGCAGTCATCCCTATGAGCAGAATCTCCAGTGCCCGCTCGTTAGGAGTCTTCTGACGCTTGGCGTTCTCGACCATTGAGATCATCTGGTCAAGGAATGTCTCACCAGGTTCCGCTGTTACTCGGGCGGTGATCTTTCCGGATATGACCTTGGTCCCGCCTGTAACGCCACGAAGTGTACTGCCCGGCTCACGGACGACTGGAGCAGACTCGCCGGTTACGGCTGATTCGTCCACCAGGGCGGTCCCTTCTGTTATTTCACCGTCGCCGGGTATGATTTCGCCATTGTTCACAACAAACAGATCGCCTTTGCGAAGGTCCAATGCTGGGATCTGCTCAATGCTCCCGTCGTGCCGCAGCCTGTTGGCCAGGGCCTCGCTTCGGGCCATTCGCAAACTTTCGGCTTGGGCCTTGCCTCGACCTTCTGCCAGAGCCTCGGAGAAGTTTGCGAAGAGCACAGTGAACCAGAGCCAGATGCCGATCTGTATATCGAACTTGAAGTTTCCTCCAGTGAGTACGTCGCCCAAGGCTATCAGTGTAGTCAGGAACGCTCCGATCTCCACTACAAACATCACCAAATTGCGCCACTGGACGCGGGGATCGAGCTTGAGGAATGCATCCTTGACTGCCTGACCAACTATATCAGATTCCAAGAGTTTTGTAGTCTTACCGCGCATGCTATTATCCTCCTAGAACGTCCTTCCCGACGCCATTAGCAGATGCTCCAGAATCGGACCAATCGTCGCCACTGGGAAGAAACACAGGGCGCTAATTACGAAGACCACGAAGACCACCGCCATGATGAAGAGCGGGCTAGCAACAGGCAGAGTCGCAGCGCTTATGGGGATGTGTCCCTTCCGGGCCATAGAACCGGCAATGGCAATGCCCACCAACAAGGTGGAGTACCTTCCCAGGATCATGCAGGGCGGAGTCATCAAATTGATGATATAGCTGTTCACGTTCAGCCCACCCATATATGAGCCGTTGTTGATGGACGCCGAAGTAAAGGCATACAGCATTTCCGTCAATCCATGAGGACCAGCATTGCCGAGTGCCGCCATACCTGCCGCTGAAACGATGACAATAGCAGTCGTCATCAGCGATGAGAATGATGAGAACAGGAATGAGGCCCCGGCAAGTATGATCTCACGTAATTCAACCTTCTTGCCAATGAGCTCGGGCGTTCTGCCGGTCATGAGCCCTGCTATGAACATGGTCACTATGAAGTAGTGAATCAATGCCATGGGGCCCTCGCCGATGCAGCCGAAGATGGGCGCTCCAATGACAATCATGAAGATGATCGTCAATATAGTGAGGGGCATCACGCTATCGTGCTGAGATACGGTTGAGCCGTTTGCAGGAGCCATTCCAACTATTATGTACATGATGTGCTCGAACATGGAAAACCGCATCTCCTTGCCCTCCATGTTCACCCCACCCTGGACGCCTAATTTTTCCAGCAGCGGGTTTCCCTGATTTTCCGCGTAGAAAGGCAGGGGCATGACCAGTATGAACAGCACCAACATGACAGCAAACAGCGCTTTGGTCGTGTCACGGCTGATGGCCAGCTTTCCTATCATGACCACAATTGAGGCCGGAACGAACAGTATGTATGCCATTGTAAACCAATTGGTAAATGGCGTCGGATTTTCGAAGGGATGAGCCATGGCGTTGGCAAAGTAGTTGGCTCCGTCCTCGCATATCAACTGGTATATTATGACTGTTGCAGCCGGACCGCCCGGTATAAGCTGGACTCCTCCTTCCAGAGTGTGAGCAACGGCATAAGGATCGAAGTTCTGCACCACGCCCTGGGAGATGAGAGGAAATACCAGGATCAAGCCAAGGGGTATCCACACATAGAGTATAGCCCGTGTGAAATCGACCCAGAAGTTGCCTACCGTAGGACAATGCTTGCGGCTGAAGGATCGTGCCAGGACAACTATGGCCACGAATCCAACCGAGGGGCTGACATAGTCCTCGACAAGAACCCCCAGCATCTGTGACAAATAGCTGAGATCGCGCTCGCCGCTGTAAGCTATCCAATTGGTATTTGTTACCCAAGAGATGGCAGAGTTAACAGCCCAATCCCATCGGAAGGAGCTAACCCCATGAGGATTTAAGGGAAGCACACCCTGCAGCGACAGGATCACGAACGCAAATACAACCCCCAGGGTCTCGAAGCCCACCAGGGTTGCAACATATTTCTTCCAGGTCATCTCGCTATTCTCATTGATGCCGCATACCCTGTAGATTCTCCGCTCTATGGGTCGTAAGAGCGGAGTGAGCAGATTTGGCTCTCCTTTGAAGACCTTTGCCAGGTACCATCCAAAGGGAAATGCCAGTATCAGAGTTACGGCTATTAAGGCAAAGTATGCAAATTCCTGCAACATTTTATATCGTCCTCATAGATGACTGCAAATTTCCATTATCTCGTGCCTGATTGAAATATAACCAACAGATCTTTGGGTATTGATTTCTGACTTGCAGCTGTTTAGAGCTGAGTCCATTTTTCTTGACCTCAAGATGCCCAGCCCCCGCCAAAAAAAACCATCACTACAATCCACCACAGAATGAAAAATGCTACAATTATCGCTATGCCTTCGATTATTTGCTTTCCTTCGGCCTCTGAGATCTCCCTTAAATCAGCGATCATCTTGGCATCTTCATCGCTCGTTGTGGGCACTTCAATCACCCCTTTTCGACTCGGCCAGACATATTCTCATTTTGATACCTCGGAAATTATATGTCATAAAATTTATTATCCCCATCCTGAAAATCAGAATTGTGATAGGATACTAGAGTTCACCGGGTACGTTGGCCCGATGAAAAATCGCTCAAATCTCTCTGATATCCAAGAGCTAGCACAAAGCATGCGATCACATCAAAATATCCTCTACAGATCAATGTGCACTCCTCCACAATAGATCCAAGATCGCAGTTGGGTCGGCCTTGCACATACCGGAGATTTTGCTCAAACTTAAGCCTTCCAGGAGTGACTCGGAGAGATCCTCCTACAAATCCTCCTTGAGCCGCGATGCTTGTGAGTCTTTATATATAAGCGTTTGTAATCAATAACAAATTTTTTAAATTGTTTTTTGAAAAATCGTCATCTGAAGGCGTATCATAAACTATATGAAGAGTTCATAATAAATAGATTGTTCACAATCTATATTAGATTCATACTTTATATGAATTGTTCATAAAAAACGATAAAAGCATGAGTAGCCGTCCATCGGCCCACCTGGATTTTAGAGACAATTCCTAATTATCCCTAGAAGCTAAATTCTAAGGAAAGTCACCGCAATAATAGATGTGATTTAGCAAAAATTTTTGAAACAATTTCTCAAGAAACGATATCAATCGATGCATCATAAGTTATATGATTAATTCATAATCGGTGAGGAGTTTGCCGTTTATATCGAAATTCATACTAGATATGAATCTTTCATAAAAAACCAATTAAAAGAATATAGGAAGCCTTTTCCATGTATCGTTGAGTCTGTCAGATGACCCTCTGATATTCAGATTGAAGGCAAAATCAACTCAACCTTGTTTTTTGAGGAAGGATCCTTTGAAGGCCCCAGGGAGCAGCTCAGTGATGTTGGCCATTGCTGCATCGCCCTTCAGGTTGACCATTATGACCTTGATATCATCCCCGAACTCGCTTAGCATCTGCCGGCATATTCCACAGGGAGATACCGGCGTGGGAGTGTCGCCGATAAGTGCCACGGCTTCAAACTCCTTCTCGCCAGAAGCTACTGCCTTGGCTATTGCTGCTCTCTCTGCACAAATATCTGCACCACTAGAAGCGTTTTCTATGTTTCCTGCTGAGTATATCCTGCCGCTCTTTCCCAGAAGCGCAGCTCCAACTTTGAAGTTCGAATAAGGTGCATAGGCATTTTCCCTGGCATTGGTCGCCTCTTCGATCAGCTTGTCATAGCTTCCGGTGTAAGGATGTGGCCCGCTCCGCAGCGCCCCTATGTACATGCACTCGTTCGGCGGAATGCCGGGTATCTCACACTTCAGTCCTTCCTCGACCCTGACAGGTGCGTTCCTGATTATGGCCGCGGGTATTCCCTCGTCACCCTCGCCCATCACGATCTGGGCTGCTGAGACGAGGTTGTCGGCCACCGCCTTCCTGGTTATCATAAGGGGACGGCCGTACAGATCCATTTGGCCCCGGGCGTCCTCCACTGGCTCAATGCCAACGCAACCCAGGGCCACTCCAACGCATCCGAGGCGCAGCGGATGGGTGCGGCTGTCGCCAACGATCACTCCAATCCTCTTTCCTTGGGCCAGCCTATCGTGTATTACGGAAGCGGATCTCTGAGGATCAGCAGGGAAGAGCACAACGTAACCCGATGGAGCATTGGAGTGGTCAATGCCTGCGTTTGGATAGAGGAATCCTTTGTTCATGGTCAAGACCACTCCGGGAATGCCCCCAACAATCTCGTCGGCCTCTCTCAAGATCAGCTCCATGTCGCGCGGGTCCTTAGAGTACCTGGCGGCCAAGTCGCAGGCCAGCCTTCCCGGCTTTACATCTTCGAGGTTTATCACCCTTCTTTCCCAGGTAGCTACGGCGCTCTCCGAAACAACAAGAATGTCTCCATCCTCTAAGGCAAGGCCTGACTCCTTCATACCCCTCTCCAGGGCCTCCACCATATCGTCGCCAATTCCGATAAGATCTGTCTTAATGCCGAATACTTCCAAAAATCTCACCTGTAGCGCTCAGGATCATCTATTTGTCTCAGTGCCCCCTCAATAGCTTTTCCGACCAAAGGCAAACGGAAGGGCTGGTCTTTTAATTTTCGCGTAAGGCCTGAAATCTGGGATAGAGTGCCTAGGACAAGGATCCCCTGGGGGTCAGGATCGCACCGAAGTGCCATTTTGGGAATGGCAGCGTCTCCGCCGCGAGCAAGCATCTCCTGCTTGATTATGATGGCCTCCATAGAACTGATGCCGCCTATGGCCAACACCCTGAAGGAACCCTTTCTGCACAGAGCACGGTATCCACCTGGATCAACTTTTGCTCGACTCAGGGCATCGGCAAGGTCGCTTTCGTGGCCCAGGTATCCGAGTACCTCTACAGAGATGCTCTCCTCCTCGGACTGGGGCGGACGTCCCCTGATCGCTTCAGCCATGCGAATAGTGTCAAGGCTCATGGACACATCATGAGTGCGAACGATGTGGGCTCCGTTGTAGACGGCGATGGCTGTGGCAGCTAGGGAGCCGCACAGTCTCTTGCTGGGTTCGGGCTGGTTCAGCCTGGCTCCGATGAACGACTTCCTTGAGAGGGCGGCCATGACAGGCCTTCCCAGAGCCCTCAGCCGTCTAAAGCCGTCCAGGATGGCCAAGTCGTGCGCCGGTTCTTTTTCTGGAATCCACTTTCCAATGCCAGGATCGACGACGATCTTATCCCGATCCACCCCTACGTCCACAGCAGAACTTACCCGTTCAGCGAGGACATCCAGGATGTCGTCCATCGTCAGAAGATCACCGGGGACGCGGCGTGAGGCCATTATTACCACAGAGGTGTCGTGGTCGGCTACCGTCTTGGCCATGGACGGATCCAAGAGACCAGAGACATCGTTTATGCACATAGCGCCCATGGACAGTGCCTTGTCTGCAATGCTTGCCCTCTGGGTGTCAACGGAGACCTCTAATCCCAGGTCCAGGATCTTCTGCAACTCAGGGAAAAGCCTCTCGCTCTCCAATGATTCGTCTATCTTCGGGGAACCTGGAGCCGTTGAGACCGCGCCAAGGTCTATAAGGTCGGCCCCCTCTTCAGCCAAAGACCTGGCCTTTGTTAGAGCCTGATTTGCGTTGGCCACAGAGCCCTTGTAGAAGGACTCCTTGCTCAGGTTTATCACTGCCATAACCCTGACGGGCTGCAGATCCCCAACTTTGATCCTGCCAATCGTTCCCTCTATCAAATCAAGCTCCTCTTGTCTTGTACAAAACCGCTTTTTTGGCTCTCCAGAAGCATAGCTATTCAGAGAGACGCAGCATGATGCCCGTCCTCCTTGCTCTCTCTATCGACCAAGCAAACATCATCAGCCCTACGACCAGGTAAAGCGCGGCCAACAGTGCGCCCAAAACTATGTTGTGAGGCCCAGAGATATAAACGGACCTGTAATATTCTAGGAAGTAGGTGAGCGGTATCGCCCTGGACAGCGCCTGCAGTGCAGGTGGGAGCACCTCCACCGGATAGTAGATGCCGCTGACTAAGAGGACAACGCCGCTCAGGCTCCAGGCGGCCACGTCCGCCTTCTGGCCGAAGGTCAGAATTGAAATGCAGACTGTGATTCCGATAACGGCTGCCATGGCATAAACACCGACAAGAAAGATCAGAACAGGAGCGATCCCGCCTGCCAGGAAATCGAACCCGAAGAGGCGGTTGCTGACTACTACCAGTATTCCGAAGACAAAGGTTCCTCTTACTATGCCGAAGAGCAGCGCGCCGAAGACCAGGTGATAGCTCTTGATCGGGGCTATGAAGGTGTTCTTGATGCTCTTGGACCACATATCGAACAAGAGAACGTAGGCCACGTCCATCTGGCTAGTCTGAAGGATGGCCAGAGCAATCGAGCCCACAAGAAGAAAGGAGACCGTGTTGCTGCTGACGTTCAAGAACCTGGTTAAGAGGCCGATGGTCAGAAGGCCCATGATGGGCCAGAAGAACAGTTCAAACAGCGTGAACACATTCCTCTTGGAGATTATCCAGTTCTTGTAGGTCGAGGCCAGGTACTTGTTAAGCTCACCGCGCCAGTTCAAGGAACACATCCTCCAGGTCGGGTTCTATTATATCGATGTTCAGAATGCTGGCTCCTGCGAAGAGCTTGATGATCCTATCTACATTCTCCGCTGTCCTGTCTATGACTATCTCAGCTATACCGGGCTCGGCTTTAATCCTCATCACTCCCGGTATATGCTCCAGCTCGTCGATATTGACCGGACCTACGTAGTGTAAAATCATTCTTTCGCCCAGATGGAGCTGGTTTTTCAAGTTCTGAGGGGTATCCTGGGCCACCATCTGACCGTGTCGCAGGAACGCAATCCTGTCACAAAGCATCTCAGCCTCAGGCATGTAATGGGTGGATAGAATCACAGATACCTCGTTTTCCCGGTGTATCCGGCGTATCAATTGCCTTGTCTTTATGGCTATCTCTGGGTCAAGGCCCGTTGTGGGCTCGTCCAGGAAGATAAGCCTTGGTCTGTTGAGCATTGCCTTGGCCAGGGAAAGCCTTTGCTTCAGACCGGTGGACAGGTCCTCGAACTTGATGTCTCTGTACTCCTCAAGCTCGAAGGCCTCTATCTGCTCATCGACAGACTTCTTCAATTCCGAGCCATACATGCCATAGAGCATTGCATAGTGCTTGAGGTTCTCTCTGACGGTAAGGCTCCAGGGAAAGTTCGGCTTTGCGGTGCTGATGTTTATTTGCTTTCTTATTGCGTCCTTCTCGGTTCGAGAGTCCAGGCCCAAGATCTTCAGACTCCCTTTTTCCGGGTATATCAGAGTGGAGAAAATGGAGATCAGGGTTGTCTTTCCCGAGCCGTTGGGTCCCAGAATTCCGAAGATCTCGTCCGACCTGATCTCAAGGGTGATGTCCTTGAGCACCTCGGTATTTTTTCCAAAGAAACTCTTGTACCCTTTGAATATGCCAATGGCCTTCACTGAGATCTCTGACATTGTACTCTCCGTTGTCACCGCCCCATCCATCTTTTTCTTCTTCTAAAGGTCCTGCCAGAACGCTTCTGTTTCTCCCGCCAAAGCAGAGCCATACCTCCGATCAGAGCCAAGAAAGGGATGGCTATGACCAAGCTGCCAGGGAATGGTTCCGGACTCTTCTTGAGCAAGACCGGCAATGAGACCATGACAGTTTGGTTGTCGTGAACCATCTCGCAGGCAAGCCGGTATTCCCGGATCGCTGCATTGCCATCCACGGTTGCAGTTAGTCTGGCTACGACAGCCTGGCCCGGCGGAAGGTCGCCCAAACTGTATCTCTCAGAAGAGGACCTGAACGGCGGCACTGCCATAAGCCTTGCCGTGCAGTTTCTGGCAACATCTTGGCCGTTGTTTTTTATCACTGCGAGGATGGTGCCGTTGCCTCCCGGGTACAGGTCTGAAACGACCCCTTCGACCTTGAGAGACCTATCGGGACCCTGGACCAGGATAGAGATCTTCTGGCTGGAGTTAGAAGGCCGATATAAGGATGAGCTGCTGCTGTTGCTGACTTTGACATCCATCTGATGTTCGTACTCTGTCTCTAGAAGCAGGCTGTACCATCCATCAGCTCCAACTCCCGTCGTGACGTTGAAATCCAGTTGGGCCACGCCACCTGTTGGCAGAGATGCTAGGACGCGCGGCGCAGAAGTGACTACTACCGGCCCACTCCCGGACAGCCGGGCGGTGATGTTGTCGGCATCTACACTGTGAAGCTCATCTTTTGCCTCCGCAGATATCTCATTCGTGTCTCCAGCTTTATTGGGAATCAGCTCCTGGACCAGGCCGACGTTCTCCAGGGTTATCCGGAGGGTTGAGTTGGTTCCAGGCTCAAGCACCGGGTTGACAGCGGATGCTTTGAACTCGGGTTCGCCCGCAGCCTTGTAGTGGTCGTCGGCGAAGAACATCAGTTCTTCTGCGCACCCGGTAGCCACAAGCGTCGAAAGTACGCAGAGCAGGATAAGTGGCCAATTCATTCATGACTAAAATCGACTTGTACCATTTTAAGGCTATCTGGAGGTCAAGGTGCTGATGAAGAAAGCGACTGCGGCAATGAGGATAATGGTAGCCCCCGAGGGAACGTCCAGTTGATAGGAGGTGAAGAGACCGGCTGTTACGAACACTGCCCCGCAGAGGATTGATCCTGCCATAATGGCTGGAAGGCCTTTGAAGTGCTGTCTGCTTATGGTCCCAGGTATCGTCAGCAGTGCTATCACCATTATTATTCCGACTATTTTTATAAGCACGACCACGCTGAAGGCCACCATGCACAGCAGCAGCAAGCGAAGCCTTCTGACGGGAAGTCCCACAGCCTCCCCATAAATCGGGTCAAAGGAGAGGATAAGGAACTCCTTGTAAAGCAGAGCAAACAAAACCAGAACCACGAGGGTAAGGGCTAATATGACTGCTACGTCAGACCAGGTAACAGCCAGGATGTTCCCGAACAGAAAACCGAAGAGGTCTTTGGAGTACCCCCGGCTCATGCTCATTAGCATCACTCCAATGGCCATGCCGGTAGCCAAAAACACCCCAATGGCCGTGTCCTCCGATACTTTGGACCTTGAGCTGACAGTGCCTATTCCGATAGCGGTCACGACTGAAGACAGGATGCCGAAGGCCAGAGGGTCAAACCCCAGAAAGTACCCCAATCCAATTCCGCCAAAGGCGGCGTGAGCGATACCGTCGCTGATAAATACTATTCTATTTAATATTACATATATTCCTATTATGCCGCAGAGCACCGATGCGGCCAGGCCCGCCGAGAGGGCGCTGCGCATGAAGTCATACTGCAAGAATTCAATCATGTTCCCTCAGCACTCGGTGGGGCGTGCCGTGTGCTATCATCTCCACGGGGCAGCCGTAGGCTCTCTCGATATCCTCGTTGGTCAGCTCCTTTGAGCCGTGATAATAAAGACGCTGGTTCAAGCAGGCGATTCTGTTGACGTACTTGGAGATGGCAGTGATGTCATGGGATACCAGGACCACTGCTATCCCCATCTTCCTGTTCAGACGACAGAGCAGATCGTAGAACTCCGTCTGCTGGGCGGAGTCGATGCCGGCCGTGGGCTCATCCAATAAAAGCAGCTTCGGGTCCGAAACCAGGGAGCGAGCAACGAAGACCCTTTGTTGCTCGCCTCCGGAGAGTGCACCGATTTCGCGACTTGCATAGCTGCCCATGCCCACAGCCTCCAGAGCCTTTGAAGCTGCTTTTCTATCCTCAGGACGGTAGCGTTGGAAGAGGCCAGCCCGGCTGTATCTGCCCATTAATACAACCTCCAGGGCTGTGACGGGAAAGCTCGGATCGAAGAGGGTCTTCTGGGGCATGTACCCTACAAACTTTCGAGCTTGAATAGGCTCCAGACCGAAGATCCTCACCTCACCCTGGTCGGGTTTGATGAGGCCCAGCATTATCTTGAGCAGAGTGGATTTTCCTCCGCCGTTGGGGCCTATGAGCCCGAGGAAGTCCCCCTCATTCAGCTCTAGGTTCACGTTCTCAAGAACGGTATGACCGTCTCTTGTCACCCACAGGCCCTTGATGGACACGATCGCAGTCATGACATCAGGCTCTCGGCGATCTTTTCTCCCACGCTCTTCAGATTTTCGATGTAGTTAGGGGCCAAGTCATCGATAGAGACCACCTTACCGTTTATCTCCTTGGAGATCACCTCGGCCATCTTCGGATTGTACTGGGGCTCGACGAAGACGGTTGTGATGTTATTAGCCAAAGCAGCATTCACCACCGTAGTCAAGTACCTTGGCCCGGGCTCTTTCTCCTCAACCTCGATGGCGATCTGCGTAAGTCCGTAGTCCCTGGCGAAGTAGGTCCAGGCAGGATGAAGCACAATGAACTTTTTCTTCTTCGTTCCTGCAAAGGTCGAGTTGAGGTTGGCATCAAGCTCTTTTAATTTAATAATGTAGTTGTCTCTGTTATTGGCGTAATAATCTTTTCCGGCCGGGTCAACTCTCGTCAGGCCGTCGCATATGTTTCGTACCTGGATCATTGCATCCCGAGGCGAAAGCCATATGTGAGGGTCCATGGCCATCCCGCCACCGCCTGCTGTCTCACCCGTTCCGGCTGTGAGGCTTACGCCCCTTGAGGTGTCGATTACGAGCATGCGTTGATTGACATTCAGTATATTATCCATCCAGCTCTCAAGGCCGGCACCGTTCTCCGCGTAGATGTCCGCGTCAGCCACTTCGCGGATCTGCGATGGAGACGGCTCGAAGTTATGCGGATCTGCACCTGGTGGCACAAGTACTGTTACTGAGACCCTGTCTCCACCGACTGCGTGCACGAACTCGCCAAGGGGAATTATCGTGGTGGCGACTTTGATCTGGCCGGTGGTCTCTCTCTGCGACACACAGCCGCTAAGGAGAGGCACCAGCAACAACAGGGCCAGCAAAGCCATCATCCTCATTTCAGCCTCAGGTTCTTGCCGATGTACTTGGACCGGGTCTTGCCACCCTCTCGCCAGTAGCCGTACCAGTAAGGCCCGTGAGGGCAACCCTTGCAACCTTTTCCGCAGGAGACCTTCTCTAGACGGTAGGTAATCGATCCGGCTCTTCTAACCTCGATGACGGCTCCTTTCTCGGGCAGGTCGTCGGGCTCAGGCGGTCTTTCCCTTATCGAGATCAAATGGTCGACGAAATCCCTTATTTCTAACAGGACTGGCATCTTCTGGCTGCATAGCTCTTCAGAGATGTTCTTCGGTATCAAACACCAGATCTTATGTAACATCTTCGGTTAAATCTATTGCTTGGTTACATAAGAATGGAGAAACCACTTTTCCCAAAAACTGAACAGTAAAATCCAAAAGAAAGAAGGGCCAAGGCCGTATATCCGGCCTTAGAAAGCCTTGCCCTTAGAGAACTTCTTGTAAAGGTCCGTCTCTGCCGTTGGCTGAACCTTTTTCATCGCCTCGTCGAAGTGTTTCTTCTCGATCTTGTAGTTGCAGATCTGGTCTTCTTCCAGAGATTTGCCCTGCAGTACGCACTCCCTGATGGCAAGCATGACCGCCTCGTTGACGATGGCGGAAAGATCGGCACCGCTGTACTTTTCAGTCTTCTTGGCTATCTCCTCAAGGTTTATGTCGTCAGCCAAGGGCTTCGTAGCAGCGTGGATCTTCAGGATTTCCAGCCGGCCCTTCTCATCTGGTAGACCAATCTCGATGAGCCTGTCGAACCTGCCGGGACGCAGCAGCGCAGGGTCGATTATGTCCGGTCTGTTAGTGGCGGCGATGACTATTACGCTGTTCAGCGACTCCAGGCCGTCTAGCTCAGTCAGGATCTGAGAGATGACCCGCTCTGTGACGTGTGAGTCGCTCGTGCCCGAACTTCTCGAAGGAGCAATAGAGTCGATCTCGTCCAGGAAGATCACCGACGGCGCAGCCTGTCTGGCCTTCCTGAAGACCTCCCTAACGGCCTTCTCCGACTCTCCCACCCACTTGGACAGGAACTCGGGTCCCTTGATGCTGATGAAGTTGGCCTGGCTCTCTGTAGCTACCGCCTTCGCAAGCATTGTCTTTCCGGTTCCCGGCGGGCCGTAGAGCAGGATGCCCTTAGGCGGTTCGGCGTCCATGTGCGCGAAGAGCTTGGCGTATGTCAGAGGCCACTCCACAGACTCGACAAGCTCCTGCTTGACCTGGGACAGGCCGCCGATGTCGTCCCACTTAACATCCGGGGATTCAACCATTACCTCTCGCATCGCCGAGGGCTCCATCTCTCGAAGGGCCTCGAGGAAGTCGTCGTTGTTCACCTCTATCTTGTTCAGCAGCTCTACAGGAATTGCCTCCACCTCCAGGTCCAGCTCGGGCAGGACGCGGCGCAGGGATCTCATGCCTGCCTCGCGTGCCAGAGCGGCCAGGTCGGCGCCCACGAACCCGTGGGTCACATCGGCGAGCTTTTGCTGGTTTACGTCCTTAGCAAGAGGCATGCCTCTGGTGTGTATCAGGAGTACCTCCAGCCTGGATTCCTTGTTGGGAACTCCAATTTCTATTTCTCTGTCGAACCTGCCCGGCCTTCTAAGCGCCGGGTCCAGCGAATCGGGTCTGTTGGTGGCTCCTATTACGACCACTTTGCCTCGCGCCTCCATGCCGTCCATGAGGGCCAGGAGCTGGGCCACAACGCGACGCTCAACCTCTCCGGTGACTTCCTCGCGCTTCGGGGCGATCGAGTCAATCTCATCGATGAGCACAATGCTCGGAGCCTGCTCCTCGGCTGTCTTGAAGAGCTGTCTGAGCTTCTCCTCGGACTCGCCGTAATACTTGGACATGATCTCCGGGCCGCTGAGTGTCTCGAAGTGTGCGTTTGTCTCCGATGCCAGAGCCCTTGCAAGGAGAGTCTTGCCGGTGCCTGGCGGACCGTAGAGGAGAACGCCTTTAGGGGCTTCCACCCCCAACCGCTCGAAGAGCTCGGGGTGCTTCATGGGGAGCTCTATCATCTCCCGGACCTTCTTGATCTCTGGTCCAAGGCCGCCTATATCCTCGTAGGTAACCCTGGGCATGGCCTTCTCTTCCTTTGCAGGCTTCTCGCTGATCTCTATCCTTGTTCGGTCGCCGATGACAACGGCATCCTTGGCGGGGTTAACTCTCACAGCGACAAGCTCGATCTTTCTGCCCATCACACTGATCTCGATGACGTCTCCGCGAGTGAGTACGCGCCCTTCCATGTACCTGCGAAGGTACTCCTCAGCTCCGGTGATCCGCATGGGAACTGTTGGGGCAAGGACGAGACTCTCGGCTGGTGCCGATTGAATGATCCTAACAGGTACGCGATCGTCTATGGATACGTCGGCGTTCCTGCGGATGTTGCCGTCCAGGCGGATGACTCCTGTTCCTGTGTCGTCCGGGTAGCCTGGCCACAGAAGGGCTGCGGTCCTCTTCTTTCCCTGAATGCTTATGACGTCGCCTGCCTGCCAGCCCTTTTCCCTGAATATAGCAGGGTCTACTCTGGCGATCCCGCGACCTACGTCGGAGGCTCGCGCCTCTATGACCTTAAGTGTAATTTCTCCAGCCATCAAAAACCTCCAATAACTCTTTATTCATCTCGCAAGCTTAAGTAATTTTTTAATCTGTACCTTGAGCCTGAAAAGGCCCTCTTGTGAAACCCCTCGACAGGGGGTGTGGATCTATTAGTTAGAGTGATGTTTGCCAACACCTCTCGGGTTTGTTTTGCAAGCATCCAACACGTGATATTACTAACTTATAGTTAGTGATAGGTTGGTATTTAAAGCTTTCCACTTATTAGGCTTTGCGCTTAAAGTCGGGTGCCTGCACCCAATTCGGGCCGAATAGGCCCTTTTGGTGCAAAGCCGAACAAGTCCAAAGATTTAAGTGTCCAAACTCTATAAAATCTGCTATGAAGAGTATAATCCTAATAATAAACTGCCTCGCGTTGGTGCTTTTGGCTTTCGCCTCTGCGAAACGTTCTAAGGCCAGCATTTGAGCCTTCAAATCCCTGCGAACTGGAGCGCATCAACAGATCATGATAGCGTGATCCTGGAAAAAAATTCGACCGTTCGGGTAGGCTTGGTTGAACTTGATGGCCTACAAAAAAATGTGACATGGGATACTGAAGGCGAGAACTGGATCGCCATGAAAAATTATTCTAAAGTTGAAACATCATTAACAGATACAGGATCGGGACAAAAAATTGATTTCGGACAGGGGGACTATCCTCGCTCTTTTGAATCCGCGTGTTCCGCCACCAATATCGGTGTTCCGAAAGATCGTAACGGCGCCCTCAGAATTATGAAAATGGCCCCTTCACGAGTGGTATATCATCTGGAGGTCAGTGAGTTATCTAATAAATTCGTTGGAGTTCATGTCATCTATAAGGCCTGTCGCAAAAATATAAAATAAATGGACTAAAAATAGCATGCGGCCGTTATAAGTATCTCCTAAGTCCATGTGGTATGTAGCAACGAGCGTCGAATCTTTCTAGATAACAATCAGAAAATTTTCTCTTTGATAGCTTTACAACCCCTCTAAAAGGGGTGCGGAGGCTAGCAATTAAATAAAAATATTAAATATATGTTTAAAGGCAGAGTACTTAAAGTAATAATCCATACAGTTCCTATATTCTTAAATAACTCTAAATAGTAGTACCACAAATTAGAATCATAGATTAGTAGTTAAGATACTAAATTAGCTAGAATCTTATATTAAGGGTGAACGGCTATGGTCCTCGAAAAAAGACGTGACAAGTTGGAGATTATAAAATCCATTCTTTCTATATGCAAAAAAGACGATGCTACAAAGACAAGAATCGTGTATAGGGCCAACCTTAACTTCAAGACCGCGGGAATCTATCTTGATTGGCTCATAAATAAAGGATTAGTTGCCAAAGACGAAAACCATTTCAAATTAACCACAAAAGGAACCGAATTGTTATCAAATTTGCAAGATATATCTCCTTTGTTTAATGAAGTATTCTGATTGCGATATCGTATTTTTTGTTGGTGAGAGCTAAGGCCTTGCACTGAGGGGTGAGAGACCCCCTGAAAAAAATCACAAAAAATCTGGGTTAGCCTAGGATATTCTAAGCTACTGCTCTTATCTTAGTGAGCAATTTCAGAACGATAAATAAGCTTAAGCATTGGTTACAGGTTCATCCTTATTCTTAGGGATACTATCGATCCTGTGTTCGCCGGCCGATTCAGGGAAATACCACAGTCCTCCATTCTCTTTACGGTATTCGGTTCTGCCCGTCTGATAGATCTACTTCGAATCCTCCTTGGTACTGCACAACATCCGCTATGTAGATCACAGTTGGGGCGCCTCCAGGCTCCGATGTGGAGGTCGCTGTGTAAGACTTATCGAACATGCTGAAGACTGATTTCCAGGATCACCGTTGAGATGTGAGGTGCAAAATTG
>PMNG01000147.1 GCA_003162615.1 Methanothrix sp. | reverse complement strand
ACACAAAATAGGGAGACTACCAAACACCGCATATTTTAATATCTCACAGATCCATTAAATATTATGATTACTGAGGAAGAAGGAAAAATTGCTGTAAAGCTGGCCAGAAAGGCCCTCACCGATTTTGCAGAAAAGAGAACCAGAATCAAGCCGGAGGGCTTGCCAAAAGTATTTGATGAGAAACAGGGAGTATTTGTGACCCTCCACGAAGATGGAGACCTCAGAGGCTGCATAGGTTATCCCCAGCCGGTCATGCCTCTCGGAGAGGCCATCGTGGATTCGGCCATAAATGCAGGGATGGGCGATCCACGGTTTCCGCACGTGAAAGCAAAAGAGCTAGGCAGGATTGAGTTTGAGGTGACCGTCCTTACCAAGCCGGAACCCTACGAAGTTCCTAAGGCCAGGCTTTCTGAGTTCGTTAGAATAGGGATCGACGGGTTGATAGTTACTAAAGGCATCTTTTCCGGCCTTCTTCTTCCTCAGGTGGCTCCCGAATGGGGCTTCGATTCCATGGAGTTCTTGAGCCAGACCTGCATCAAGGCAGGTCTTCCTGCAGATGCCTGGATCGATGAGGATACCGAGGTCCAGCATTTCCAGGCCCAGATCTTTGCAGAGGTGGCTCCGGAGAGGGAAATACTTGAGAAAAGCTACGCTGACAGTAGCTGCGGCACAAGATGAAAGTCCTTTCCGAAGTTGGAACAACTCAAGAGTGGATCTCAAAGAGGAAAGCCGGTTCAGACATGCCTGAATCTCGGATTTGGATCTGAAGGTTTCTCACCCTTCGTCTAAAACTAAGCCAAAGAGATGAGCGGCATGGCAATTCTGAGTGGGAATTATCTCTTAGCTTCCCTTTAATCACTCCTACAATTGAGAGTGGGTAGTATTTTAACCAAAAAGGCAACGCAGTTAGTGTGAAAAAGAACTCGATAGCGTTGCTAACAGACGCCTACACTTCGCCCCTGCTGATAAACACCCTCACTAAGGAGAGAGTTCCAGTCTATACCAAAAGCAAGAGTCTGAAGATGGAGCTGGGAAGATACTGCCCTGATTTGATTCTACTAGACGATTCGGAGGCGGCAAATATTATAACCAAGCCTGAATCTCTCTTGTTCACGAACTCAGATGAAGGACTGACAGCTATAAGAGAGTTCTTGACCAATACATCTGAGATCGAAGTCCACAACTTATTTTTAGACAAATCGGATTTCGGAAAACTTTTGTCAAAGGCTCTTCCGGATTTTGGACTTCCAAGCGCTGAAACGGAGAGTGTTAGACGAAATGAGTTAGCTTGCGATGCGTACTTCAACGCAGAAGGAAAGCCTGTTCTCCTGGGCATTTACGCGCATCCCTTTCTGGATGGAAAAGATTCTTGGGACATCGTCTATTACACGAGCCAGGAGATCGTGAGAATGAATCTCCCCAGAATGGAGGACGCCTTAAAAGAGATTTCATCCGAATTGGATTTGAAGAATCTTCCTCTTCATGCGGAGTTCAGGCAGCATAAGGACATTCTTGTGCCCATCGAGGTCGATCCAGGGAGGTTCGGGAGTTTTAGCGTCTCCGATCTGCTTTTCTTCGCTTTCGGCATGAACCCTTACAAACAATACTTCAGAGGTCTAAAGCCGGATTGGGACAGCACACTGTCATTGGCCGAAAGCGATATCTTCTTCAGAGTTCTGAGCAGGCTATCGGCTGCTGTTCCAGCGGGCAAGAAACCGGATCACGAAGAGTTCGCTGACACCTTCCGGAACCTTGTCGGATACTGTAAGTTGGACCCTGACAGGTATCCTGCCTTTTCCATCGCTTTTGGCAGGACGGATAATCTAAGTGACGTCAAGAAGTATCTGGGAATGGATTTTAAGAATTACCTTACTTGACTCGTGCCCCTTTTGTAAATGAAGCTATGCATATCCTTCGTGACAGATGAAAAACTAATTAAGGATGTAATACCATTAAGGATATAGTACTATTAAGATAAAGTACTATTATTAAACGAGGAGAAAAAATGTCCAGCATAGTTCACTTTGAGATACCTGCCGATGATCTTCAGAGAGCAAAAACATTTTACACGAAGCTCTTTGGATGGAAGATTGAGGACGTGCAGGGTATGGGTATGGATTACATGATGGTTGACACCTACGGCTTGGGCGGGGGAATGATGAAGAGAATGCACCCGGACCAGCAGATAACAGACTACATCGGTGTCCCCTCGGTGGACGAATACTCTGCCAAAGTCGAGAAGCTAGGCGGCAAGATCATTGTTCCAAAGAAGGCTGTACCTGGAATGGGGTATTTTGTCATCTGTATGGATACTGAGAACAATGCTTTTGGTAATCTGGGAGATGGATCACACAGCAAAATAATTGATAGTCTGGAGGCTGTTGTCGGGCTCAACAGGTGGATCAAGCCATGTAGGTGCTCGGTCCAGCAGCCCATGAATGCTTTTTTGGTATGGGTTTTATAGGTTTAATATCAACTCCAATTGATGGGCTTTAGCCAACCTTCCCGGTTTTGGGAGCTGGATTTCATTAGAGGGCAGGCCGTGGTTATGATGGTCATCTATCACTTTCTCTACGACCTGGACTATTTCGGTGGCTACCCTTTGAATGTACGTTCAGGACCCTGGCTGTACTTTGCAGAGGCTACCGCGGCTATATTCATAGTGCTGGTGGGAGCATCCTTGACTCTAAGCGCATCTAGATCCCAGATGCGAGGAGCTTCTGAGAAGCTCTGCCTCAGGTTCTTCAAAAGAGGATTGAAAATATTCTCTTTGGGATTGGTCGTTACTCTGACCACTTATCTGTTGATTGGCAGGGGGTTTATTCTATTCGGGGTGCTCCACTTCGTTGGAGTCTCAATAGTTCTAGCCTATCCCTTCCTCAGGCTGCGCACCTTCAATCTTTTTGCGGGATCGATTTTTATTTTGATAGGCATTTATCTTCAGGGTCTCACTTTTAACTTCCCCTGGTTGTTATGGCTGGGATTTGTTCCCTATAACTTTTATACCCTGGATTACTTTCCGATCTTCCCCTGGTTTGGACTCGTCCTGATAGGAATATTTCTGGGGAATAAGTTTTATCAGGATGGAAAGAGGGGTTTCAAGCTGCCTGACTTATCAGGCTCCTTTATAGTTGACCTCTTGGGCACTCTAGGAAGAAACTCGTTGGCGATCTACCTGGTCCATCAGCCGATAATAGTGGCAACTTTGTTTCTCCTCGGGATCGTACCCTCCCTGCGTCCGAGCTGAACCTGAGATCGAATTTCTTGAGAAAGAGATATATACAACTCTCAGAATTCGTGATACAAGATCAGATCAGGAAGTTCTGATCGATGAATCGAAATAAAAGGGATGGATATTATGAAGATAATACTTGCACTGATCGTTGTGCTGATGTTATCAATCTCAGCCTCGGCAAAACCTACAGTTGCGTCTGCGGGACCATACAACATATCTTTTGACCTGAAGGCACCGAATCAGCCGACGGTCGTAACGAGTTCAGAAAGCGATAATGAATCTATAATGTACTATGCCAACGTAGAATTAGACAACAAAACCGTAGCTGGCATAGGTATAATCAGTTACAATGATTGGCAGGATGCCACCTTCTCGAGCACCAGTACCCGGCTGAAAGTTCTCCTACTGGACGCGAAAAATGAGTCTGGGGAGATCCGAGATCCAACTCAAACAAAGAGAACAATAGACGGCAACAATGCCGAAGTTGAATCCTATGTATCCGCCATGACGAATTCCGGTGTAACAAACGCAGAATACTGGAAGGATAACAAGAACTCAGGTTATGGACAGGTCCTGGTCGGCAAGACCAAGGTTGAGCTCATCAGTACTCTGCCGAAGGATTTGAACGAGAACCTGCTCGGCACTCTTAGCATAGAGGCATCTATGCAACCCTCGACTACAACCACGACAACCGGTCCCAATGATGTTCACAAGCCTAATGTTGCCAAGCCTTTGGTTGACGCGAATTGCATGCGTGAATGGACTGAATTGGGCTATACTCCATCTCAGATCTCATGGATGGGATGGTGTCAATTGAGCTAGACCTTTTTATGGGCGATTTTCTTTTTTATAGAAATCTTGCAGCTCGTTGCGGTACATTTTTTATAATTGCATGAAAAGGTAATCAATGTAGACTAACCAGGGATTAACTTCTCGAAGCCAGGTTGAGACGAAATAGGATTTTAGTCAAATAGATTAAATGAAATAGGTCACGACAAAAGTCAGGTGAAGTCCAAGGAAAAGTCGCATGAGGTATGGGCCCCTGTTTAAAGGGAACATCCTAACGCCCGCTTAAACGGGTGACGGCTAAGCTTTCCCTGGACTTCACTACTACTTACATCTGAAACTATTTATTACTATTGGATGGAAAATGCCATGGCTACCTCTGAAACACCACGCTGCGAGAACAAACCAAATATGCCCAGATCTAGGGCAAAGCTTGATAGTATCAGATTCACATATATCCGGTGCCTTTGAAACCGAAGATTAACTCAAGCATTCAAACGCATACTCATCAAGGAGACAATTGATCTGGGTTGATAGATGAAGGCTTGACCATGAATTATAAAATCGCAATAAATAAATTCAATATACCATAAATGAGGAATAAAATGAAAGTCTTAGCTCTAAATAGCAGCCAACGCCAGGATGGTGAAAGCAGAACTGAGCTGATGCTAAACCACCTGGTTGAAGGCATGCGTGAAGCTGGAGCCGAGGTAGAGGTCGTAAACCTTCGTGACAAGAAAATCAACTACTGCATCGGCTGTTTCTCCTGCGACACTATAACCCCTGGCAAATGTATTATCCAGGACGACATGACCCGGGAACTCTATCCCAAGTGGCTGGCCTCCGACCTCTGCATATATGCCACGCCTCTCTTCCATTGGACCCTAAATGCCCCCATGAAGGCCTTTATTGAGCGTACCTGGCCGGTGATGCAGCCCTTTTTCGTAAAGTCTGCCGACGGCAGATGGGTACATCCCATGCGCCAAGAGTCACCTAAGGCGGTAGTGCTCTCTGTAGCAGGATTTGCAGAGAACTGGATCTTTGAATCGCTCTCTAATTATGCCAACTTCCTGTGGGGAAGAAAAGGCAAGCTGGTGGCAGAGATCTATCGCCCTGGTGCCATGTATATGACGAACCTTGGTCCTGAGAAATTGGCTGATATCCTGGGAGCCACTGAGCAGGCCGGACGCGAGCTTATTTTAAACAAGGTAATTAGGTATTTCCTGCC
>PMNG01000117.1 GCA_003162615.1 Methanothrix sp. | reverse complement strand
CTAGGGGAGCTAAACACATACCTTTTTCTGAATCTACAGGTCAACGCCTTCAGATTAAAAAGCTGTATCAAGAGCTGAGCGGTTACTCTATCCTCTTGGCCAGTACATGATGATCCCAACACCTATCAGAGCTATGAGGCCCCCTATTAGATCAAACTTGTCTGGCGCGATTTTATCTATCTGCCAACCCCATAGAATTGAAAGTACTATGAATATGCCACCATATGCAGCATAAACTCTGCCGAAGTTTGAAGGTTGAAATGTGGGTATAATCCCATAAACAATCAACGTTAACGCACCAAGTAACGCAAACAAAATTCCCTTATCGTCCCTAAGCCACAACCACATCAAGTATCCCCCACCGATCTCACATAATCCCGCCAGGACGAAAAGGGACAATGATCTGAATATATCCATTATTTGTAACATAGGTGATTCTCCTTCGCTGTTCTTTTCCATCTACGGAACTAAAGGCTTCGGCCTGGAAAATAGGAAACTCTCAATACTGCCTCGACGAGCTGGTCAAAAGTGTAAGCGATGAGTAGGCAAAGCCTGCGCAAATTTTTCCGAATATCCTTGCCAGATCCGGCGTTATCGGATGTCCCATTACCTACTACGGCATCCTCACCTATTTTAAGCAGATTTCTGTCCGATTAACGGTTCAGTTAAGTTTATCATAAACCTAAAAACCATTATTTGACTATTTGTGCAGACAAGGAACAACGGCTCAGCTCGACATGTCCCTAGGTGAGCTGGTCAAAGGAATCAAGCTATGAACAAAGAGTGCCGCCCGAATCCGGATTCGTTGTTGCGGCGGCTCCAGCATGAAGAGCAGGAAGCCGGTCGCAGTAGGGGACGGCTGAAAATTTTTTTGGGCGCTGCGGCAGGTGTAGGCAAAACCTACCAGATGCTCGAAGAGGCTCAATCGCTGAAAAAGAAATGTGTTGACGTCGTTGTCTGCATAGTTGAGACCCACGGACGAACGGAGACCGAGGCACTGCTCAAAGAGCTGGAGGTCATTCCTCGCCGCCGCATCGATCATGGTGGCGTAGCTCTGGAGGAGCTCGACCTGGATGCAGTGCTGGCACGTCATCCCGCCATCGCCCTCGTGGACGAGCTGGCGCACACCAACGTTCCCGGATCACGCCATGCCAAGAGGTACCAGGACGTCGAAGAGTTGCTGGATGCTGGCATCAGCGTTTACACCACCATGAACATCCAGCACATCGAAAGCCTCAAGGACATTGTTCATCTGATCACTGGGGTTCGGGTCGTTGAGAGCGTGCCAGACAGGATTCTTGAGCTGGCAGACGAGATCGAGGTAGTGGACCTTCCTCCAGAAGAGCTTCTGCAGCGCTTTAAAGAGGGCAAGGTGTACGTACCTGCCCAGGCGGACCAGGCCATGAGGCGCTTCTTCCGAGAAGGAAACCTCTTGGGACTGAGAGAGCTAGCGCTCAGGTACGCAGCAAAGAAGGTGGACGTGGATCTGCGCTCCTACATGGATGAGCACGGCATCCTCGGTCCCTGGCCCGCCGGTTCCAGGATACTGGTCAGCATCAGCGATAGCCCACTCTCGGAACGCCTGGTGCGCATAGGCCAACGCATGGCGGCCGATCAGGATGCCGAATGGTTTGCGGTTCATGTAGAGTCACATCAAGAGGCACCCCCTACCGAGGCAGCCAAGGATCAGCTCGAACGGACAATTAAGCTCGCAGAGGAGTTAGGAGCAAAGGTCCAGGTTCTAAACGGGTACAAAATCTCTGAGGAGATCTACTCTTTTGCCGGAGCGAACAACATCACCCTCATAATCGTCGGCCTGCCGCGCCGTAGCCTGTGGAATAGGTTGTTCAGGGGCTCAGTTGTCAACGAGATTGTCAATCACAGCGGACCAATCCACGTACTCGTCATAGGAAGCACAGAGGCAGAACAAAAACTCGAAAAGAAGAAGACAGCGCCAAATGTGCCAGAGGGCAAGAGCAATTGGCAGGCGTTCTACGGCAGCCTGACAAGCACGGTTGTGATGACTGCATTTCTTTGGATGCTGCACCCTTGGCTGGGCTTGAGCAACACAGAGATGCTGCTGCTGCTCCCTGTTGTGTACAGCAGCATGACATGGGGCAGACGGGCTGGTTTGATGGCGTCCCTCATGGCAGTGCTGGCCCTCGATTTCTTCTTCATACCGCCGCAGTTGGCCGTGACCTTTGCAGACGTACGCTACGTTCCTCTGTTTCTTGTCTTTATCATTGTCGGAAACGTGACGAGCATTCTGACGGATCAAGTCAGATGGCAGAGGGAGAGCGCTCGTCAGAGGGAGCGTTTCGTCTCCGCTCTTTACTCCTTCAGTCGTGACCTGATGTCTGCAGACAACTTGGAATCGATTCTGCGCTATGCGACAAAAGAGATCGCTGAGGCTTTCGAGTGCGAGGTGATGATACTNNACGCTGTCTTCTGCCACTCTGTTCTATCTGCCGTTGAAGGCTAAGGAGGTTACAGTGGGCGTCCTAGGCGTGAGCTTGGGAAAGCCTGATCGTCTACTGTTGCCTGAACAGCGCAGACTGCTGGAGTCCTTCGCCAGCATCATTGCGATGGCATTGGCACGCAACTTGCCAGCGCCGGAACCCTCAGATATAGATAAGAAGTACACCTTCAAGTATAACGAAATTTAGCAGATGAATTTGACACACCCCGGGCTCTGGCAATGCAACATGAACCGACTAGAGAAGACGACTCGAAGGCATAATAATTGCGACCCGGTGATATGGTGGTTCTCATTGCACCTGAATGCAGCCTCGTTAGACTGGTAGCGGAGGTCAAAGACCAGTTTGTATTTAACACCCCAGGTTAGATTATTTAACTATGAAGGTCCTCCTCTTCGATCCCTTTGCAGGCGCATCGGGCGACATGACCATTGGCTGCCTTCTCGATCTGGGGGCAGACACTAGCGCCGTAAGAGATGCCATCGAATCCTTGGGCTGCAAATTGGAGATCTCCAAAGAGCAGAAGAGCCACATCCTGGCCACCAGGGCCAGAGTGACATCCGATAAAAGATACCAGAGCTTTGACGAGGCTTTATCTCTGCTCGAGAATGCCAGCCTGGAGCCGCTCGCCAGAGATCGTGCCCTCAAGATCATCGATACCCTGGCCAACGCTGAGAGCACAGTTCACGGCGTGCCCAAGGAGGAGGCGAGATTTCATGAGATAGGCGCGCTGGATGCGCTAGCGGACATCGCCGGGAGCTGTGTCGCCCTGCACAGCCTCGACGTTGAGAAAGTCTTCTCCTTACCTATCTCAGTTGGCGGTGGCAATGTTGCGTCGGCCCATGGACTCCTGCCCGTACCTGGACCTGCAACCCTGGAGATACTGCGAGCCCACCGGATCCCCTGGAGGGGTGGGCCGGTGGACCAGGAGCTGCTAACTCCTACGGGAGCGGCGATATTCGCCAACTTCGTGGATCGGTTCCTGGACTCCTATCCTGCGATCCAGGCCGAATACGTAGGCTATGGTGCGGGGAGCAAAGACTTTCACGTGCCTAACGCCCTGCGGGGCGTGATTGGCCAGCTAAAAGAGCATCATTTAACTCCTGACCGGGTGGTCCAGCTTGAGACCAACGTAGACGACGTGACGGGTGAGATCCTGGGCAACCTGATAGATCTTCTGATGGAAGCCGGNNGCCAGGCAGGACGATGTTGACTTGCTCTCCCGTCTAATCATGAAAGAGACTGGAACCCTCGGAATCAGGGTCTTTCCCAGCGTCCACCGCTACGCTGCCGAGAGAGTGATGCGAACAGTGACGGTTGAGATCAACGGCGCCGATTACCAGGCCTGTGTAAAGGTCAGCCGGCTTGGGAACACCGTCCTCAACGTAAAGCCGGAGTTCGATGACTGCAAGGATATCGCAGCAGAGACTGGTCTACCTCTTAGAACGGTGATTAAAAAGGTGGAAGAAGAGGCACGAAAAGTCCAGGATTGACGGATTCATCGAACGAAAGGGCACGGTGATCGTAACCTTGATTAATCTAAACCAGGTTGCTTAATTGGTGCTCCTTTCATGCGTTTTGATGCCTCAACTAAGATCTTCGAGTCCGCCAAAAAACTGATGCCTGGTGGGGTCAGTAGCCCAGTTCGGGCCATTTCTCCTGCTCCGTTCTATACCTCCAGGGCCGAAGGGCCCTACCTCTGGGACCTGGACGGAAACAGGCTGATCGATTACTGTCTGGCCTACGGTCCCATGATCCTCGGACACAGGAATCCCCAGGTCATGAAGGCTGTTGTGGATCAGCTTCAGAGAGGCTGGCTTTATGGGACACCCAGCGAGATGGAAGTCAGCTTGGCGGGAAGAATAAGCCGTCTGTATCCGAGCATGGAGATGCTCAGGTTCGTTTCCACCGGCACGGAGGCCACCATGGCAGCTATCAGAGTGGCCAGGGGCACAACGGGACGGGATAAGATAATCAAGATCGAAGGCGGATTTCACGGTGCCCACGACAGCGTTCTAGTAAAAGCCGGATCTGGAGCCACTACACTAGGCGTTCCCGACTCGAAGGGCGTGCCCTCGGACACTGCAAAAAACACCCTTCAAGTCCCTTACAACGATCTCGCATCGCTTGAAAAAATACTAAAGCGCTTTCCAGGGCAGATCGCTGCTTTGATAATTGAGCCGGTGCTGGGAAATATAGGCCCTGTTCTGCCAAAGGATGGCTACCTCCGCGGAGTGCGGGCTCTTACGGAGGAGAATGACGTTCTCCTGATCTTCGACGAGGTCATAACTGGCTTTCGGTTGAGTCTGGGTGGGGCCCAGGAGTATTACGGAATCAAGCCCGACCTTACAACTCTGGGCAAGATCATCGGCGGCGGCTTCCCCGTGGGTGTCTTCGGCGGCAAAAGAGACCTTATGGAGCAGGTGGCCCCCAGCGGCGGCGTGTACCAGGCTGGGACCTTCAACGGAAGCCCTGTCTCCCTGGCTGCAGGCTCGGCGACCCTGGACATTCTTGAAAAGGAGAAGATTCTGGAGAAGCTTAACGCCTCCGGGGACGAGATGAGCAAGGCATTGTCTGAGATCGTGAGCGACCTTAATCTAGGGTACAGCGTCACCGGCATAGCATCGATGTTCAAAGTCTTTTTTGGTTCACTTCCCAGGGACTACGAGAGCGCCCTTAGGTGCGATAAGTCTGGATACTTAAGCTTCTTCCGTAGGATGCTGGCCTCAGGGATATTCCTGACCCCTAGCCAGTTTGAGACAGACTTTATATCTGCTGCCCACTCCAAGGATGACATTGAAGAGACATTGGAGGCTTATAAGTCAAACCTGAAAGGCTAACCGTGGGAAGCCGGGGAAGCCCTCTGGCCCTCCGGCAGACGGAGATAGTCGTAGACCGATTGCGGAAGCTTGGTGTAGACACAGATCTATGCATAGTCAAGACCAGTGGAGACGTTTTCCTTGACAAGCCCCTATATCAGCTCTCCGGCTGGGGAGTGTTTGTGGCCGAGATAGACGACAGAATGCTCTCTGGAGAGATTGACCTGGCAGTGCACAGCATGAAGGACATCCCTACCAAGAGGCCGGAAGAGCTTGACATCGCTGCGATTCTAAAGCGCGACTCGCCATACGACATCCTTGTGACCAGGGACGGTTTAAAGCTGGATGACATCCCGAAAGGAGCAGCCATCGGCACATCAAGCATGCGTAGGGCAGCTCAGCTAAAGCGGGCCAGGCCTGATCTTCAGATTCGAACTTTGCGGGGAAACCTGCAAACAAGGCTCCGGAAGCTGAACCAAGGCGATTACGACGCCATAGTCCTTGCAGAGGCTGGCGTGCAACGGATGGGAATAAAGCTGGAGTACAGCGTTCTTGATCCAGAAAAGTTCGTGCCGTCAGCTAATCAGGGAACAATAGTGGCGGTGGCCAAAAAAGGGACTGTGGCAGACAGGCTGGTGCGGTCCTTAGACGACTTGCCCACGAGGGCCGAAACCATGATCGAGCGAAGAATCCTTGAAACTGTGGGGGGCGGGTGCGTAGTCCCAGTGGCTATTCACACCCACGTGAATAACGAGGAGGCGCGGGTTATGGCTGAGGTCCTCTCCCTTGATGGGACCAGGTTCGTTAGAATCGATGAGGTGATACCCGCGGACGACCTGGAGCGGGCGTCGGAGCTGGGCAGAAGGTTGTTGGAGATGGGTGGGAGAACTCTGGTAGATGAGGCGGTGAAGGCGGTTGGCAAGAGGTAGAGTCTATCTTGTGGGCGCTGGTCCAGGAGATCCGGAGCTGATGACCCTAAAGGCTAAAAGGCTTCTCTCGGAAGCGGAAGTAGTCTTGTTCGACCGGCTGCTGAGCCAAGAGATGTTGAATGGCTTGGATGGCGCTGAGCTGATCGACGTGGGCAAGACGGCAGGAAACCACAAGATGACCCAGGAAGAGATCAACCAGCTCCTGATCGACAGGGCAGAAGAGGGAAAGGTCGTAGTTCGGCTCAAGGGTGGAGACCCGTACCTCTTCGGCCGTGGGGGCGAGGAGGCCCTAGCCCTGCTGGGGCGCGGAATACCTTTCGAGGTTGTGCCAGGAGTCACATCGGCCATAGCTGTCCCTGAGCTGGCCGGCATTCCTGTCACTCACCGGGGTATGACCTCTTCTCTAACAATAGTGACCGGCCATGAGGAGCCGGGAAAGGACAGCCCCCTGGACTGGAGTGCCCTGGCTAGGCTGAATGGGACACTTGTAGTTCTCATGGGCGTATCCCGGCTCGAGAAGAATGTATCCGCTCTTATCTCCGGTGGAAGGTCTCCAGAGACCCCGGCGGCAATAGTTGAGAAGGGCGGATGGCCAGAGCAGAGGATGATATCCGGCACCCTGAAGAATATCGCGTCCAAGGCCAAGGATGCTGGAATAGAGCCTCCCGCAATACTGGTGGTTGGAGAAGTTGTTAAGCTGGCGGACCAATTAGCGCCGAAAAAGATGGCGATATTCAGGCCCGACGCCCAGATGAAGGATTCTGCCGAGTTGGCCCGGGATTACGGGTTTCAAGCCATATGCGCTCCTTCCATCTCCCTTGTAAAGAAGCCCCTCCCAGACGATCTGGCCAGGAGATTGATGATGGCAGATTGTGTTGTCTTCACCAGCGCAAACGGAGTAGATATGGCTCTAGGCAATGACGCCATAAGGGCCGGGCTGAAGGACAAATTGATAGTCTCCATCGGTCCAAAGACCCGGCGGGCGCTGGACAAGCACAGTCTAACTTCTGAGGTGCCAGAGGAGTACAGCTCAAAAGGTCTGGAGATTCTGCTCAGGAACCGGTGCAAGAACGTCCTCTTCCTGAGAAGCGCCCAGGGAAGCCGGTACCTATCGGATGACTTGAGGCTCGCTGGGCTAACGATAGACGATATTCCCCTTTACGAAGTGACAGGTTCAGGCGACCCGAGGCTGGACAACCTCATCAGGAACGCCTGTGCTGTAGACATCTTTGCCTTCACCAGCTCTTCGACTGCAAGATGCCTGGTCGAACGTGCCTGTGAGCTTGGCCTCGAGGCGTCTCTTAGAGCGGCACTAGAAAAAGCTGTTGTAGCAGTGATAGGAAAGCCTACGGCTACAGAGCTGGAGCGGCTCGGAGTGAGGGTGGATGTGATGCCCGAGGAGTTCACCTTCGAGGCGCTTCTGCAAGCCTTGCGAAGATGGTACCAATGATAATATTCTCAAAGGCACTTGCCGACCAGGCAACAGTCTGGAAAGCTCTGAGGGCATCGGAGACCTGTGAGAACCTGCCTCCTGACTTGGTCAGGTTCTCCGGAATGGCTCGACCTGTTGTCATGTGGAACCTGACCAGGCAGTGCAACCTGTCGTGCGATCACTGCTACCTGGACGCCCGTGGCGAGGCCCGAGACGAGCTGGGCCTGGAAGAAGGGACCCGGCTCATAGACGACCTTGCAGAGATGAAGATACCTGTGCTGATCTTCACCGGCGGCGAGCCCCTTCTCAGCAAGAATCTCTATGCTTACGCTTTTCATGCTCGCGAGGTCGGTCTAGGAACGGCTCTATCCACCAACGGCACACTGATAACTCCCGAAGTAGCCAGGCTCCTGGCCGAGGCGAAGATCAGGTACGTCGGAGTCAGCCTGGACTCGCCCAAGCCTGAGGCGCACGATGAGTTTCGAGGAGTCGCTGGGGCCCATGCTCGGGCCTTGCAGGGCATTCGTAATGCCCGTGAGGCAGGCCTGAAGACTGGGCTCCGGGTTACTTTGACCAGGGATAACTGGTTCGAGATACCTGCACTTCTTGACCTGGCCCTGGAGGAGAACATACCAAGGTTCTGTCTGTACCATCTAGTGCCTACTGGCCGAGGAGCCGGGATTGTTGAGAAGGATGTCACCCCCGAACAGCGCAGAAGCGTGATCAAGCTGCTGGCCGAGGCTGCCGTGGAACTGAAGGACAGGGAGATTGAGATCCTGACAACAGACTCGCCAATGGACGGAGCTTATCTGCTGGAGCTGTTGAAGGACGACCCCAGGTGCGAGACAGTTCGCCAGTTGCTTACAAACGCCGGAGGCTGCTCAACAGGATCAAAGGTGGCCAACATAAACCATCGAGGAGACGTTCATCCTTGCCACTTCATGCCTCAGGTTGTTGTGGGCAACGTTCGGGAGCGCAGCTTCCGCGATATCTGGATAGACAACCCATCTCCAGAGCTGAAGGCGCTTCGTGAGATGAGGAGCAACCTCAAAGGAGCCTGCGGAAGCTGCGAGTACCTCGACCTGTGTGGAGGGTGCAGGCAAAAGGCGTTTCACTTTCTTGGTGACATGATGGAAGAGGATCCCACCTGCATACTGGAGAAGAACCCACAGAGTCGTGTCCCGGGTTCACCAACCACTCTGTGAACTGCTACATGGAAAAAAGGCTGCAAAAAAGTAATATTTCACTTCTCGGATCCCGTTTTACTGCTATCTTTGCCCTGCCTGATTTCCTTTTTTGCAGGCTAGGTCCGCATAGCTTAAAATTCTTGTATTGTTTACCGTAAGATATAATAAACATCGGCGTAGAAATAAGCACGGTGAAATGTTATGACCCATCACGAACCTAAGAAGGAAGAGAAAAAAGAGGAAAAGGCCGCCTCGGTAGAACCGATTAAGCCCGGCGACCCACGAGTAGTAAGGAAGAGTTCTCTTCTCGACACCTGCTACACAACCTCGTCTGGGAAGAAGTAGATAGCCTGAGACTACTTTTGATCGGAACAAAAGGCTTGGGGACTTCCAGGTCAATTTTTATCTTTATGCTGAATTTATTACATTGGGAGCGCGGAGGGTCACGA
>PMNG01000105.1 GCA_003162615.1 Methanothrix sp. | reverse complement strand
ACTTAATAAGGGTAGACTACCCCTTTTCGGGTAGCCAACTCATCTCTTTTAGGAACGGTCAGGGAGATGGGCAAGGTTGCGGGCTCCATTCTGCCACTTTATATCGCTTACTTGAAAAACAATGATCTAAGTCGCAGAGAAGCAATAGAAGCTGCTTGTCTTGCATTAGTCTTTTTCAAAAGCATATTAAAAGAAATAGTTATAGTAAAGTTTGGACTTTCCAAAGCCAGAATGAGCGATAACTATCGGCAATAGATGCAATATTCTTCCTGATTTGTAGGAAGGTCGATCTATAATTTTCTTCTGAGATATTTTACGATTTCATCGAGAACAGATGAAGGAATCAAACAGCCACCAAAGCTTCTTATCGTACAAATAACATTCCAAAAACCAAAAAAAACTGGAAGATATTTGAGCTTTATCGTAAGCTGATTTTTCTGTATCGTCTTCAGGTGCTTAAGGGTCATCCCATCGCTCCTCTCTCTGACGCAGATCAGTTCATCCTCCAGATTTGCCATCCTTAGACCCTTTTTCAAGCTGCGCATGTAAAGATCGAATTCCTGAGACATCATCAGGGTTTCATCATATAGTCCTATGATATCAAAAAGAGCTCGTCTTGCCATGATCGAAGGATGTATTGCACCTCCAGTCTCGTAGAGCGCTTTTCCATCAACGCTTTGAGGCATCTTCCAGATTCCGATTGCTTTTCCTTCTCCATCTATCCAGCGTCCCTGTGTTCCCAGGATGTATACATCATCCCTCGCCTCCAAATACTTGGCCTGCTTTTCAAGACGCCGACGATTTGAGAGGTCGCCTGCGTCCATAATTGCAATATATTTTCCTTCAGCTATTTTGATTCCCACATTTGTTGATTTTGAGATGCCCAGGTTTTTCCGATTCGAGATTAATTTTATGCGGCAGTCTATTTTCTTATATTCATTTAGAATATTTTGGGTTTTATCTTCGGAGCCGTCGTCGATGATAATGAACTCAAAATCTGCCAGCGTCTGGTTCAATATGCTGTCAATAGTCTCCTTTAAGTAATCTTCCTCATTATACACGCCCATTACAACGCTTACGAGCGGCTTGTTCATACCAATCCCCTGTAAATCTCCAGCATATCCCTGCCGATCTTCTTCCAGTTGTACTTCCCTTCTACAAGTGTACGTCCTCGTCTCCCCATCTCCCTGGCTAGCTCTTCATCCAACAAGATCTCAAGTATGGCTTGGGCCAGGGCATTTATATCCCTTGGCCTGATGATCCTTCCTGCGTTAAACCTCTTAACGTCTTCGGCTACGCCAACGATGTCCGTGCTTATTACCGGCCGCCCAGATGCCATGGCCTCCAAGAGAACGATGCCAAAGCCCTCCTGCTCGGAAGATACGGAGGGCAGAACAAACGCATCACACCTATTGTAGAACTCTGGCAGTTTCTCATCCGGGATGAAACCCTGAAACTCGACATTTTGCGATAATCCCAAATTTGCAGCCGTGTCCCTGTAGTGTCCCAAAAGCTCTCCATCTCCACCTATTACCAGCTTTACACCAGGCAATTGCTTTCTCACAATAGCCAGAGCCTTGAGAAGGTCATCCAGGCCTTTGTATGCATGATATTTATCCAATAATCCTAAGAAGAAAAGCACTTTACTCTCAGCCTCTTTTTTGGTATAGCTTCTCGGCCTGAACCTATCTGTATCAACTCCGTTAGGTATGACTTTTATTTTATTTCTATAATTTCTTAAATAAATTGATGAATTTATGTATTTATCTTGGGTGATCACTATTTTAGCCGATGTTTTTAACAGGAATGGTAGGCCCGTTGAATTATAAAAACTCGCTAACTGTCCCGCACGCCTTTGCCCAACGATGTCGTTGTGGTATGTCAATACCAATGGCCTACTCTTTAATCTCGATATTATCAAGCTCCAGTCAGCGCTCCATGGCGTGGGAAGATGGGTATGAATGAGGTCAAAATCCTGTTGAAAGAGAGCAAAGGGTAGAGCCGGAGTGATATTGGTGTTTGCGACTTTACCGATATAGGGAAGCCTCTTTATTTCGATGCCGTCCCTGCTTTCGTTCTCCTGTGCCTCAGGCTCTCTGGCGCAGATGACTTGGACTTCCTGACCCAAGCGTGCCAGCTCTTTGCTCAGATTGTAGACGTAATTCTCAACTCCGCCGATGAAAGGATAGAACCTAGCAGGAGTTTGGACTATCCTCATGCTAACCTTTCGGTTATCCTAGGTCCAGTTGATGAGACTATAAAAGACCTTGTCATAGACTAGCTTTTTCCATAAATTCTATCAAACTTCTGATTCCATCATTTAATGTGCAGCGGGCCTCGAAACCGAGAATCTCTTGTGTTTTTGATGTATCTGCCAAGGTGTGGCTAACATAATTCTTGATGGGGTTATCCACGTATTTGGGCTTAATTTCAGACCCGATTCCCTGGTTGATTAGATCTATCACGTCGTTGAAGCTGTAGGCAACTCCTGTTCCCACATTTAGAATGCCATGATAATCAGAACTCATGGCTAGCCTCAGAGCCCTTACGACGTCCTTCACGTAAGTGAAATCGCGAGTCTGGGTTCCGTCTCCGTAGATCACCGGCGACTTGCCCTCTATCATCTCCCAGAAAAATTGAGAGACCATGTTGGCATACTGTTTCTTCGCCTTTTCTTTGGGCCCGTAAACCGAGAAAAACCTCATACCTGCAGACGGCACGTCGAAAAGCCGCTTGTATAGCTCTGCTATCCTCTCTATGGCTAATCTGGCCTCGGTGTAGTAATCAGTAACCTGGATCGTCATGTCTTCTCTATGAGGTGGAGTCAGGCCACTGTAAAGCGATGAGGAGGACGCATACACGACCTTGCACCCGGCAATCCTCGCCAGCTCGAAGACGGCAATAGTTCCGTTGATCGCTTCACCGACCAAAAGCGGATTTTTCTTGTACATGGGCGAGGAGGAGGGGATGCCCAGGTGGTAAATCGCCTCAGGCTTGAGATTGAACTTGCAGGCATCAACGCAACTTGCTTCTATTATTTCCAGATTGCCATCCAGATCCTTCAGATTTGACGTGCTTCCTGTATCCATGTTGTCCAGAACTATGACCTTTTTTCCCGATCCAAGCAGATCCTCAACCAGATTGGACCCGATGAACCCAGCACCGCCAGTTACGAGTACGCTCAAGCAAATCCTCCCATTCTAATACCTAATCGCATTTACTTAGTTCTAGCGAAACAGCTATTTAAGTTGCTTCGATGTCAACTACTGCGTCCTGAAGGGCGCGGCTTGCAACTACGATGATATTGTGTCACATTTGGCTGGTTGACATTGCAGCCTGCTTCGATCAGATCTACTGAAGGTAGCGATATTTCTGGATGCGTTTAGGTCGGCATCGACCTGGAAGTCACAGCTTTTGCACTTGAAGGTTCTACCATTACGATTTTCCTTCTTCTGAAACCCGCATCTAGAACAGGTAAGAGAAGTATATCTTGGATCTATTGCTACCACTTTCTTTCCAATAGCAGCAGCTTTGTATTCTATGATGCTTCTCAGTTCAGCGAAGCTCCATTTTCCAAGCTTCTTATTCTTTTTACCGTTCCTGATATTGGTTAGATCTTCCAGAGCAATTATGTCATACGGTTTTGACACTATCCAGTTAGCGATGCTGTGGTTCAAGTCCCTCTGAAACCGTCTCTCTCGACCAGAAAGCTTGCAGAGCTTTCTTTTTGCTGATCGAGTGCCTATGGATTGAAGCCTTGATCTCAAAAATTGATATTTGCCCTTAACTGCTTTCACAGGACCAGATTCCCAAAATGTGTTGTCACTGCATACGGCTATGTTATTGATACCAAGATCTACGCCAATTCTCTTATCTCCGACTATTTGTTCTGGATCTGGTTGTTCAACTTGAACATTAAGATAGCAAGCATTTTTGGCTATCTTAAGTTGAGCATTCGTGACTTTCCAGCTAGCATACTTCTTGTAGTATTCGGGTAGCTGGAAATCGTACCGTAGTCTCCCAAAAACCGTTGTAAGCTTGCAGTAACCCGATTCCAAGAACACCTTCATGGTTCTAACGTCAAACCGTACTGCACCAAGAGGATGCTTGAATGGTTTTGTTCCAAACTTTAGCCTCTTGAGCATATCACTAGCTTGATCCCTAGCTGTTTGAAGCAACGCAGACGGTAATGTAGGATATTTGCTTCGGAGATCTTTGTATGTAGCTCTATTGAGCCTGGTCTTGTTGTAGTCATGTGCCGCAAAACCGTAGTCTATGACATCCTGGCAGGCAGCGTTCCAAAGCTTCGCGGTCCGGATGAGTTCATTAGACTTATCGAGTTTTATATTCAAAGTACGGTACATGTTATTATGTAACTAATACTTTTAAAGATTTATAGTTTAGGTATTTAGGGCAAAGGGCTCCGCTTTCATCCCCACTGTAAACGGTGGGTCTTTCCGCTCTGCCCTTTGCAATCCTGCGATATAAAAGTCATTCCGGGAAGATATATATCGATCAAGGGAAAGTCAATTCCGGCTTAAGAAGATCTGGCTGATTTCAATGATCGCAATAGTTGATTACGGGTTGGGGAATCTAAGGAGCATCTACAATGCGCTGGTCCGGGTCAACGCCGCTCCGGAGATAGTGCGTGAACCGGAAGGGCTCGCCGAAGCGGACGGTGTAGTAGTCCCTGGAGTGGGTGCCTTTGGAAGGTGTATGGAGAAACTTTCCAGGTTTGGAGACCCACTTTACGATGTCCGAAAAGCCGGCACGCCGATGCTTGGCATATGCATTGGACTGCAGGTGCTGTTCGAGAAGAGCCAAGAGAGTCCCGAGGCTAGAGGATTAGGGTGGATTTCGGGCCAAGTTGTGCGGCTCCCAGAGGATGTTAACATACCCCACATGGGTTGGAACAACCTTTCTATCAAGAAGCCTGTAGATTTGCTGGACGGCGTAGTCGATGGAGACATGTTCTACTTCGTGCACTCATACTACTGTTTGCCCATAGACAGGTCGGTTATTGCAGCTACCACCGATTACGGCACAGATGTGACAGCGATGATATCCAAGGACAATCTAACTGCTACCCAGTTCCATCCCGAAAAGTCGGGACAAAAAGGGCTGAGGATCCTGGAAAACTTCGTGAGGTCGACTAGATGCTAGCCAAAAGGATTATACCCTGCCTAGATTGCGATTTAGGCGTGCCGGGTGGTAGGGTTGTAAAGGGCATTGAGTTCAAGCAGATAAGGTACGCGGGGATTCCATGGGAATTGGCCGGGAAATACTATGAGGACGGAGCAGACGAGATCGTTTTCTTGGACATAACGGCATCGCATGAGCGGCGGGACACGATGGTGAGCGTAATAAAAAAGACATCGGAGTCGGTCTTCGTTCCACTGGCCGTAGGGGGCGGGATAAAGAGCGTAGAAGAAGCTCGTGAGGTCTTTAACGCTGGAGCCGATAAAATAAGCGTGAACACATCAGCCCTTAAACGTCCTGAGCTGATAAGCGAAATTGCGGACTACTACGGGAACCAAGCCGTAATAATAGCCATTGATGCCAAGCGCAGGTACAACCTGGAGAAGGGCCGAGAGATCATCGAGACGCCTGAAGGTCGCTGCTGGTTTGAATGTTCCTTCTATGGAGGACGTGAGTTCACTGGAATAGATGCGTTAGCCTGGGCCAAAAATGCTGAGCGTTTGGGTGCGGGCGAGATACTTCTTACAAGCATGGACCGAGATGGCACTTATGACGGGTTTGATATACCCTTAACCGATGCGGTCTCCAGGATGGTCAGAATTCCGGTGATCGCCTCAGGTGGAGTGGGAAAGCCTGAGCATATGCTGGAGGTCTTCCAGAAGACCAACGCCTCGGCTGCGTTGGCGGCGAGCATCTTCCACTACGGAGAGTGGAGGATTCAGGATGTTAAGGAGTACCTCGTCGAGAACGGCGTGCACATGAGGCTATAGGATTTTATCGCCAGCTTCACAATAGAATTCAGAAGGTGTCGGGACCGGTTATGGCTAAAAAAGAGACTCCCGTAGCAGGCTGCTGAGATCTAATCCTAACTCCAAGGATTCAGGCGTGGGAGAAAGACGAGTCGTGAATGGTACTAAACTGCAAGCGCTCGCCCAAGGCGGCCTGCCAAACCTGCGGATGCCTAGGTTATAGTGGCTCCAAAGATTATCTTCCAGCAGGAAGGCGTATCCAAATAAGCCTAAAAGCACTGTAAACGAAATATTCCAAAAAAATAATAGAGTCCAATAGATCTCATGTTGAGATCAGCTGCTTTAGCCTCTGGATGCTCTCCATGGCTTGAGCAGACTCGTGCAATTTCTCCTCTTCAAAGTGTTTTATGATATCATCTATTGTGGCATGAAGTGCATATACCTTCATCGGTCTCCCCTTCCCCTCGCGCTTGATCTCCTTCTCCTCGATCCAGTTATTTTCGCGCAGAGTGCGCATCGCGATGCTGACCTCAGGTTGGCGAAGGTCAGAGCCCATCTCTATCTCCCGGGACGATGCCTCTTCTACATTTGCCAGAAAGGTGATAAGGGTGGCTACATTCCGCGGCACGCCTAAAGACCGCAAGGTCTCTACAAACTCCATGTCCTTGTCATCAAGGATCTTTACAGTGGACTCCCTCATGATGGTCACCATATTTTTTTTACTAGAAATACTTTATCATATAAATAATTTGTTTTGAAAACGCTTGAGATTAAAATTTACCTAATTAAACTAATAAATTAGATAATAAGATTAAACTGATGTTATCTTTACAAATAAAACTGGTTAAATCTAATAAACCTCTTAAAAAGATCAATAATAACAGAAATTTCAGTGAAGAGAAGCTCAGATAAATGAATATTATGTACATTATATATAGTTTAAATACCATAGCCGATTTTCAAATAAATACACACAAAAAGTTTATTAACTAAGTGATTTAATTAACTCTAAACATGAACCAAATAGAATCCGACGAGATTGAATTGCGACAGGATAAATTATGAGAACGGTCCTTTGGACGCCCTGGCTCCTCCTGCTCTTATTCTCTGGAGTCCATGGTGCCTCCTGCTCTCCAGACCGGGAAGTCCTGCCTGGAGTGTACGACTTGACGTCCAATGGTCAGCTAGCCATCTCAGTGATGGACATGCACATGCATGATGAAGAGCAGGGATCTTGGATCACTCTAGGATTGGTGGTAGAAAACGAACAGAACAGTACAACTTCTGTTGATCCTGCATCCTTCAAGGTAATGGACAACCTGGGAGGAACAGCTCAGGCATCAATCGGGTACCCTATCATGAATCCTCTCGTACATCGCGAAATAGGACCGGGAGGTGTAGTTGTGGGAAGCCTGGAATTCAAGCTTGAGGCGGGAGCCAGGCCGTTTATGCTCGTGGACCAAGGTTCAGGATTGAAGATCAGGCTTGATAAAGCTGACAAGCCTCCTGGGATATCCTATTCACCAGGGGTTCCTGTTGCAGTGGGGGACAGTATCGTTGGAATCGAGGGCATCTCGCGGTCTGAAGATGGGAAGATGATTCGTATAGATTACCTTCTAAAGAACTCAGGGCCGGGTGTCATGCTCCTGGAGCCCAGGGATTATGGTAAATTTGGAATCCTAATTGATGCATCCGGCTGGAGCTATCCAGCATCCGATTACAAAATGCTAGGTCCGGCCGTTCCTCCAGGAGGATCTTTAGAGGGTTTTTTGGAATATTTGGTTCCTGATGACTCAGATCCGCGGTACCTCCTCTTCTGGCCTCCGGACGAGGATGCGGTCCTGTTCGATCTCGACAGTCGCGAAAAATAAAAGTTAAAGCGACAATTGCCAGAAGATTTTGCCAACAGAAATATCTGTACCTTAGATTGATGTTCTTTCATGATCTATGTGGAGGTCTGGAAGGAGGATCTTGTGGCGGCAACCAGGACCGAGGTTCACAATCCGCCCGGAATGCTCTTTGGAAGCACAAGCCCGCTTCTTAAGCCCTTTATGAAAAAGCTGGAAGAGCTGCTGCCTGCGGAAAAAAGAGGGAGATGCGATAGCTACACACTCTCCATGCTTTACTCCCACATAGGCTCAGTTCACGGCGACGAGAATCTGATCCGGGTTGAAAGCGATGAAAAAGCTGTTGTGATAACTAGAGAAGAGCTTGCAACCATGATAGGAGACCGCTATCCTGCTACGGATCATCACAGGCTCAACCTTCCGGGCCTTTTATTCCTTCAGAGCAGTCCGGGATTTCAGGCTGCTGTTGTGTCCAAGATGAAAAGAGAGCACAATCTTCGATTTCCCGAGGGCAGGAGGACGCTTCGATACATCTTCCACATGACTGTGACCTCCATCGATGCTGATAAGGAGGCCATAAAGATCGGGTTAGATCTTGACAGGCTGCCCAAAATAGCAGATGCTTTTAGAGCCCCGGATTAAGAAAGGGGCCCTCAATCTTCATTGAACTCACAAAGCTCGCAGCCGTGGTGCCATTCTGGCTCGGCCTTGACCTTCAGGGGACGGTCCATGCTCCAGCGACCCTGCCTCATCTCCTGGACGAACTGCCGCGCCTTTCGAGCATCCATCCCCAGAGGCCTTATCCTGCCTACCTCCCTTCCCGAGAACATCAAACCTTCAACTTGGTCTATCTTCAGAGCTGAGTACTCGGGAGCATCCTCGCGATCCCCGTCGTTCAGGTAGAGCAAGCCCTCGTGGTCGAAGGCCCGGCAGAGGCTCCACTTATGGTTGGTCAGGACCTCGACAAGGTCGTCCTCCGCATACATGACCTTTATGCAGAATGTGCGATCAGGATGAATCACAGTCTCACATTGTAAATGGCTACTACGGTTTGTTGTGGTTAATCTTACTTAAAAATTTAAATAGTTTGCCGAAATGCAATTTCGCTAAACCACCAAATGCCTGAGTTCCCACAACAATTTCGGATTCAGCTTGAAAAGCATTCGCAGCATCCCTCGCAGGTCCATTTTTGAGATGTCCTCGTTCTTCAATGAGCCGATGAGCTGGTTTAGGTCGTTGTCTGTGAGTTTCACGAAAAACTCCTTGTACTCGAAGCTTCTGGCAATGTGTTTGCCCATCTCCGCACGCCAGCGGTCTTCGTACTCCTTTAGCCCGGCCTTGCTCAAATTCCCGTTGGATACGGCTTTGACGGCTACCTCTCCAGCGATGATTCCCGCTTTCATGGCGTTTAGGATTCCGCCTCCTGTTATGGGATCGGTCTGGTGGGCAGCGTCCCCTACAAGCATGACACCGTCTGCAGTAGCGGACTCTATCACCCCTGAGGACGGATCTCCGCCAGCCACTATCTCCACCACTCTACCATTGGGGAAATGAGATTTCATGAACTCCTTCAGCAGCCTGACAGGCACGCCCGAGCCGGACTTGGATCCCTGGACGCCTATGCCCACATTGGCCAGCTTATCGCCCTTGGGAAAAGTCCAAACATAACCGCCCGGAGCCAAGTTGTTTCCAAGGAAGAACTCGCAGTATTCGTCGTCGATGGTGGAGTCCTGGACCAAGAACTGAGCGCAACAGTGGATATCCTTGGGCTTCAAAGCTGTATCGATCCCTGCCCAACGACCCACCTTAGACTCCACTCCGTCTGCACCAATGATAAGCGGAGCCTCGATCTGCAATGGCTCACCCATGTGCATGGCAGAGACTCCGCAGGGCACGCCGTTCTTCCGGAGAAGTTCCAACGCTCTGGTCTTTACCAGTACTTTGGCACCTACCCGAGCAGCATCCATGGCCAGGGCCCGATCGAAGATTTTTCTCTCCAGGACGTAACCTACCTCAGATCCGGCCCGGTCCTCAGACATGACTACGCGGGTCCCGTCCGGCGCGTAGATTCTAGCACCTTTAACTTCAGCAGCTATCCACTGGGAGTCAGGCTTCACCATCTCGCATAAGACCCTCTTACCAACTCCTTCGGCGCACCGCACAGGGTCCCCAATCTCCTGGCGTTTCTCCAGCATGACCACATTCAGGCCAGCAGCCGCAGCAGTCCTGGCTGCCATCGATCCGGCAGGACCTGCTCCAACGACGACCACATCGCACTTCATGCCTTGACCTCCAGAGCGCCGACGGGACAAATCTTGGTGCAGATGCCGCACTCTTTGCACTCTGGTGATACCTCCAGCCAGGTCTCCACCAGCTCAAGGGACATTGTCGGGCAGACTCCTACGCAGGCACCGCAGTAGCAGCATTTGTATCTGTTAACAGTAAGCAAGGGATCACATCTCCACATCAATAAATGATCTTGAAGTCCTCATAACCTTTGCATTTTAGCTCAGAGAGTTCAAACCCTGAGACCATTGAGCCCTCAGGGCCGGTCTTCATGAGTCCCACCAACTCGCCCACTTTCTGTCGCTCGCCCTCTAGGATGGCCTCCACCCCACCACCGGGAACGTTGCGAACCCAGCCCTTAACACCCAACTCCTGGGCTTGAGCCTTAGTATAGGCCCGGTAGAAGACGCCCTGGACTCTACCAGAAACTCTCACGTGCACGCTTATCATTTTCAGGCTCCGGTCACCAATTCCTCAAGAGCCTTACGTTGGTCCTTTGCCTTGACAATCCCTGAGGCCAGAAGAACTCCCTCTGAGCCCAGCTCAAGTGCAGCTTTCAGATCCTCGCCGTGGGTTATGCCGGCTCCGCAGAGAACCCCGACTCCAGGCTCGATCTTCTTGACCGCATCCACCGAGCCCTTTACGATCCCAGGATCTGCCTTAGACACAGGTATGCCACTTCCTATCAGCTCCGGAGGCTCCACGGCGACATAGTCCGGCTTCATTGCGGCTGCTGCTCTGGTCGTGGCTACGTTGTTGGTGCAGACGATAGTGGCCAGGCCGAAAGACTTGCATGCAGAAATGGAGGCCTCGATATCAGCCAGCTTGAGCCTTCGCTCAGAATGGTTTATGAGCGAACCACTGGCCCCCGCTGCCTTGAGAGATGCTGCAGTGACATGGCCGGTGAATCCGCCATAGCCCACTCCGTCGATGTGCTGAGCATAAACGGGAATCTTTACCGCTTCGGAGATGGCATGGATGTCTGCAACCTGAGGAGCCGCTATTATCTTAACGGAGTACTCTTTTGAGACGTCCTCGCAGATCTCAGCCAGTCTTAGGGCATTGTCGCCTGTTGCTTCGCGGTACGTTTTGAAATTAAGCACAATTAAAGTCACTTTCTCCCTCGCTGTCACCTATGTTTTCAGATGGCATATATATTTTGGCCGCACTCTGATTTATGCTAATGCAATAATTTTCATAGTGACGTTCAGGCCAAAAAGCACTCTCCTACGCGCCGTCCTTATGACTCTAAAAGATTCAAGGCTATCATTGAGAGCAGCCCGGCCCGTTCTTCTAGGCCGGATCACGTGGTAGAGGAGGCCCTGCGGTTAGGAGTTATCAATCTTAAGGAGCTTTACGTGGTCGTGTATCATGAGAGACTTCTCAAGCTCTGCCCGGCACCTCAGATACATACGCGGCCTACGAAGAGAAGCGAGGGCAGCTTATACGGTATACCAATCTTACAACCCTCTCTGCGGGACCATGGGTCTTCTCCAGGAATCCCGATAATACTTCTTCGATCTCCTCATCAGGAACTTCGTATTACCGACCAACTCTCCAGTGAACCGCCTAAGCCCTTTGGCCAGGAACTCCTGCACGGACCAAATAAGATCCACTGCCGAAATTCTGGATTTTATTCCATATAAAATGTAGTGCCGAGAAACGTCATTGCTCTCGTTTCGAAAAGGAACTGGTTTGAGAGCAGAAGCGAAAACCGCTTATGCCATCACTTGCTCCTTCAAGATATACCTGATCAGGTCCTCAGAGAGCTTGGTCTCCCTCTGAACTCTCTTCACAGTCTCCTCTATGCTATTGCCCTCGCCCATCAGGCCGGAAATCCTCCGTATTACCTTATCGCTAACAGTATAATACTCATCGATGTCCTTCCGGTGTCCCCACACATCGCCTTTTAGCAGCTCAACCCCTTGGATCTCCAGGAACTGCTGGGCAGCTTTGGACATGGTTTCGTGGTAAGATGGCGGAATTTGGACTGCCCTGAGCCGGGGACATGATTGAACAAGTCCCATTACATCCATGTTTGAGGCACGAAAGGCTAAGTGAACTATCTGTTCATTGCGATTCAGATCCGTGATCTCATTCTTTGAGCTAACTACCCTCAGCTTCATACTAATTACAATTGTTGTTAAAATATTTATAGATAATGGTAATCATAGTAATCCAGCATTAGATATACAAAGAATGGAAACAGAGCCTATAAAATATTTATGTATAAGTGCAAAGCTCGTAAAATATGTGCAAAGATACGGAACAAGATCTTCTATAGACTTTATAACTCAATAATTTTATATATTATAGATGATTAACGCAAAATAAGACATCTTTCGGGCTGTTGCCAGATCAATTAACATTATGAATCGTCAGACCAAGACACATTACCTTTACATCTTTATGCATTGATATACAATGGCCATAGAGAGGACGAAGGTTTGTAGCCGCACTAGAAACCATCAATTCATGCGTCCCGTTGACATCTTCGCGACCGTCTTTTACCTCATATTTTTCAGTGCGTCCAACGCATTGTCAACTCTGGAGCGCATCTCAGAGATCCGGTCCTTTTCCTCGTCTATCGTTGTTAAACGATCAGAAACCATCCTTTTTGTCTCAGTAGGCGCTGGTCCTCCCGTGTTGGACCTTAGGGCCACGTTGCTTCGCGGGTCCAGTGCCTTTTCGAGAATCTCAACGCTGAAACCATGTTCGCTGGGCCTAAAACCCGCGAATTCCATTGCTGCCGTATCCAGCTCAGGCAAATTCGGCTTATGGCCTGATGCTGCGATCCTTCCCACGATCAGATGAGCAATTCGAAATGGCATGCCCGTTATGCGGACTAAGGAATCCGCCAGTTCAGTTGCCGTGGAGAAACCAGATGCAGAACTTTCTTCAAGCCGCGCCTTATTAAATTTTAAAGTGGATACACAGCCATTCAGGATACGTACCGTACTTCTAGCCCAGTCCATGCCCCGCCAGAGGTGGGGAGTGACCTCCTGAAGGTCCCGGTTGTAGCTCATGGGAAGAGCCTTGCAGATGGACAAGGCTGAGACAAGGCTTCCAATGACGGATCCGGTCTTGCCGCGGGCCAGCTCCGCAGTATCGGGGTTCTTCTTTTGAGGCATGATGGAACTGGTGGAGGCGAAACGGTTGTCCAGCTCCAGATAGCCGAACTCAGAAGTGGACCACAAAATGATCTCCTCTGCCAGGCGGCTCAGATTGACCATGAGAATAGACAGATCCGACAAGACTTCCAGAATAAAATCTCTGGTGGAGACTGCGTCCATGCTGTTCTCCACTAAGCCATCGAACCCAAGGAGCTGACAAGTCCTCTGCCTGTTTATGTTAAAGCCGGTGGAGGCGAAGGCTGCCGCTCCAAGAGGGCTCTGATTGACCCTCATGTAGGCTTCCTTCAGCCTTTCCAGGTCCCTAGCATAACTGTCGGCATGAGCCAATAGATGGTGAGCGAGGGTTGTCGGTTGAGCGTGCTGGGTATGGGTGTAACCGGGGATGATTGTCTCCGTGTTCTTTCCTGCCAGATCTAGAAGTGTCTTGATCAGAGATATGAGTTCGTTCATAAGATCGAGCATCTGGTCGCGCTGCGCCAATCGAATACACGTAGCGACCTCATCATTCCTGGACCGACCGGTGTGCATTCGTCCTCCTTCCGGTCCGACGAGCGCGATAACCTGCTTTTCAATGGCCTCATGAACATCCTCTTCGTTGCCCACTCTGAGATCGCGTTCTTCGAGTTTGTCCAAAACATCGATGATCCGGGAACACGTCTCGGCTGAAACCAGGCCCTGCTCTTTAAGCATTATCAGATGGGCTCTGTCCACAAGCAGATCGGCTTCGAAGATCCTTCTGTCGGCCTCCTTTGATGACAGGAACTCCAGGACATACTCTGGAAGTGTCGCCGTAGAACCATCTCTTTTGCCATCCAGGGTAATCCCACCCAAGCGTTGGTCGCGAAACATATCAGGTCGTGTAATTTGCGTTTATGTCCACGTATCCTGGGGTCAGGTCGCAGCCGAAGCTTCGGGCAGTCGCGTCTCCTAGGCCCAGATCGACATAGATGAGGATGGAGTCCCCTTTCATGATCTCTTTGGCCTGGTCCAGCACGCCTTGGACTATTCTTCCTCTCTCCACCAGGGTCACCTCGCAACCATTGCCCTCGATGCTTAGGGTAATGCGTTCAGGTTCCAGCCGTGCTCCTGATCTGCCCACTGCTGCCACTATCCTGCCCCAGTTGGGGTCGGAACCATAGACCGCAGTCTTTACAAGGCTGCTACGGACTACAGATCGAGCCGCTGCCCGGGCATCCTCCTCACTCCCGGCTCTGGTGATCACAGTTTCGAAGTACTTGGTGGCGCCCTCGCCGTCCCTGGCCATCATCCGTGCCAGCTCGGTGCATACCTGGTTCAGAGCTTCCCTGAAGGCCCCAATGTCGCATTTTTGAGCACCGGTGGCTGTAAGAAGGACAGTGTCGTTAGTGCTGGTGTCGCCGTCAATAGTAAGCATGTTGAAGCTGTCGGTCACGGCATGGGCCAGGCAGTCTTTAAGCTCAGCTCGAGGTAGGTCGGCATCGGTGTAAATGAAGCAGAGCATTGTCGCCATGTTGGGCTCGATCATCCCGGCACCCTTAACGATCCCAGCTACGTGCACACCAACATTCTCCACAGCCATCTCTTTCACTCTAGTGTCAGTTGTCATAATAGCCCTGGCCGCTTCTTGGCTGGCTTCAGGGCTGCTTCTGAGTCTGGTCTTCGCTTCCTGAAAGAGCGACTCGATGATATTCATTTCCATGGGTCGTCCTATCACGCCAGTTGAGGCCACACCGATCCTGCTCGCGTCCGTCTTTAGGAGAGCTGCCATCATACGAGCCATGTCTTTGGCATCCTGAAGGCCCTGCACTCCGGTATAGCAGTTTGCACACCCGCTGTTGGCAATTACACCGTTCAGCCAGCCGTTCTCCAGGTTCTCGGCTGTCACGTCCAGGGGTGCCGCACGGATCTTGTTCTTGGTGAACATTCCTACCGCAACACCGCTTGCAGCTATCAAAGCGAGGCCATACTTTCCTTTCCTTGCTCCAGAGGCCGAAACCCCCGGCACTGCGCAGATGCCGCCTTCAAGCCTCTTCATTAGACTTCCCTAGACCGGTTATTATGTCACCACGAGTGACGATTCCCACAAGCTTGTCATTCTCGATGACGGGCAAGCGGTTGATCCTATGCCGGGTCATAATCGATGCCGCCTCCTCTATAGAGTCGGCGGGTCCAATCGTACGCACGTCCCTATGCATGACCTCCGAGACCTTCTTCTTGGAGATATCTTCGACGCTTGCGTGAAGTTTCTCCCATTTCAGAAGGTCCCTGAAGGGCACCTCAAGGATCTCAAGAGGGCTGGGAAGCCAGAGCTGCCCCTCCTCCTCTCCGGATAGCAGCCGCAGCACATCAGACTCTGATATTACACCCACCAGCCGGTCTCCATCCAGGACGGGCATTCCGCTTATCTTTTTTCTTTTCATCTCTCTGGCGGCTTCGCTGACCGTATCCTCATTCTGGCAGGTCACCGGCTTTGAGTTCATCACATCTCTGACCAACATTTCAATCCCTCGATTTACGGCGCGAGTCCTGGGAACCACAATCCCGTAGTCTCATCGAAGCCTGACATCAGGTTCATGTTCTGAATGGCCTGGCCTGATGCCCCCTTGACTAGATTATCAATGGCAGATAGTACCACCAGCCGATCCGATCCCTTCTCAGGCTCGAAGCTTATGTCGCAGAAGTTGGACCCCCGGACTGAGCTCAGCTTGGGAGTATCTTCGATCATCCTGATGAAGTGGGCGTTTTTGTAGAACTCCCTGTAGATCTCAGCCACTGCGGTCCTGTCCTGGATGGTGTCCACGGCATCCTCTTTAGCGAAGACGTGGGCAGTGGTCAGGATTCCCCGAACCGACGGCACCACGTGGGGCGTGAAGCTGACCCTGATGTCCTTGGAGAGCCTCGTCAGCTCCTGCCTGATCTCAGGAGCATGACGATGAGCTGTCAGCTTATAGGGGATCACGTTCTCGGCCATGTTGGGGTAGTGGCTGGTCTCTGTAGGCTCGGCTCCTGCACCGGAGATTCCGGACTTGGAGTCAAAGACTACCCTGTCCACCAAGCCTGCTTTTGCCAGGGGAGCGACCGCCAGGGTAGCTCCTGTGGGATAACATCCTGGGTTTCCGACCAGGCTAGCACTAGCTACCTCTGGATGAAGCTCGCATAGACCGAAGATCGCATCCCTGGGGGCACGGTGCTTTGTGCCGTAGGTCTTTTCAAAGACGTCCACAGGCAGACGATAGTCGGAACTCAGGTCTATCACCTTTGTGCCTGCATCAAGAAGCTCAGGCACCCAGTCCATGGCTGTGCCGTGGGGCACGGCTGTGAAGACCACGTCGCACCTCTCTGCGACCTCTTTTGCCGATGGTGCCTCAAAGGAGATAGAATAGATCCCGCGAATGTGCGGGTGTACAGAAGCCACCGGCTTTCCCGCCAGTTTTCTTGAGGTTACGCACACGACCTTTGCCAGAGGGTGGCCCGCCAGAAGCCGCAGCAGCTCTCCACCTGTGTAACCTGAGCCGCCGACTATTCCTACATCTATCATACGCATGACAACACGACTTAATGATATAAATTGGCCTCGGCCTAGACGCCACATATCATGATGCTCAGGTCAGCCAGCCTCTCGGCTGTTTGCGAAAGGCGCTCCCTCCCCTCCAAGCAGGAGAGCCAACGTTCAGGGAGCCATGATGTTCCATAAAACGCTCCAGCTAAGGCTCCCGCCATGGAGGCTATTGAGTCGGTATCACCCCCGACGTTGGCCGCGCGGATCAGCGCCTCCTCCGGATCAAACCGGATGAAGCAGTAGAATGCGGCAGGAACCGTCTCGAAGACCGCCGGAGAGTTGCCGATTGCCGAAAGTGCATCAGCCGGATCGAGGTCGATCAGGGACCCGGCCCATAAGAGCCGGTCGGCAAACTCTTTGTCAGCCCGCCTTGAAAGATCCGAGGCAATTCTCAAGATCGTCTGTTTAGGGATGCCCATGAGAGACAGGGCTACGCCTGAAGCGATGGCAATAGATCCTGCCCTGGAGGCCGGGCTGCAGTGGGTGCAGATGGATTGAAGATCAGCGTAGCTGCTGACTATGCCGAGGTCGCAGTGGTAAAGAAGTCCGATGGGTGCTGCCCTCATAGCAGATCCGCACGTAGGAATACGCAGGCCGGATTCTTGCCAAGGAGTGCCCGACAGCATCTGTTCGACTGACGACTTGGTGGTGAACCCAACGCCCCTGTTCAGCCGCTCGTCCAGTACCCAGGCGCTTCCCCACCCCATGAGCTTGTCCGCAAACCNNCTGAGAAGCCCGAAGCCTCGATCATGGATTCGGCTAGGATCAGTGTCTCCTCGGTGTCGTCCGTGTACTGGCCTGCCAGAAGTCCTGTGTGAAAGTGGCCCTCCGGAGCTGGCATCATGTCTCGGACGGAGCCGAACTTGGTTTGGATCTCCTCAGAAGTGTAGCCTTCGGTGGGCATTCCTAAGGCGTCACCTGCCGCTAAACCAAGAAAACTGCCATTGAACCGATCCAGCATGTCGAGTGCCATAAAAGAGATAGATCGGGCTGGGAATAATAACCGTTTGC
>PMNG01000215.1 GCA_003162615.1 Methanothrix sp. | reverse complement strand
ACAAAATAGGGAGACTACCTGAAATTACCATATGTATCAATATATTCTTGCTTCACACATTGCAATATTCAAGAATCGATTATCAAGTTGGCGCTTAATCTATAGTGGCCCTAGCTTTCTGGAGCCAATCGTACACTCCTTGCCTCAAACCCTTCTAGCTTCTTAACTATCGCTCTGTAAATGTAAGTAACGGTATTTCCAATTAAGAACTTCGGCGGCGTCCTCAATCCTCAAATCTTGGTCCGCCCGGCCCGTATTGCCTCTAGCACTCCATCCACATCCTCAGCTTCTATCTCCGTCACTCCCAGCCCCACGGTGTCGGCAAAATGCGAATCGCTCCCTGCCACCATCGACATTCCGCGCCTCTTGGCCTCGAACTTGGCCCTGCCGTTGGCGAGGCCAAAGAGATGGCTTGAAGCTATATATCATCGAAGAGAGGGTTATAAAAGATGGCTTCGGCTGAAATAGTAAAGGATAAGGATATTCGAAATCTTGACGCTTTCATCGACTCTCTGACTGAAGAGGAGATCGGTGAGCTGAACACCGACGAAGGTGGGGATGAAAAGCCCGTGCCTTTCGAGGTGTTTTGCCAGAAAGAAAACATCAAACTACGAAAATAATGGCGTTTTGCGTTCTTGGCTCTTTAGATATACAAGGAGTTTAAGCATTGGTCTTCAAACTTCATCCAAAAGTCGATGGCATATCTCCTTCCACTAAACCCTTCTCGCATTCTTGACGATCGCTCTGTAAATATAGGTCACAGTATTCCCTATGAAGAACTTTGGCGGCGTCCTCTTTCCCAAAATCTTGGTCTGCCCCGCTCTTATGGCCTCTAGCACTCCATCCACGTTATCGGCCTCAATCTCCGTCACTCCCAGCCCAACGGTGTCGGCGAAATGTGAATCGCTCCCCGCCACCATGGGCATTCCGCGCCTCTTGGCCTCGAACTTGGCCCTGCCGTTGGCCAGTCCGAAAAGGTGCTTGGAGTTGTAAACCTCCACAGCATCGGCATCCGGAATCCTGCCTATGGCGTGCCTGAAGGGATGGTAAGGATGGGGAACATCGGCTATGCCGCCGAGGTCATGAGCCGTCTCGATGGTCTCCTCGGGGCTCAACTTTTTCTCCGGTGCCTTGTCAACCCCTAGAACCAAGAGATGGCCTTCTGAAGTGGTGACCTCGATGCCGGGTATCAGAATCAAATCGAGCTTCTGCTCCTTTATGTATCTCCTGGCTGCCGGAATTCCCCGCATGGTATCGTGATCTGTGAGGGCGATGCCGTCAAGGCCTCTTCTCTTCGCCGCCTTGATTATCTCTTTTACGTCGGCATGGCCGTCTGAGTAAGTAGAATGAATGTGGAGGTCGAACTTCATGTCTTGTCTGACGCTAATTTTTCCCCGGCTCAGTTATATAGCCTTTGATGGCCCCGAAAGCGGCAGTCGCGGGCGACGCCAGATAAACCGACCCGCCCTTTCCCATCCTTCCGGGGAAGTTGCGGTTGGAGGTTGACAGGCAGACCTCTCCGTCTCCGATAACGCCCATGTGAGCGCCAAGGCACGGCCCGCAGCCCGGCGGACCAATCATCGCCTCGGCATCCACAAGGATCTCGATTATACCCTTTTGGAGCGCTTCGAGCAGGATTTCTCTTGATGCAGGTATTACCAGAGTCCGGACCGCCACCTTGTGGCCCTTGATTATTTTCGCGGCTATCTCCAGGTCTTCCAGTCTGCCGTTGGTGCACGTGCCTATGAACACCTGATCAATCTTTGTGCCCTCTAACTCCGAGACGGGCCTGACGTTGTCCACCCTACAAGGGAAGGCGACCTGGGGCTCAAGGTCCGTGACATCATACTCAAGCTCAGTGTCGTAAGAACCGGGGTCAGAAAATACCGGGCTGTACTCCGCTCTGGCTCTTCCGTTAAGGTAGGCATCCGTCTTTTCGTCAGGAGGGACAATTGTAGCTTTAGCCCCCATCTCAACACCCATGTTGCATAGGGTCATCCTTCCTGAGATGCTCATCTCCTCGATTGTTTGGCCGAAGTACTCAATAGCCTTGTAGGTGGCACCGTCAGCGCCTAAGTCGCCGATGATCTTCAGGGCGAGGTCCTTGGCTGCAACATTGGGCCTGAGCTTTCCCGTGATCCTTATTCCTATCGTCTCGGGCACCTTGAACCACAGCCTTCCACGCGAATAGATCTCGGCCGTGTCCGTTGCGCCTACGCCTATGGCGAAGGCTCCGAAGGCCCCATAGGTGCAGGAGTGCGAGTCCGCGCCCACAATTAACTTGCCAGGCAAGGCGAACCCCTGCTCAGGCAAGACCTGATGGCAGACTCCAGTTCCGCAATCGAAAAAGTTGGAGATGCCCTGCACTCTTGCCCACTCTCGAACCTCCTTTTGCAGTGTGGCAGCGACATCGTTGTTGGCCGGAATCTGGTGGTCGAAGGGTATGACGATCCTCTCGGGGTCCCACACCCTCTCCGATCCCATATCCTGGAATGCCTTGATGGCCAGGACGGAGGTTCCGTCGTGGGACATGGCATAATCAACGTCTGCCTCGACGATCTCCCCCGGCTCTGCAATAATTCCGGACCCTGAGGCCCGGCTGAGGATCTTCTGGCTGATGGTAGGCATATCTTACGTTATTTCAACGCTTGCAATCGATGTCCTCAGGTTTCGGCAGCATGTATGCGATGTCCTCTGTCGGATGCCTGTAGAGTCTGGCTCCCAGGCGCTTCTGGTCCAGGATGTGCCCTATGAGGCCTATGCTCCTTCCCAGCGCAAAGAGGCCGTTCAGGTAGCCGAGCTTCACAACCTCGTCGATCTCCGCCTTTGTGAAGGCGCCGCAGGAAGACATCAGGTCCAGGAACAGTATGCCTATGCAGCCGTCGACGTTCAGGATCAGGTTGCCCTTCTTGGCCGTGGTCAGCCTCTCGACTTCTAAGGCATAGTCCAGCAGCTCTGTTCGCGCGAAGTTCTTCCTGGCGTACTCGATCAGGAGCAGGACCCTCACGTCCGGGTTCTTCACGCTCTTGATCCGATGACCGATGCCTGGGATGTTTATGCCCTTGCGCTTCATCTCGCCGACGAACTGCTCGGGAGACAGACCGGTCTCCTTTGCCCTCTTGAACTCCCTGGCAGCGTCGTCTATGGCTCCGCCAAATCTAGGCCCGATGGTCAGAAGGCCACTGCATAGAGAGGATATCAGGTCCTTTCCGGCGCAAGAGGCCACTATGGAGTTGTGGGCTGCAGACACAGCCGGGCCGTGATCTGCAACAATCTGGAGAACAAGCTCGATAAACCTGGTAGCATAGTCAGGAAGCTGCTTCTTAAACCACAGCAGCCCCACTACGCCTCCGATGCCCACTTTCTGCTCCAGAACGTCGCTGATCTTCTTGCCGGCGTACAGAAGCTCGTCGCCGCTGTCGTCAGAGATGGTGCAAATGAAGGTGGTAGGCTTGCGGATAAGTCCTGAGGTGAGGGCCTTGCTGTAGTCCACGGGCAGTCGTGGCACCTCCGGCTCAACTACATCCTTGACCTTTCCCTGAGATTTTAGCATCTCGTAAACTTGCTTAACCATCTCTCCGTAATTGTCAAAGGAGTTGGGTACATAGGCCCCTGCGTTCTTGAAGGCCTCATTCTTGGCCTGAGCAGTCTCTTTTTGGCTGTCGGCTTTTGCTCCAGCATGGCCGAACTGGACTGAGGACGGAAGCACTGGTCCGCAGGTTCCGGTGACCCAGGCAACCAGTGGCTTTGTGATCTTTCCGGCCTTCAGGGCCTCTATTATCCTGTACTCGTCTGTCCCGCCCAGCTCTCCGAGGCATGCTATCATCTTGATCTCAGGGTTTGCCTCGTACCTCATTATATGGTCGAGCATATTGCTGCCGGGGTAACGGTCTCCGCCAATGGCTACCCCCTCGTGCACCCCGTTGGAGTTCCGGGATATGATGTTGAAGGCCTCGTTGAGCATGCCTCCTGACTTAGAGACGAAACCGACTGATCCAGGTCGGTAGAGCTTGGAGGCGATGATGTTCTCGATGGTTCCAGCAGTGTTTCCAATCCTGAACGCTCCTGCCGTCATCCCGCCAACTGTGGCCGGACCGATGACCGTCTTGCCAAGCTTTCTGGCTGTAGCGGCCAAGATCCTGGCCTGCCGCTCTGGCACACCCTCGGCGATGACTACAACAGTGCGGATGGTCTTCCGCTCCAGAGCTTCCATGGTGGTCTCAAAGGCAGAGCGGTGAGAGGCGAAGTTCACCATCACGTCTGCCTCAGGGTGTGCTTTGGCAGCCTCGGCTATGGTCTTGAACATTGGGAGGATGATCTCCTTGGTTCCCCAGAAGGCCTTGTGAATGCCAGCACGATTGGAGTTGATGATGGCCGAGATGCTTGGGCTATCTCTCTTGCAGATGTAGTCGAAGTCCAGCATCCTCTGAATAGCATTGGTCTGGTAGCCGTAAACGAAGGCTTTGGTGCCCCTGTCGAAGAGCACATAATCATTTTTTGTCGAAACGGATTTGGGATTGGTTGCTGTGGCGGAAATCATTTTCACTCACCACCGCCTAGAGCCAGAGGAACGATCCGAGTCATGTGGGTCTCCGGGCCGTACACCTCGATCGGAACTCCTAGCATCTCCCCCAGCTCGCGCATGAGCTTGAGGCCTACTTCGTAGTTGGGCCCACCCCGGCGCACGTAGATCTTAACCCCAGCATCGCAAAGAATATCCTGGTACTCCTTGAGGGCCATGACTATTCCCTTGAAGGTTTTGGCCACGTCAGTGAAGTTGGCAATGGCCCCTCCGATCATGAGCACCTTTCCGTTGGGGGCCTTCTCGCGGGTCATGAGATCAAGGATGGTCTTGCAGTATAGGTAGGTCTCCTCAGTGTTTGGGTCACCGCTATACTCGCCGTAGTTGGCCAGCTCTCTGGCGTGACCGAGATCACAGATCGTGTCGGCGTAGATGACGCTTGCCCCACCGCCCGCAACCATCGTCCACACCTTTCCCTTGGGGTTCAGAATGGTGAGCTTCAGAGAAGCTCCGGTCTTTGAGTCCATTTCTTTGATGAACAGCTCCTCTTTGCTCATGGTTCTGCCGAAGGGTTCTGGGAACACAAGCCCATCCCACTTCTTGCTCTTCCAGTACTCTTCAGCGTCATCAAGTTTTGCCACGAGGTCAAGGGGTACTATCGATCCGTTGTCGAAAGTGAAAGGGTTGATTTCTAAGTAAGCGAATCCCAGGTCGACGTAGAAACGGTAAAGGGCTTTGATGAAGGATTCCACATTGGGAAGCCTGTTTCCTAGAGAAGACGGCAGCTTGGAGTGTAGGTCGATCCTGTCTATGCCCTCCAGGACGTCAACGCGAACCTGGACAACCTTGTCCCACTTTTCCTCAACACAGATGCCTCCTTCAGATGAGAAATAAATGTTGTCACCATCATAGTCTGAGCTGATGGCCACGTAGAACTCCTCGCGATGGAGCACGAAGGGCTCCACCAGGAAATGAGTCAACTTTCCCGCAACGCCCCCGACTACTACCTCTGATCCCATATTCTCTTTAAGGTATGCTCGTGCCTCGTCCCAGGTCGCATCCAGAAGAACCAAGCCAAGCTTTCCTCTTTTGCCAAAGAGCTGGTCCGGTTTCACAACAAGCTTTTTGGCCTTCAGCCATGGGTTCTCGGCCACGAGACTGTCCAAATCCGTGTCCGGGCTTACAAGGGCGATCTCCCCTCGGTAAGAGAAATCCTTGAGGTAATCGGGAAGGTATTTGGCCAGCATGCGTTTCGCGTCGTATTCCCTTATGCCTCTCTGTGCCATGTCCAAAACCACCTTCGCCCTCCTAATGTCATTCCTATTTACAAACCTTTCTGAAGGATTGTGCCATCCGCAATGGATCTTCCGGGAAAAGCTGAAATATTTGCCTGCAGTTCAGAGGTTCATGGACTGCCCCTGCTGCGGAAAAGACTGTGTCCGACCTGCACAAGATGTCTTAGCCAGCATCGACACAATGTACATGGCCTGCCCCGATTGCGCGGCAGATCCCAATCTAGGGAAAAGCAGCCCTGTTAAGGAACTGCCGGAACGTATAGACCGATGCAATTCATGCGGAAGGGCACCACTGGATGTCGTCATGCTCGATGCGTTGAACATCCTTGTAGAGATGGGCCTTCGCGACGACGGAGACAACTTGCGCAGTGTGGGCTCACCGCTCATTGCCGTCGGCTACAAGTTGGCGTATCCTCCCCGCCTGGGACCAAAGTCCCTGATCATCGCCGGAGAGCATCTCCGCAAAGATGCTGCAGAGACGATTTTAAGACGCATTCCCGAGGTCAAAGGTGTCATCCTAACCGGCGGAGTTCCGGGAGTTGTTGATTCTGAGAGGGGTCCACGGGAATGGAGCCTTCTGGCCGGGTGTGGTATGCGAGGAGATGTTATCCAGAGCCTGTTTGGAGATCTGGTCATCTACAGGAGCCAGTCCAAAATTCACATAGAGTTTCCAAGATCGGGCTCACCGAAAATGAAGATCCTGGAGAGCCTGTACTTTAAGGGCAAAGTGACAGATGTGGTGGACGGTCTTTGCGGCCCGGGAACCCTTGGACTGATGTGTGTTCTGGCCGGGGCCAGGCGCGTCGTGCTGAACGACATCTGGCTTCCTGCGGTGGAAAACGTCATGCTGAACCTGGAAGCCAACAAGGACCTTCTTGGGATAGAGGATATAGAGCGCCTGGAGCATCCCACGGATGCGGTTGCTGGCGAGCCGGTCCTGGTCGGGCGAGCATCGGGGGCATGTGAGATAGAGGTGTATCACGGCGACCTGAAAAGGCTTTTCTCGAAGGCAAGGCCCGCAAGCCTCTGCCTCATCGACCATTTTCCTGGCTCGGATACTCGTCGACTGGAAGAGGTCTGTCGCTGCTGCGTTGAGACTGTGATAGTGTAGACTAGTGT
>PMNG01000213.1 GCA_003162615.1 Methanothrix sp. | reverse complement strand
CAAAGGATTGAGATACTCATCAGCGTCCGTCGATCCAACCGAGAATAAGGTTGAGGAGAATGGGACAACCTTCGTTGTATGGAACAATATCCTCGCCGCACCTCTGGCACCGAACGCATCCGCGTCAATTCATTTGGTTGCTGTTCTAGATGGAAGTCGTACGGGTTCGCTGCATAACAAAATCTCTGCCAAGGGCCTCACTGCGGCGGGGTTCAATGTAACAGCAGAAGACACGAAGATTGTGACTGCATTCAGGTCAGCCATTCACGTGGCTGAAACAGTCACCCCAGACGCAGGATGTCCAGAACCTTGGTGGATTTCAAGATTGACCTCACTAACGTGGGGGAGGCGGACCTCGACTCCCTTAAGTTGATTGACCTACTGCCCAAAGGATTGAGGTACAGATCGGCATCCATAGATCCAGCAGAGATAAAGGTCAACGACAATGGAACTACAACAATCTCTTGGAATAATATCCAGATTGTACCCCTTACTCCTGGCACCTCCACATCAATTCATTTTCTTGCAGAGATAGATGGTGCTCAGTTCGGCACTATTCAGAACAGCGTTACAGCCATTGGAAAGCCTCCGAATGGATTCAATGTAACGGGAGAAGACAATAAGAATATTAACGCTTATAGATCTGCAATAGCGGTCGTCGAGACACCCGCTCCAGGCTCGGGAAGTCCTGGGACCCTAGTCGATTTCAAGATAGACCTGACTAATAAGGGAGAGATGAACCTCAGGGTTGTTAATCTGGTGGACATTCTGCCCAAAGGGTTGAGATACTCGTCGGCATCCATCAGTCCAACTGAGAATAGGATCGATGGCGATGGAACTACATCAATCGTTTGGGACAACGTCCTGGCCGCTCCTCTGGTTTCTGGCGCGTCCATATCGATTCATCTAATCGCTGCAATAGATGGGACCCAGTCCGGTTCGTTGCAGAACAAAATTAGAGCTGTAGGAACGCCCGTGGCTGGGTACAACGTGACCGCAGAGGTCGAAAAGAATATTACGGCTTATAGATCTAGCCGTCCAGGTTTCTTTAGCATCTTCACTCGATTCAGGGAGCCATGGGACCCTGGTAGATCTCAGGATAGACGTAACAAATGCAGGAGAGGTGAACATCGATGTTGTCAAGCTGGTGGACCTACTGCCTAAAGGATTGAGCTATTCCTCGGCATCCGCCAACCCTACTGAGAGAATCGTAGGCGCCACTGGCGGTACATCGCTCACTTGGAACAACATCCTGACTGCACCACTAACACCAAACGCGGTTGCAACGATTCATTTGACCGCTAAAATCGATGAGATACAGCCAGGTTCTCTGCAAAATATCGTCACAGCCACAGGAATGCCTTCGACAGGGTATAATGTGACAGCAGAGATCGAGAAGAATATCACCGTCTGCAGATCGGCAATTGAAGTATTCGAGACACCAACACCCGATTCGGGTTGTCCTGGAACACTAGTGGATTACAAAATAGACATAACCAACACGGGTGATGTGAATCTAGATTCCGTCAAAGTCGTGAACTTGCTCTCAAAAGGATTGAAATACTCATCGGCATCCATCGATCCCAATAAGAAGACAGCTCACCATAACAAAAGTACGTCGGTCACATGGAACAACATCCTGACTGCACCGCTGACCCCAAACGCAACCGCAACGATTCATTTGACCGCTGAAATCGATGAGATACAGCCAGGTTCGTTGCAAAATATCGTCACAGCCACAGGAATGCCTTCAACAGGGTACAATGTGACAGCAGAGATCGAGAAGAATATTACCGTCTGCAGATCAGCAATCGAGATATCTGAAACACCCACGCCTGAGTTGGGGTGTCCTGGAACTCTAGTGGATTATAAAATAGACGTAACCAATACGGGAGATGTAAATCTAGATGCNNGCTAACCCCAAACGCGTCAGTGTCGTTCCATCTAGTTTCGAAGATAGACGGGACGCAGTCAGGTTCGCTTCAAAATACCGTCACAGCTACAGGCACGATTCCGACAGGGTACAATATAATCGCAGAGGATGAGGAGAATATTACTGCCTGCAAATCAGCTATCCAGGTTGCAACGGTACCAACCCCCGAATCAGGAAATCTTGATACATTAATAGATTTTAAGATGGATATTACTAACACTGGTGATACAGATCTCGATGCCGTCAAACTTGTGGATCTGCTGCCAAAGGGATTGAAATATTCATCAGCATCCATCGATCCAACCAAGAAAAGGGCCAACCATAATAAAACTACTTCAGTCACATGGAATGATGTCTTAACTGAGCCCCTAGCTCCGAATGCATCCAAATCGATCCATATTGCTGCTACAATAGATGGTACGCAGTCAGGTTCGTTACAGAACAAAATCACGGCGACAGGCCGCACACCGGAAGGGGTCAATGTGACCGGAGAGGATATGAGGAATATAACCGCTTGTGTACCGGCTATTGAGGTTTCCATAACACCCACTCCTGAATCCGGAAGTCTTGGAACTCTAATGGATTTTAAGATAGATATCACTAACACAGGGGAAGTCGATCTCGATGCAGTCAGGCTGGTGGACCTGCTGCCGAAAGGATTGAGATTCTCGTCGGCATCCATCGCCCCNNCCACTGGCTTCCAATTCGTCCACATCAATTCATTTGGCCGCAAGGTGGATGGAACTCAGTTTGGGCCTCTTCAGAATAGAGTCGTAGCGACAGGCATCCCTCGAACGGGTTTCATTGTCACTGCAGAAGATATGAAAAATGTAACCGCCTACAGATCAGCTATCCAGGTCGTCGATTCGCCTTCTCCGAGCTCGGGTAGCCTAGAGACCTCCGTGGACTTCAGGATAGAGCTGACCAACACTGGAGAAGTGAACCTCAACGATGTTAGGGTTGTGGACCTCCTGCCCAAAGGGCTGAACTACTCATCTGCGTCTATCGATCCGGACAGTAATCGGATAAACACCAATGGGTCCAGAACGATAACCTGGAACAATCTCTCGAATTCGGCCCTAAGTCCTGGATCGTCAATGTCTATCCAACTCAAAGCAAGAATTGACGGATCAGTATTCGGCGGGCTGGAAAATGAAGTCACAGCCACAGGCAAGCCCGATATCGGCGACCGTATCTACGGCTCAGGCAGTGTCACGGTGAAGGTTCTCCAGCCGCTATTGGTTTCTATCAATGCCACGCCAGATTCCGCGCCTAAAGGATCGAACATCACTTTCGGCATAAGCATAGAAAACCCCAGCAACGTTAGCATTAGGTTGACCGGCATCGCAGATTCCCTACCTGCTGGACTGAACTACGTATCAAGCGATCCGGCTGGGTCGAAAGTGGGAAATACAGTCACCTGGTCGAATCCTGGAGATCTCGCTCCAGGATGTAAAACCCAGGTCGAGCTGGAGGCAACGATTGATGGAAGCAAGTTTGGGGAGTTGACCAATAGCGTAACAGTCTCCGGCATTTCTTCAACCGGCTATAAAGTCGTTAGTTCCGGTTCTTTGAAGGTGAATGCCCTGGCACCAACGCTAACCATCAGTAAGACTGCATCCAAAAAGGTGGTCACTCCAGGTGAGGAGATAACATATACGATACTAATCGCCAACAATGGAGAAATCCCTGTGAAGAACGTCGTCGTAAAAGACAACTTCGATTCCCGGATTGAGTTCCTCTCTGCCTCGCCCATTCCAGATAGCAACGGTATATGGCACTTCAGCCTGATAGAACCACGCTCATCCGTGATCATCACCCTTACGGTCAGAGTGCCTGTATCCGAGATCAACTTCAATGCAGACCAAAAGATAGCCGGAGACGGCTTTGTCAATGTCGCCAACAAATTCTCTACCACTCAGGAGCAGTACTATTTGAGCAACCAGGTCTACGTTACGGCGGAGGATTTCCAGGGCTATGCCAACGAGAGGGTCACAATATCGAGCGCGCCTGGAACTGAACTGCAGGCTAACGAGCACGGAAGCGGCAACTATTCCAGTAAGGCAATCCTGCAGCTTCATTCTAGGAACCGGTCGGTAGAGGTCGAAAAGATCCTGTCAGCGAGATCCAAGCCAACCACGTTTGCACTGCCAGGAGACAGGCTTGCACATTTCCGATCAAATTGGTCTGATAGAACGTCAGCCAAGAACCGAATCTCGGGCACATCCGCCGAAGAATCGTACCGCTATGCCGATAAGATCGAGCACAAGAGCAAGTTCAAGCTGGACAGAAATGGCACCGATATCTCTGTCAGAACGAACTTCGAAGGCGATGCTCATCTGGGATTTCTGCGGAAATCGGCGACGTCAGACACTGGACATCCGACTTTCGAATCTAGCGAGCACTACGCTGGACGCTTTAGAATTTTCGAAGACTTGAACGAGTACGGCGAGGATGTCCGGATGAATAAATCAGCAAATGGCACAGGATCCGTTGAGGCTGACAACCACATCCGCCAGAGCCAAAGGACTTACGAGTCGGGATTTGGAGACTACTGGATTGAGGAGCTGATAGACACTCCCACTAGCTACATGGCTAAGAAAATCAACATGAACTGCCACCCAGTGCGATACGGCTACCTGTCAAGAATGAACGTTAGCGCCTCGGCAGGATGGAAGGAAGGGATGTGGTCCAAAATAAAGGACACTGGTTACATCGTAGAGGAGTTCGAAGACATCCAACGTCTTAAGAAGGCAACTACAGCCAAAGGCCTGAACCAGATGGAAACAGAGGTGAACTTCTCAGGAAGGGCCAGGTTTGGTGCCCTCTCCGGTGACAACCTGAAGCTGGATCAGGAGAACAACGGAGACTTCTCCATTAAACGCAATCTATTGCTCAAAGGCGTCTCGAGTTTTGATCGGCCTCATGTTTCGGTTATCAAAGAAGGGCAAACCAAGACAGAAAGAATTAACGATGTCAACACCACAGTAGCGGAGTACAAAATCAATGTTAATAACGATGGCAATACCGCTTTGGCTCCAGTTCACGTTATAGACATCTTCCCTCACGGTATGGAGTTTGTCAACTCCTCAATCAGGCCTGTAAGGGCTGACCCGGGGCAAGCCAACTGGACGCTAATGAACCTGGGCATCGGCAGTTCAATCACCATCGACCTGTGGCTGAAGGCCGAGCCGGACTCCGATCTGGTCAACCGAGTAAACGTGGCCGGCGGATACGGCGATAAATGGGTAACTGCCAGCAACGTATCGACGATTGAAAAAAGCTGGCTTGGCTGTTGTCCTCCGGAGATCTATCTGACAGAGACCGCCAGGGTAGATCCGCTTACGAAAACAGTGTGGTATAAAATCACCCTCAAGAATAGCGCCAAAAGTACAATGACGGCTGTGATTTATGACCGCATTCCCGGGGGAATGAGATTTCTCAACTCGTCCCTGGTGCCATCCAACCAAAGCCAAAACGTGGTGAAATGGATGGTTTTGGCCCTTGCGCCTGGAGAGGACCGTTCCATAACTTATAGAACCAAGGCTTCACAAGAAGGCAAGTTCACCGACCTTGTCCATGTGGATGCATGCCTGGAGCACCGCCTGGGGTCAGTGTCTGCAGATACCAGCGCTGACGTAGTGATCGGGCAGGCGCCAGTAAAGACGGGAAAGAGCGGGACGGACTCATCCTCCGCAGAAGTTAATTTCGCCAATGAACCAGCCTCCGATTACAACTGGAACCAGGAGCCTCCCGCAGAATGCTCAGGTCCGTGTCCCGCATTCAGCGAATCTTCTGATGAGGACATCCCATAGAAGGTCAAAGCTTTCATCGTGTCGAGCAGGAGGATCTGTGCCATCAAAAGTCGAAGAGGCGCTTCTGCTCTCGACTTACAGATTGCTCAGGAAGCGTTACCTCTCCGTACTTCCCTCCGCCTCCCGGTTTGACTACTACCTTTCCATTCCTGAAGGCCTCGATTGCCTCGATCACCTTGGGCTCCGCCTTCAGCTCAGAGAGATCAGCATCCATTAGCACCTCTATCTCCGTTCTGCCATCTACAAGCTCGTTCCAGCGCTTCTGAACTCCAACAGCTAATGCACTCTTGATGCCGAGAGCCAGGGCTATGATCTCCGCCAGAGGTACGAGATGGAGATAAGGCGGACGGTGATCCGGATGCACAGGCTCGGCAAAATCGGCCAGAGACGCAACTCTGTCCTTTACACCTAGCTTTATCTGGCCTCCGCAGGCAGGACATCTGCCCTGCAGCTCATCCATCTTCAGAGCTGTGTACTGCCGATAGCACCTGGTGCATGCAGTCTGGTTGTACTTGCCTTCTTCGGGATAGAACCCCACGTTCAATGTGACACGTCTTCCTTTCTCCCTGGTTAGGGCATCGCGGAGGTTATCATAGCTCAGGTTCTGTATTTCGAGCTGATTGAACTCCCTGGCAAGCTTATTGGACCTGGGGGAGTGGGCGTCAGAGTTGGAAAGAAATGTCTTGGTGGAAAGCTCAGCAATCCTATCCGCGTAGTCGGTGTCTGCCGAGAGACCAAGCTCGATGAACGTGACCCTATCGGCGTGCTCCTGGTAGCATTCCCGAAGCGATCGGTATGCGGCGTACATTCCTGTCCAGGGAGTGAAGGCATGGCTTGGACCGATCAGGCCGCCAGCCTCTATTACGACATCGGCTATCTCGGCACCGTTCATGTGAAGCTTGGGCCGGCCGTCGGAGTCAAGGGTTGTTGTCCTTCCAGCAAACTTCTCCCGGAGCTCCATTGCCTTTGCGACATCCGGCAGGATTATCAGGTGGTGAACTCGATGTGCGTCTTCAACCTCCACGGTCAAAGCGTAGCGAGTGCCATCCAGAGTAAAGAGACCATCGCTTTCTGGCAGTGCCTTTATCCCCTGAAGCCATTTGAGGTGAAGACAATCTCCTGTGCCAACGATCCCCACGCCTTTCTTTTTGGCTTCTCTGGCGATCTCCGGCAAGTCCATGTCACGAGATACCGCTGCTGAATACTTGGAATGGATGTGGAGATCTGCGTTTATCCTCATTTGTTCAACGATTGGGTAGTTCCATATAAATATTCGATTGGCATGCCTACACCAGAAACTTCTCGTAGGCAAGCGCTGAATATGTTGAACGGTTCAAGAATCGAGGAAACCGAAAGATCTAAAGCATCAGAAGTGAGACGGTAAGCGAAGGGACTAGTACGGAGGACCAGATGGCGAACGGTCTAACGGGATAGAATGTCCCTTCGCTTGAAACTCACACATTCTCTGAGGAAGTATTTAGGGTAAACGCTTGACGAATCGGAACGATCAATGCTGAAGTATATTCCTACAGAGAGGCATGGACCGTTCGTTGTGGCTTGCATTACTGCTGATTCTCCGGACTATTGAAGTTGCGATCGATTGGTTTGCACATTTTTTGGAATTGTCGCACGGAGGAGGCCTGGAATGCAAACTGATATATACCATAGGTGTTTTCCAGGATATATCCAAAAGGATACGTGAATTAGCATGGATAGAGAAAGACGTGGTGGCTTCAACAGAGGCCCAAGAGAGATGCACGATGCAGTTTGTGCAGATTGTGGCAAGCAGACCCAGGTTCCCTTCCAGCCCGACGGGACCAGGCCAGTGTATTGCAGCGATTGCTACCAGAAGCACAGGCCACCCAGAAGAAGCTTCTAAAGAGATCTATCCCAAGATCTTTTTCTAAGTAGTGGTTGTAATCTGTTACATAAAAATAGATTAAAACGGGGTGGATTTTTGAGCCCTGTTAATCTTTAATTTCTTTGGGTTTCAGTTTTATTAAACCCACGCGATTCTATTCTTCGCTTATATTGTTCAGTCTGTGCATATAAGCAAAAGAAATGAATGCTACGCTATTAGTACGGACGAAGACTCGAGCGAGGGGTACCCGAAATTATTGTACGGTTCTTTCAGGCTTCTTCAATAAGATAGTAGTACTCGCCCGAATCTCGCTGAGCCCTGTCCAGCCTGGAACCAGGCTTGTTTACTCTGGGTCTCCGGGTCTCCTCATCCCGACGGAAGGTTATCCCGATGCCCTTGAGAAAGACGTTCATCCCCTCGCGCATCTCGTAGGGAGGATAGGCGATTCCCAGGACCCCGGGCTCACCTTCGAAGACGATCAGCCTCTCCGACAGGAGGTCTATCAGGTAGATGTCGTGGTCCACCACCAGCACTGATCGCTCCGTTGATTCCGCAAACCGGCGCATCACCTTGGCTGCCAGCATCCTCTGCTCAACGTCCAGGTGGGCGGACGGCTCGTCAAGCAGGTATATGTCGGCTTCCCTTGACAGGCAGGCAGTAATTGCCACTCGCTGCAGCTCGCCTCCCGAAAGCTCCGTCAGGTTCTGGTCCATAAAAGGCTCCAGGCCCATAGGCCGGAGGATCTCCGACTGGTAGTAGCTAGAGTCGAAATCGTGGGTGGTTTCCCTCAGCAGCCGCTGGACTGTCATGTCCGATTCGGCCTTCAGATACTGGGGTTTGTAGGATACCTTCAGCTTGAGGTCGAAGTTGCCGGTTGTCGGCCTCTCAACCCCTGCTAGGATCTTGATGTAGGTGGACTTTCCTATACCGTTTGGCCCCAGAATGCCAACTACCTCGCCGCTGCGAATGACGCCTGGCTCAGCCTTCAGGGTGAAAGAAGAGTACTCTTTGGTGAAGGCATCGTAGTCCACCAGAGTCGGAACATCCTTCTCAATTCTAGGGGCGTGCACCTCGAACGCAATTGCCTCGGACCTTATCCGCACGTTCTCTTCGGGCAGGTTGCCCTTCAAGTACTGATTGATCCCGATCCTGACTCCTTTTGGCCGGGTGATGACGCCGTAGGCTCCGGGCGTTCCGTAGATCAGGTGGACTGCCTCTGCCAGAAGGTCGAGGAGGGCCAAGTCGTGCTCGACAACCATGACCGCCTTTCCTTCGGCCAGATTTTGCAGTATCCTGGCCACATTTATGCGCTGGTGAATGTCCAGATACGGGCTTATCTCGTCGAAGAAGTAAAACTCCGCATCGCGTGCCGCCGTTGCCGCAATGGCAACCCGCTGCAGCTCTCCTCCTGAGAGTCCGCTTATCTCCCGGTCCATTAACCTCGAGAGGCCCAGATTCTCCACGAGGCCTTCAAGAGCACCTCGTTCGTCAGTGCGGTCAAGAAGTCCACGGACAGGACCGGAGTAGCTCTTGGGAATGCGGTCCACGTACTGAGGTTTATAAGCCGTCTTGATTCCTTGGTCTGCTACCTTCTTGAGGTAATCGCCCAGTGCAGAACCAGTGAACCTCTCGAGGACTTCGTCCCAAGAGGCGTTCTTGCCCAGGTTGGGCTTCAGTATTCCAGATAGAATGGAGATGGCTGTAGATTTTCCTATTCCGTTCTGTCCGAGGATTCCCGTTACCTTTCCTTCCATCGGAATGGGCAGGCCGTAAAGGGCGAACCCGTTCTGGCCGTATCTGTGAACTGGTGCCTCCATCTCCTCGGGAAGGTTGGTTATGGTGATGGCACCAAACGGGCATTTTCGAACGCAGATACCACATCCCACGCACAGGTTCTCCGTTATCAGGGGCTTGCTGTCCTCGAAGACTATGGTCTCGTCCCCGGTGCGCACCGGTGGGCAGAAGTACTCGCACTCCTTGGAACACTTCCGAGGTTGGCATCGATCTCGATTTATTACTGCTATCCTCATGGCCGACTCCTTATGCTCCTAGTTCAGAAGCAGTGTCCAGGAAACAAGCCAAAGGTCGATCACCATAAACTCGACATAAAACCAGTCCTTACCTTTGAAATCGGCGGCGTCTATTCCTAGTAACGGATACGTCACCTTCTGAACAAAATAGGTTGCCCCGATGACCATCAGCAACACGAAATGCCACGGAAGCTGGTTTATTAAGCTATGGCTGTAGAAGCAGGTAAAGCCCGCGGCCGCACCGAGAATTGATGGGTAAACGGTCTTCTTTATGCCGTCAATCTGGGTTTTCCTTCGCTCTGCTGGGGTCTTTGGCCTGATCTTGGGCATTGAACTCTTTGTCGCAGTGTTNNGCCTTTTTTCCTGTTCTTGGCCATCCCACTCCACGAGAGCATCATACGATAATAGCGTTTTGGTCCGGGCAAAAATCCAAGTAGTATAACTTCCAAGAACCTCTGGATGTGTGCGTGCATCGTCGCCGATTCGTCGGTCTTCATCCTTGGCAAAAGGTTGGAAGGAGAGCTGATTACAGTCCCCGCAGTCGAGCGCGAGCTAAAGGACATCCGCTCGAGGTTGCTTCTTCAGATTTGCGGGGCAAGGGTTGAGAGCCCCTCTGTTAATGCCCTCAAAAGAGCAACAGAGGCGGCCAGAGAGACAGGCGATATTCGTGTCCTCTCCCAGGCCGACCTGGATGTCCTGGCCAAGGCACTGGAGTACCAGGCGAGGCTTGCGACGGATGACTACGCAGTACAGAACGTTGCGCTTTACCTGGGAATCCCAATCGAGCCAATAGGGCAGCCTTTGATCAAGAGAGGGATAAAGCGCGTCTCAAGGTGCTTTGCGTGCGGCGCGACCTTTGATGGAGAGACCTGTCCAGATTGCGGAACTCCCTTCCGGAGGAAAAAGAGGAGGATTAGATGAAGAACATTGAGACTTTAATAAAGAAGGCTACTGAACTGAAATCTGAGGGGCTGGTGGAGGGCCAGATCTCGGAAGAGCTGAACGTCTCCAGTGAGACTGTAACCTGGTTGCTGACCCATGCCGAAACGATGGGAACGACCCAGGGGCCCAAGGACATCTCTGTCGACTGGTCGATGATAGGCAAATCCGCCTTCCGATTGAGCCACGTCTCCCAGGCGCTTTCGGACATCATTGACGAGAGCCTTATATCAAGCGATTGCGGCGTGGACGTAGTGGTTGGCATAGCTCTGAGCGGTCTTCCCCTGGCCAGTATGGTTGCCAATGATCTGTCTGTCGAGCTAGCGGTTTACACCCCGTCCAAGCAGATGCTCTCCCAAGAGGGTAAGAAGCTGCGCGGCAACCTGAGCGCAAACTTCGCCGATGTCAAGGACAAGGAGTGCATCATAATCGACGACGTTGTGACCTCAGGTCGCACGCTCGAAGAGACAGTCGAGTACCTGGACGAACATGGAGCGAAGATCAGCGCCATAGCAGTACTGATGGACAAGAAGGGAACCGACGAGATCGGAGGGGTGCCAGTGGTCTCGCTGCTGAAGGTTATACGCGTGAATTAGGCGGATTGCTGGGATGGCCGGGCCTCAGTGGCAGCCATTCACGCTTCCTTTTCAGAAGACCGATTCTTTTGCTATCCATCTTTTTACGAAGGTTTTGATTCATAGACCGCTAGACCTCTTGAACAAAATAATCCAGCTTGGCATTCTGAGTGACTGTTCCTGAGAAAGGCTTTTAGCGTTGTTGCATCCTTCCAATCCCGCTGATCAAGATGTTCTCCGAAGATGAGTATCGATTGGATTTCTTCGCAGACGGAGGGTTCGAACGTCGGAAATGCCCAAGCTGCGACAAGTTCTTCTGGACCAGGGATGCGGCCAGAAAGACCTGTGGCGACCCGCCATGCGATCCTTACACATTCATTGGCGCTCCCGTGTTCAAGCGCGAGCACAGCCTTGACGAGATGCGGGAGCACTATCTGAGCTACTTCGAGGCCAGAGGCCACACGCGCATATCCAGATATCCGGTGGTTGCCCGATGGCGTGACGACATTTATCTCACCATTGCATCGATCGCTGATTTCCAACCTTTCGTGACCTCGGGTCAGGTTCCGCCTCCAGCCAATCCATTGACTATCAGCCAGCCATGCATCAGGCTGGACGATCTGGATTCCGTGGGCCGAAGTGGCCGGCATCTCACCACCTTCGAGATGATGGCTCACCATGTATTCAACACCAGGTCGAGGGAGATCTACTGGAAGGACCGTACGGTTCAGCTTTGCGACGACCTGTTTTTGGGCCTGGGGATGGACCCATTGGCCGTCACCTACAAAGAGAACCCCTGGGCTGGCGGCGGCAACGCAGGTCCGAGCGTTGAGTGCATGGTGGCTGGCCTCGAGCTGGCCACGCTCGTCTTCATGGACCTGAAGGCCACTCCGGGCGGTCCCATCCAGATAAAGGGCGAAAGCTACAGCAAGATGGACAACTACATCGTCGACACCGGCTACGGCCTTGAGAGGTTCGTGTGGGCATCCAAGGGCACGCCTACCATCTACGATGCCATATTCCCGGATCTTGTGAGAAAGGTCGCCGACCTTGCAGGGGTCGAGCACAACCTGTCGGACCCGGAGTACGCCGAGATCTTCGCCCAGAATGCCCGACTGGCGGGAATGGTTGACCTGGACATCTCGAGCATGAAGGAGATCAGGGAGAAGATCGCAAGGAATATCGGAATACTCCCTGAGAAGCTAGAGCGGATCATAGCTCCAATGGAGAGGGTCTATGCTGTGGTGGACCACACAAGATGTCTGGCCTTCATGCTGGGAGACGGAATAATCCCATCCAACGTCAAGGCTGGCTACCTCGCACGTCTTGTCATAAGAAGGACGCTTCGACAGATGAAGGATCTGGGAATTGGAATGCCGCTCTCGGAGCTGGTCGAGATGCAGATATCCAGGCTCGACTATCCTGACTGGCAGGAGAGGTTCCCGACCATCTCTGAGATCCTGGCCCAAGAGGAGCAGAAGTACGCCGAGACCCTTGAAAAGGGAAGAAAGCTTGTCAAGAAGACCGCCCAGCATTTCGCAAAGCTGGGTCAGCCAATACCTCTGAAGGAGATGATCTCCCTTTACGATACTCACGGGATACCCCCGGAGATTGCCAGGGAATCGGCAGAAGAGCAGGGAGCAACGGTTGAGCTGCCGGACAACTTCTACTCACTTGTGGCGTCCTCTCACCTCAAGTCTGAGCAGGAGGCGGTCAAGCAGGTTGTCATACCCGGAGAGAAGACAGTGCTTCTGTTCTACGACCATCCCTTCGACCAGGTCTTCGAGGCTAAGGTGCAAACCATCCTGGAGGACGGCTCGATAGTCCTGGACAAGACCCTGCTCTATCCGGAGGGCGGAGGCCAGCCAGCCGATCACGGAACTCTGGAGAAAGGCGGCGTAACTTTTCAGGTTATAGATGTTCAGAAGGTCGGGGACATTGTCGTCCACATACTTGAGAATGAGTTGGTGAAGGCAGCCGGAGGTTTTGTTCCCGGCGACCGCGTAACCGGTAGAGTGGACATGCGTAGGCGTCTGGCACACGCACGGCACCACACGGCCACTCACCTGGTCCACGATTCGGCCAAGCGTGTCTTAGGCAAGCACATCTGGCAGGCCGGTGCCCAGAAGAGCGAGGACAGGGCTCGTTTGGACCTATCACACTTCAAGCGCATCACAGAGCAGGAGCTGAAGGCCATCGAGCTTGAGGCCAACCGCAGAGTGATGGAGGTCATACCTGTAGACACCCAGTTCCTGCCGCGTTCCGAGGCAGAGAAGATATTCGGCTTCGAGCTCTACCAGGGAGGGGTCCCGCCGGGCAACCAGATCCGGGTCGTAAAGGTGGGCTCGGACATCGAGGCCTGCGCTGGTACGCACGTTACCAACACCGGAATGATCGGGGCAATTAAGATACTGCACACTGAGCGTATCCAGGACGGCGTTGAGCGTATCGAGTTTGCCGCAGGCGAAGCTGCCGTTCGGGCCAGCCAGTACAGGGACGATCTGCTTGCGGAATCTGCAGGCGTTCTACGAGTGACTTCCGAGCAGCTTCCGAAGACAGCCGGCAGGTTCTTCGAGGAGTGGAAGGGTCAGCAGAAGGAGATCGAGCGGCTGAAGGAGGATCTGGCCAGGGTTCATCTTAAATCGCTGGCGTCCGAGGCAAAATTAATGGACGGTCTTAATGTGGTCGTCCATAAGATGGGCAGCGCGGATATCGATGCTCTCATTAAGGCAGCTACTCTGCTGGCGGAGCAGGATTATGTTGTCCTGCTTGGTAGTGATACCGGCAAGCTGGTGGCCGCCATCGGAAAGTCCGGGCTTGAGCGCGGGGTCAAGGCAGGAGACATGATCAGGGCTGCCGCAAAAACGCTGGGCGGAGGGGGCGGAGGAAAGGCTGAGCTGGCACAGGGCGGAGGGCCTGATGTGGCTAAGCTGGATGATGCGCTGAAAGCAGGGGCAGAGGTAGCGAGGACGGGGGCGTAAGACTCTGCCTTCAATTTCGTTTTTCCAGCTTTTTTTGCTTTTTGACCAAATCGCATATTTCATATCCTTTGAAGCCCGAATAGAATCTTGAAATGTTCACGGAATATATCCAGGCTGCTTTGGAAAAGGCCCAGTATAAAGTCATCGATAATGGTGATGAGCCATATTTCGTAGATGTCCCCGAATTGGATGGCGTGTGGGCGACCGGGCGCACTATTGAGGATGCACGCCGGAATTTCATCGAGGCTCTTGAAGACTGGATAGCAGCTCATCTGTTGTGGAATCTGGCTCTTCTCCGATCGGTGGTCAAACCATAAGCGTCTCGAAGGAGCCGATATCTGCTGTCTAAGCTCTCCCCAGTATCGCGGTCAGAGCTGATCAGGCGGCTGAAAGAGCTTGGATTCAAGGGCCCCTTTCCAGGAAAAAGGCATCAGCATATGAAGAGAAAGAGACCACATTGGCTATCATTCCAAATCCCATGGTGGAGAAATAAGCATCGATTTATTGGCAGAGATTCCGCGGAAAGCCCGGATCAGTCGAGAGGAATGGTTTTCGGTAGCCTAGTGGTCAATCTCTCCGTACAAAGCAAAAGCTGAGACGGTGGGAACAAGCTGGCGCAGGACGGGAATCAAGGCTATGAAGGCCTAATGCAGGTTTTTTTTAAATTTTATTTATCTATTAAACCTCTATAGAATCTACGTAGTAAATAATTCTTTTTAAACATCAGCTTTTTAGATATGAACAGAGATCGAACAATCATGGATCGATAGTGTGAGTTACATTAACAGTGGCATAACTCCGAATAGGATATATATTAATAAAGTATCTTAATGAGATAGGTGTGATTATTATGCGCCAAATCCAAACCCTTCGAGAACTTGAAGAACTCTTTCAAGCTGGGTTTGAAAATAATGAGGACTCTTTAGAGCAATTTGGAAAAACGTACTCCACTCAGCTTAAAGCTTATTTAATTGAGAGTAATTTATCTCTTGATAGGGTAAGGTGTCAATTTGGCGAATGGAAACGGCTCGATGCTACTGATTGGTATGCAAACCTTAGTCCTCAATATCCCAATTCGTTTTTCTTGGATACGAGTAGAGATCGCGTATGGATACTTTATAGCTTAATAGATGCAACTAAATCAGATTCTATTATAAATGATTGGATAAAGAATAATAAAGGTTTGGATAAGTGCTGGCTATCGAGAAAACATCTTTTACATTGGGAAAATATGAATGGTTGGGTCGAAAGGGGCTTAGGGCTACGGTTCTTAGATGGGCTCTCTCCTGAAGAAACGGCCAGTAACCTTAGTTTTAAGGCGTGGTATGGAGCAAACCGTCATATCCAGAGTTTATATTTGCTTCTTGAGAAGGCTAAAGAAGATTTCGCAATCTATAGTGTAAGATGGCAGAAGAGGTCCGGAGGTTCAATCTCCATCTCTACAGAATGGTATAGCGATGGTAAGGTAACTATTAATCGAGCGACAGATGTAGATGAAACCTTGCTCTGGATCTCTGAAATGGCAAATCGGTATACCGATGCCCTCAAAGAAGCGACAGATTTACGCAATTCCGCGGTAGGTGCTTTTGAGATAGATTTTAGCCAAGAGATAGATTTGAATGCCTTTTCCAGTACTGTGGCTAAAGGAAAAGGTGAGATGAATCTCTGGCTAGTCGAAACTGAGAATAGTCCTGACTTTAGAAGGTTCAAGGGTATAGACCTTCACACGTGGGATCGGATCTTGTTAGATCTTGGGCCAGATTATGCCCATATGACTATACCTGCAAATGGCTGCGTTAATGCTGCCCCTCGTCTTGCCGTTACACAAGGGGAAGATAACGCTGGGAAGGCAACTATTTATCACGATGGAGTAGAGGTATTTGCCTAATTTAGATGACAAGATGCTTCTTTGGAGGAATACGCTACAATTATTCCACCAATATAGAAGGCCGCATTTTATAGGACCTTTTAAAGCTGCAGGATTTACTCACTATATTGTGGAACGGTCTTGTATGACTAAAGGTGGAAAAGAAAATAAACCCGATATAGTAGCTAGTTCCGATGATGGTTGGGCTGTGTTGGAGCTTACTACTCAACTCGGATCAAAAAATATAGCCTTAGGGTCGTATTCATCAATAGATCCACGGAATCTCGGCAGATACGGATTGATCTCTCATAGGGGTCCACCAGATGTTTTGAGCAGTAGATTGTTATCCGTCGATGATGGGCAATATTGCCAGCTTATAGTTGAAGACCATCTCGAAGTTGAGAAAGAAAATTATATAAATAACCAAAAGTTAAGAGATGCTTTAATAGCTTCTAAGGGTACTGACTTAAGACGGCTTCCGGAAATCCCTATTACATTACTTCCTGAGATGAAAGGTCAGGAGATACGAAGGGGACTTATCGATATAGTTATGCAAATTTTTGACCCTAATTGTGATGGAAAAGAGCTGATAAAATTAGTGCATGTAGGATTAGAGCGGTTATCCAGCTTGGTTGGTGTTCCAGAGGAAACCGGATTAAAGAAAAAGGTAAAAGATGAGATGGATGTTTTAATTCAGGATTTTCTGAATGATTATCTGGAATTCGATAAAGAGAATGAAACGTATCGGGCAACAGAGAAGTTCAAGCCACACCCCAAGACCATGGAACATATAACAATAAAATTGATGGACTGGGCGGGCTATGGTCCACAAAAGACATTGCAGGACTTTCCTGAAAAAAACGCCGTTTATTGAGTAAATATTCAGCTTCTAGCTGTACTGGGAGGCGTCCCGCCTGGCTAGGGAACGGTCTGCTTTTCGGAGTCTGCAAATGTTCTAAGAGTTCCAACAGAGCCACATCCAAAAAACTACCGGCTCACAACTGAAGTTCGCCCTAAACAGCGCTTGAGATATCCCAGCTTTCTCCAGTTGTCCTTGTACTATTCACCATACCTTAATCTTGCATCAAGAATATTATACCATGGAAATGCAGATTGTCTACATCGCATTGCTTTCAATTCTCGGAAGCGGAATTGGAGCCATGACTGGATTTGGCATAGCCACCATTATGACGCCTGTTCTGCTGCTCTTTTTGCCGCTGCCTGAAACGCTTCTCCTCGTCGGCATCATCCATGTGTTCGGTTCGCTTTGGCAGGTGCTGCTGTTTCGTGAAGGGATAATGTGGTGGTTGCTACTCGCGTTCGGTGCGCCTGGCATAATCACCAGTTTCATTGGTGCATCCATCTCACTCGATGTCCCAAAAGAAATTCTTTCGAGAGCTTTAGGCGGATTTCTCATCATCTACGTCCTATTTATCCTGGTTAATCCACGGTTTAGGTTGCAGCAGAAGACGCTTACCGCATCAGCCGGAGGAGCATCCTACGGATTTCTGGCTGGCATCTTCGGGATTGGTGGAGCCGTAAGAGGCATGTTCCTGAGCGCCTTTGACTTGCCGAAGGCCGTTTATATTGCGACCTCCGGAGCAATCGCGCTGGTCATAGACTCTACCCGCATTGCAACGTACTATACAGGGGGTACGAGGCTCGAACCTCTGATGATGTTCGGCCTTTTGATCTTCATTCCGGCATCGCTGGTGGGATCGGTAACCGGCAAAAAAGTTGTAGAAAGAGTTCCTCAGGACCAGTTCAGAATTTTCGTAGCTGTATTCATATTTCTGGCAGGGTTGGATCTGGCTATTTTTCCATGAGCATTTCCGTTTGGCAGAATTAATAAACTACCGAATGGCGCGAACCATTTACTTGGTGATACCGTTGGTTAATCTATAGTGTTTCTGGCTCCCTCTCTACCTTGAAGGACAACCTGACCTTGGCCCTGTACTCTGCTATCTTCCCGCCTTCCAGCCTCGTGTCCAGCTCCATGACCTCGGCTATCCTCATGTTGGTCAGCTCTGTGGAGGCCGTGTCCACTACTTGCTTGACTGCCTCCTCCCAACCGTCGGGAGAAGATCCGACCAGTTCGATTATTTTGTAGCCTTTCCCTGCCATTGCATGCACCTTCAACTTATTAGTGCGCCTTATCATTGATATAATTTTTCAATTTTAAGCTTCCTTTCCCGAGGATTATGAGATTGTCCGCCATCAGCTCTCCAATTCTCCGCAAACTTTTTCATGATTTGAATCGAATGGCTATTACTTAACCGACCCCAAAAGGCAGCCTTTTGTTTGTAGGAGAAGACGAAATGGAACGCCCCATCAGAATCCTCGGAATGGCCGACCTTCACGGTCACGCAGAGCGGCTCGCCGAGTTAGAGGACCTGGATGTGGACCTCATCGCCTTCTGCGGCGACCTGCACAACGGCGGCACGCCAGAGGATGCCATGCGGGTAGCAGAAGCCCTGGCCAGCCTTGGGCCGCCTGTACTGATTGTTCCAGGCAACATGGACCCCAAGGGGTTTGTCCTCGATCTTTGGAGAGACGCAGGCCTGAAGGTGATGCACGGCAGATCGTGTCAGTCCAGTGGAATCGGCTTTGTCGGTTTCGGCGGTATGGCGATCCACGACCCCGCGAGGATCAACGATCCAAAGAGATTTTACTTGCCTATGGAGGATGCTTACGAATCGCTGTCAAAGACCCACAGTGAGATTTCAGGATCGGCTTGCAGAGTTGTGTTGTCGCACCAGCCGCCTCGTGGCGCTTGCGACGTCGTCTACAGCGGTGAGTCCGTTGGGTGCGTGAGCCTACGCCGTTACGTCGATGATTTTTGTCCCGACCTGCTCATCTGCGGCCACATCCACGAGGACAGAGGCAAGGCCGAACTGGGTAAAACTACGGTGGTGAACGTCGGGGAAATGCGTCAGGGATATGCAGCCTTGATCGAGCTGGATGAGCGGATAAAAGTTGAATGGATTGAGCCCTAGCTTTCTTCCCTATCCTCCAGTCTCCAGGTTTTCGTCCTGCATCTTGGCCCTGTCCATCATCTCCTGTTGGGACTTCATCAATTGCTCCAGGTCTTCAAGTGAGCCAGCACCTAGCTCTTTCCTCTCAGGGACTTTTTCGATGGGCTCAAGTGTGCTGACATGATAATACAGGCCCGTGGAATCCAGAAACGCCCACTTGCCGTCCTCTTCATCCAACAGAACCTTCACAACGCCAACAGTTCCCGTTCCTTTGTACATGACCAGGGAACCTTCACTTATCTCCAATCCGATCGCCTCCAGAAGATATTGTCGGGCATGGATAAATCTCTACCCGAGGAGGCACCTCATTCTGATAGGTCGCATCGAATGGCTGAAGGGACCTAAGGCTGACCAAAATAAAGGGGTCAGGGAGCAGCGATCCCAGAAATCAAAGGATATTTGTCGACGTTCAAGCCTCCTGCAATTTTATAAGGCGAGTCACATATCCCGTCCTTGTTGGTGTCGTTGCAGCCCTGAACAGGCTGATTGAAGTCGCTGTAGCGGTTACCTACGGCCATGTGTCCAGGGGCGAGTCCAACGATGCCATTTTCGGTTCCCGCATCCTCGTACCATTTGTTACTGCCTCCATCATAGGCGCTGATGTTGTTCTTTACCAGATTGTTCTGGTATATCCTGTTGCCTATGTGATTTGCGCAGTAGATCCCGTACTTATTCTCGTAAGCGGTGTTTCCAAAGATGGTGCTGTTGTTGGACATTATCCTTATGCCCGCATTTCCACAGCCACAGCTGCCCGAGCCGGTCACATTGAACCCTTCCAGGGTTATGTTATCGGCGTAAAGGGTTATTACGCTACCAGATCCTCCAGCGTTAACCACCGGTATTCCTTTGCCGGTGTCCACGCCGCGAAGGGTAAGCTCTCTGCTTACGTAGACGTTTTCGTTGTACGTTCCGCTTTGAACCAGAATGGTATCCCCCGCGTGGGAGGAATCTATGGCCTGCTGTATGGTGCTGTAGTTGCAACCACTAGGGCAAACAATGATTGTGGACGCCGGCACTGATCCTACCAGGAGTATGACGGCGATGATAGCGAGATAGAGCTTCAATATATTCCCTCCAGGCACATCTATTTCGTCCTTGGCGAAAAATGTTTGTATGAGTGTCTGTCATGCATTCTACCGATCACCCTGTTGGGGGCACAAGTGTATTAGCGATAAATACGGCTTGGAAGACAATTGTTAGTGAATCTTTCGCGACAGCTTTGATACCTGCCTCTATGGCATCTGGAATATTCATGAGAACTAGATCGTAAGGCTGGTGTTATAAAGCTGAGATACTTCCTGCCCATTAGCAAAGACCCTACGCGATATCTCAACTAATATTGTAATCCCGGGGCATTCAGCCCCGGCTAAGGTAGTTATTCGCTTTTACTTTGACGGTTTGCTGCTGTTGTTCATAGGTACGGTTTTGGTTGTATTGTTCAGCGGCATTGCTTTGCTGGTGTTGTTCGTTACGGCCTTGACTGTCAGCTTACTATTGTTTCCCACAACGTTGGTTGTATTGTTCAATGGCATTGCCTTGCTGGTGTTGTTCGTTACGGACTTTACTGTCAGCTTGCTATCGTTTCCTACTGCCTTGGTCGTATTGTTTCCCACAACTTTGGTTGTATTGTTCAACGGCATGACCTTACTGGTATTGTTGGACGCCATCTGTTTCTCTGCAAGAGCCACTCCAAAAGAGACGGCCATTAGCACGGAGAAAAGCACCAATCCATACTTAATCGAACTCTTCATAATATATCCATTTTTGATTAACCCCTTGCCTTGTTAGCTACATAATTTAATCTTTTCTCTAAAAAAGACAAATTAATCTTGATACATCCGAAATAATTGCTGATCATTGTGTCAGAAACCACTTTATGGTAATAATTTTGAGAATATCATCTCCGACTGTAGGCCCCACAGCTATCGATAAACCTATCAACCGCATACGTATAAAAATGAGTGTGCAAGTACCCTCCAAGAGTGTTATACTCTACTAGGCCGTCCCAGCCGTCCTGAATGCCGCGACCCCTGCTTAGCCGGTAGGCGAACTCGGCGTCATCCTCGCATTCCATTCTGGAATAGTGGAACTCGTGACCTCGTATGGCTTTTCCCAGAGCCACAATCGGGTTTGGCTTGACTACACATGCCTTCACATAACCCAAGGCCTGGAGCTTTTTGGTCATAACAGTGGTTGCCGGCAGGGCTCCAACCATGCGGTGGGTTGAATCTTCAGAGACTAGATCCTGTCCAAGGTACATCAGTCCACCGCACTCACCGTAGATGGGCATGCCGTCTTGGGACGTCTTTTTGATCTGCATGCGAGCCTTGCCACTCTCTAGCTGCGCTGCATAAAGCTCAGGATAGCCCCCTCCGATGTACAATCCATCCACATCCGGAAGCTCGTCGCGCATGGGGCTGAAGTAGATAAGATCCGCTCCCCTTCTCTTCAGCTCTGCGAAGTTCTCCTCGTAATAAAAGCAGAATGCTTCGTCCATTGCTACTCCTATCCGGACCTTTGCGTCGCCCGCCTCCTCTGCTTCAGTGGCGCAGCATGGTTCATAGGTCAGGTCGAGAATACTTTCGATGTCGACATGAGCCTCCACCAGGGATGCAAGCGCCTCCAGATCGTGCTCCATCTCGAATCCCATCTGCAATCCCAAGTGCCTGCTCTTCAGTTCTACCTGTGGGCTGCGCGGCAAGGCTCCAAAGATCGGCAGCTTAAGTGACTCCCGGAGGATGGATAGATGTCGATCGCTTCCTACGTGGTTGAGAATGGTTCCGACCAGCCGTACACCGGGGTCGAAGTTCGCGTACCCCATCTCCATGGCGCCCGCGCTCCGGGACATGCCGTGGACGTTTATGACCAGCAGGACTGGAATGTCAAGGGCCTTGGCCAATTGGGCTGTGCTTGCCTCCTCAGATGCATCCAGGCCGTCAAACAGCCCCATGACCCCCTCAACCACTGCCACGTCCGCACCTGCTACTCCCCTGTTAAAAGATCGCCTGACTCCATCAACCCCCATCATGAATATGTCCAGGTTTCTGGAAGTGCGGCCGCAGATAGCCGTGTGGTGTGATGGATCTATGAAATCCGGCCCCACTTTGAAGGGCTGGACAGTCAAGCTGCGCCTCCGAAGAGCAGCCATGAGCCCCAGGACCACCGTTGTCTTGCCTACCCCACTGTGAGTGCCAGCAATGAGCACTGCCGGAATCATAGCCCAGCTCTGTTGGCTACCTAAATATCTTTTCGCCGGCAAAAGGAATTTATTTAACCGGCCTTGCCGAATGTTCTTCCATGCGGGTTGGTGTGGTCAAGAGAGGCAAGTACGGAGAACGCCTAATAGAAACCATCAGGCAGCAAACTGACTTTGAAGTCGTGACGGCCGATATCCCTGAGCTGCTCCCGGGGTTCATAGAGGATCCAGAAGAGTTCCTTAAAGGTCTTAATCTGGACCTTCGGGTTTTTCAGTCGGACATTCTAATCCTCTACACCTTTCATCCAGATCTGACCCCCTCGATTGTAAAGCTTGCAGGAGAACGGGGGGTTAAGGCGGTCGTCATACCTGGTGGAATGGGCAGGGCGGGGTCCATAGGCGAGCTGGAGGACCTTGCTAGAAAATACGGTATCCACATCGAGGTGGATGAGATCTGTTGCACCCTGGATAAGTGCGGCATACCTGCGGTAGACGCTTTTGCAGAACGTCTAGGCAGTCCCGTGTTCGATGTGGAGACGAAGGACGGCCGGATAACCTCAGTGAAGGTTGTCAGAGGCTCCCCCTGCGGAGGAACCTGGCACGTGGCTCAGGGGCTCGTAGGCAAGACTGTTGAGGAAGCACCCGCCCTGGCGGGCCTTCTGTGTCAGCAGTACCCCTGCCGGGCCGTGCGCGGGACTCCAGGAGGAATCCACACATCGGCAGACCTGCACAAGCACGCCCTGGAAAAAGCTCTAGGAATAAATACAGAACTGACCATACCTGATCAGTCCAGGCCGATCAAGATAGGCGGCAAAGATGAGAAAATCTGAAGTTATAGAGGCTACCGTACGGGTTCTCCGGGAGGCTGAGACCTCGCTGCCACCTTGGGTTCAGACGCTGATAGAGCAGGCCTTCGAGCTGGAAACCAATCAGGTGGCCAGGTCCCAGCTTCAACTGATCCTCCAGAACATTCACATCGCTCAGTCTGAGAGCTTGCCCATGTGCCAGGACACCGGCCTTCTTATTTTCAATTTGCAGAAAGGTCGCGACCTGGATATAGATTTTGATCTTCGCGATGCCATAGCCGAAGGAGTTCGCAGGGCAACTTTGGAGGTGCCGCTCAGGCCCAATGTTGTTGATCCGCTCAGCCGAAAGAACTCCGGAGACAATACTGGCGTTATGCTTCCCGACTTGATCGTGGACGAGGTTTACGGGGACGGCTTGCGCATCACTGCCTTTCCAAAGGGTGCTGGCTCAGAGAACATGAGCCTTGTCGGGATGCTGAACCCTGCCGACGATCCTTTTGATTTCATTTTACAGAAGATTGCCGAACGTGCCGCCAACGCCTGCCCACCTCTGTTCCTCGGCATAGGAATAGGTGGAACCTTCGACCTGGCAGCAAGGCTAGCCAAACGGGCTCTGTTCAACATGCCGGGGTCTTCCGAGCAGGAGCTGGACCTTCTTAGAAAAATCAATTCCCTTGGGATAGGCCCCATGGGCCTGGGAGGCGACATTACCGCCTTAGGAGTGAGGATTAAGAAGGCATCCTGTCACACGGCCTCGCTTCCTGTGGCCATAAACTTTCAGTGCTGGGCCCACAGGTGCGCCTCGAAGGTGGTGAGGTAAGTGGAGCATAAGCTCAAAATGCCCCTCTCCGTCCAGGACATAGAATCCTTACACGTAGGAGACGTTGTCTTTCTATGTGGTACCTTATTCACGGCCAGGGACAAGGCTCATGCCCTGCTCAAGTCTAAGGGAAGCCCCGTTGAACTGAAGGGTGCTGCCCTTTACCACTGCGGCCCGTTGATCAGAGGCCAGAAGGTCATCTCTGCAGGTCCTACCACAAGCGGGAGGATGGACAGGTACACCCACTTCATTCTCGATCTGGGCGTTCGAGCCATCATTGGCAAAGGCGGCTTGCCGGGCAAGCCTTTCCGGGGAAGGGCAGTGTACCTAGCTTATCCAGGAGGCTGCGGAGCGGTGGCCGCTAAGCAGCTCAAAATACGGGAAGTTCACCTTAAGGAGCTGGGGATGGCCGAGGCCCTCTGGGAGTTCGAGGCTTTAGATCTGGGACCAATGGTAGTCGCCATAGACTCGCATGGCGGCGATCTTTACGAGGAGGTCAGACGGTCTATAGAGAACAAGCCAAAGCCAACGAAGTGCTGAAGGCAGCTGCCCGGGACGCCAGGTACCTGGTGGATCATGGATACCCAAAGGAGTCGGCCATAAGATTTGTGTCCGATCATCACCGTCTCCCTGAAGAGCAGAGGTTCGTGCTGACAAGAGTTGTGGTGGCCTCAGATACGGCTAAAGCACGCAGGGATAAGATTCAGCCCTTGAAAGCTCTTCATGGAAGAGCCTTGTTTATCGATGGGTACAACGTGCTTATCTCGGTGGAAAGCCTCCTCGGAGGAAAACCCGTATATCTCTGCGACGACGGATTCCTTCGCGATGCCCAGGGGATATTCAGGAGCTACAGACCCTCAGACCTAACAGCTCCAGCCCTCGACGCAATCTTCGATCTGCTAGCATCAGCATGCCCGGTCGTAACCGAGGTTCTCTTGGATCAACAGATCAGCATGAGTGGCCGACTTGCGGTCTTGATGCGCCGGGTTATGGCTGAACATGATGTGCTGGGAATGGTCAGGACTGCTCAAGACGTCGATCGCCAGTTGAAAGAGATGAAGGGCGTTATAGCCACAGGCGACGGAACCATAATGGATGCAGCGGTAAGCGTTGTGGATATCCCTGGAGCTATTGCCACGATAAATGAAATCGAGCCGCTGGTTTTTTAGAAACAATTATCCAATAATCCATATCTTTAAGCTGTATCTGTTTTACGTAGCTGGTACCCTGTGTCCGGGACTCTACCTTGAATTGGTGAGTCGCACTTCCTTGATATCCGAATTCTACCTATGACCATAGGTAAGGATCGGTATCTTTATAATGAAGTCATTTATTATAGATAGATGGGGTATTAAACAAACTTATAAGGTGAGCAGCGATGAAAGGATTCAAGTTAGTTTTGGCCGTTTTGGCCTTTTTGCTCGCTGGAGGAGCTGTACAGGCAGATCCCATGTTCTTTCTGGTCAGCGAGCATACTATGGCCTCGGACATAGGCAAATACTCGGAACCTATCGGAAGGACGAGCACCTTCTCAACAGATGACGACCAGGCAGTCTCTTGGGTTCTGGTGTGGAGGGACCTTGAGGTCCACAATGTCGAGTGGAGATGGTACTATCCGGAGGGAAGAGTCTATTCAAGGTCCTTTGGAGTGATACCGCCGGTCGACGGGCCGGCTGGACTATGGGCAGCGCCGCTCTGGTCCAGTCTCAAGATAAAGGGAAATGATCCCGCCCGCATGCCCGGCATGTGGAAGGTGGATATCATAGTCGATTACAAGAAGGTCCTTACGGAGTACTTCACCATCGATGGATCCCTAGACTGCCATTAGCCTAAACTCGCCAGAGAGGGAGGGACATCGCCTCAGCTCTGCAGGGGGCGTGACCAGCCATAAGGCCATAATGAGATAGCAGGGACTATCAATATAAACCATGAACCTGATGTAGGCATGGTGCTAAGAATGAGGGAACTGGAGTTTGGAAGCAAGCTCAAAGAGCCTGACATTCGCCGTCTCTACGACATGTCGGATGTGATCTTCGATCAAGAGTGGTTGGCTAGTGCCCAGAACTTCGAGCTCTACTACATGTACAGGGATCTTTACCTCACCAGGGCAGATCGCGACCGGCTTCTCGACCAGGGCCTCCGGTACGATATCACAGTGATCCCTCCCGCTATGCTTGGAAGGGAGTATATCAAGACCGCTGGCCACTACCATCCTCTGCCTCCCGGAGGTAGCGTCTCCTATCCGGAGATCTATGAAGTGCTAGAGGGCGAGGCATTGTACCTTTTGCAGAAACAGGACTTGAGCTACGTGGTGGCAGTTAATGCCTCATCTGGGGACAAGGTGCTGGTGCCTCCGGACTACGGCCACATCACTATAAATCGATCCAACAAGACCCTCAAGATGGCCAACTTCGTGGCCAGGGAGTTTTCCTCGCTCTATGAGCCTTATAGACAAAAGGGCGGGGGGGCTTACTTCTTCACCAAAGATGGATTTGTAAAGAACCAACGATGCCCGGAGGCTGCCGAGCTTATAAGGGTTGATGCTCCAGATAACGGCTTGCTGCGCAGGCTGGGCATGGCCAAAGGACGGGAGATGTATCCACTTCTGCGTGAGCCAGGACGCCTGGACTATCTGGTGAATCCCGAGTTGGACCTCGGGCTCTTCGAGGGTTTTATTTAGATAGTGCTGGCCTAAATGAGCCTGATGAACCTCTCGCGTTTCAAGGCACACATCCGGTTACTGCGGCCTCCGCTGGCTCCAATGGACCTTGCATTGCCAGCGGCATCGGCCTTGCTTGCCAGTTACGCTGTCAGCGGCGGATTGCCGGATCTCTTGCCGTTTATCCTGGCTATTGTGGGCGCTTATTGTGCCATAACCAGCTCATACGTCTTCAACGACTGCTGCGACATAGACGTGGACAGGATCGCCATGCCAGACCGGCCTCTACCATCGATGCAGCTAAGCAAACGCGAGGCTGTGGCCTGGTCGCTTTTTCTTTTCGCAGTGGCTGCTGTTGTTGCCCTTTATCTGAATCCAGAGAGCTTTGTCAACCTGGTCGCCGCTACTATCGTTATCGCCATCTATTCTTCCTGGGCTAAGAGGAACACGCCCTTTTCCTGGATCTTCGTGGGCATTGCCTTCGGGCTGGTGCCCTTCGGCGTGTGGCTGGCCATAGAGCCGGTTGGGTTCCTGAAGGCGGGTCCGGGCATTCATCCGGCATCCATAATCCTGGCCATGATGATCTGCATTACCGACTGGGGATTCACCAACTGCGATGCCTCCCGAGACGTGGTTGGGGATAGAGCCGAGGGCATACCGACAATGCCCGTGACTTATGGAATACCAGCGACCTCAAAGATGGTAGCTATATTCTGGTTAATAGGAGTTGCCTTGTCCATCGGCTTAGGCCTCACTGCTGGCCTCGGGCCGTTCTATTTAGTGGCGGCGGCCTTGGCCGGAGTCTGGCTGCTTTTGCAGAATCTGGACTTCGTGCGTCATCCTACGGCGGAGCGCGGGGAAAGATTGTTCTACCAGTCTGCCAGCTACCGTGCGGTGCTGTTTGCGGCAATCATCGTGGATGTGCTCCTGAGGACATGGCTGCCATATGCGGGTGCACTCTAACCGCGCTATTTTTTATTATTGGGTTAAGAGGAATCCTAAATCCCCAAAATCCTACTACGCCTTTCCCATGAAAAACCATCCGC
>PMNG01000025.1 GCA_003162615.1 Methanothrix sp. | reverse complement strand
CGCTTTAACGCCTGTATCTGGAGCGCATCCCTTACCACTTCAACAATCGCCATAACCAGCCCAAGAACGCCATGTTTCAGGTTATCTTCATCTATTTCGAGTACCAATCTTCAACACGTCCAAACCATTATTTTTTGATGGCAACCTCTAATACGCCATTTTTGAATCTGGCTGACACATCAATCTGATCTGGAAGCTTCACGTCCGGCAAACCTGCAATTATGAGGATCCTCTCGCCCTCATGGAACATCTCCACGTTATTGCTTAATACAGGCCTTTCTTCTGCGATCCACCAGGAGAAACATACCTTCTTGCCGCTCACTATATCCATCTTGGATTGTTCAAATTTCACTATCGGCTCGCCCAGTATCCTCCTCGACTCAGGTATTATAACCTCTTCTAGCCTGCTCAGCACCTCATAGTGAGAGGCACAAACGGCTTCGCTCAGCTCCACTATGTTTGCGTACCTTCTTTGATAAAGGTGCCAGAGGATTGCTTTGCTCTTATCGTCCCACCCATCCATTAGGTCTTTTTGCCTCGGTGCTGATATGCCGAGCCTCCTAAGGGCATAGCCGAATTCAGCGTAGCCTCTCCATATCAGATTTCTCAGCTCTTCATTCCCAGAATAAATCGAGAGCAACTCGGAGAAAGTCTCATCAGATCCTTGTTTCAATTCCGAGATTTTAAAATCCATCCGCTCCTCGATCTCCCTCTCTCCATAGTAGCTCGTCAGCAGGTCTATGATTTTCTCTTTTAAATCTTTATAGATATATTTAACTAAATTGTTCATAAATTTATTATTTTTTTATTGCATCCACAAATATAACAGCCTCTCGCCCTGAACTCTTCCGTTATCAGGGAAGCGCCACAGCTCGGGCATCTCGTCTTGTAGCCTTCACATCCTTCGTCCAGGCCCATAGAGATGCTGAAGCTCTTCCTCGCCTTTGCCAATTCCACCTCTTCTGCGCCACCACTCCACCCACAGATGAAGCAACCGCTTTCGAGAAGATTGCTCCTAAGTTGCCTTTTTCCACACGAGGGACAGGCAGCATGGTAATTGCTTTTATCCAGTCGCTTCTTTTCTACTTCGGCATAATCCAATATCTTATCGCCAATTCCAAGCGTCGGGTCAATCCCCAAGAAGTTGAAGCCTCTCTTTTTCTTCTCCAATATCTCACTACCCTATTTATCAAAATTAGTTGACCGCTATTCAACCTAAAGCGATTCTTGCTCCCTCTAAAGGTGGTAAAGCTGCTCGATTCGTCGAGCTTTCCTGAGAATTTCCGATGGACGTTCACGCAACAAGCTTTCTCACTCTTGGACTGATCCATCCACATGCCATGCAACCTTTGGTTAGCAGCTCCTGAACAGGTGCTTCAGTTCCGCATGATGGACATGTCTCGGTCTCTTCGCCTTCAATCGCCTTTGATCCTAACACCTCAACTATTTTTTCCATCGAATTGACATCACCCGAAAAGCATGCATCTCCTCCTCTATGAGAGATTATGATAGCAGGCCTTGTACTTGCGAAGCCTCCAAGGTCCCTCGTCTCAATGCCCACAGCTCCTATATCTCCCAGAGATAAATCAAAAGCAATACGCTCATCAAAGTCATGCCACCAGCATACTCTCTCGGATGTGATATGCAGCCTGCCCGCCTTCCACGTCCCTCTGGATATGCCACCTGGTGCAAAAGTCTCCTCAAGATGCCACATCTTCTCGCAATGTACGAGCCTCTCGCCTTTCTTCAAGAATTTGTCCGCATTTTCGTCAATCACTGGAGCAGACATTTCCTTGCAGGAAAATCCAAGCCTGTTCATCTCAGCGACAACAGCATCTTTTACGGCATAGGCATCTGAGGGATGGAGCTTTGCGATGGCACCATTTTTGAGCATGATGCATAGATAATCGGTCTCCTTCTTTGCGACGTTCAACTTTTTCTCAATCGCGTAGCCCATTATATCTTCGTAATATGCTGTGAATAATAATTCCGATGGCTCCTTTTTGTATAAAAATATACGCCTGTTAGTGACATAGATATATCCTGGCCTCCAGCCATGGTATATTCCCTTGGAGTACCAATGAGTTCCGAAGGTCCTAAAGAGGATCTTCTCGCCTTCCTCCAAGGGCAGCTTGTCAAGCCCCTTTCTTCTTCGCTCTTCTGTTGCCCATGCCCTTTGGGCTGCATCCCAATCCTCCCATATGCCGCACTTGAGCATGGTATCCATTCCGGCGAGGGCTGCCTTGAGATTCAAGCCGAGCAGAGGTATTCCAGCGACTGAGATGAGCACATCTGCATTTAGCACAAGCCCTTTATCCAGTACCCTATCCAGGAGGTCTACAAGTCCGGCATTTGTGTTCCTTTTAGGTTCCATAGCCATTCTTTATAACCATGGGCATCTCTTCAGCCCGTTCCTTCTTCCTCGCCAATGCACTAGTCCACCCACACCCCGGGCAGCACTCGTTCATCAGCTCTTCTGCCGGCACTTTCTTGCCACACTGCGGACATTCCTCCTTTGCAATCATCGTCTCTTTCCACGCCGCAGTCTTGTAGTTAGTCCCAGACGGGAACTCTAGGCCGTACTTTGCAGCGGTTTCAAAGGATGCAAGCGCTGCTCTAACCTTGATGCCCAGCAGCTCAACTCCTGCAACCGAAACAGTAATATCTGCATTGATTACCAATCCCTTGTCTAATATCCTATCAATTGCACCAGCCAGCCCGTTGTCTGAATCTTTCTCAAGGTTTACCATTCATATTTCCTCCGCTAACCATCTTCTCGGGTACGTCTCTGGTCCACCTGAAAGGCTGTTCCCCGGGGGATTCCTATCCTGACAACACCACTTACAGGCAGCCCCGAAAAACATGCCTTTCCCGAGCCTGGAAGGGGCCGCTCTATACCACTCCACACTCTCCATCCAGAATCTGCAAGAGCTTGGTTACCTCTCCGATTCGATCATTCCTATCTTAGGATCTCCTCTGCCACCTTGAGATAGTGCATCAGCTCTGCATTCGTTCGCTCGTACTCCTCTCGCGTCAACTCTCCGAATTCGTAGAGCAGCCTGTTCTCCTTGATCTGGCTCTTGATTTTTTCGGGATTATATATCTCCTTATAAGCTTGCTTCTGTATTTGCTCTATGGTTCCGATCATGTCCAACCCAGGGGGCATTGATATCCCAAGAGACCTGAGGATGATATCGTCTATGAGGAACATCCAACTTCACCTCCCGCTCTTTCTAGGATGCTGATTTCCGTGTATCTGCGAGCCTGCCAGGATCATATTTGGATGGCCCAACTACCCAATTCACATGGGCGGATAAAGCAATTTGACGCCTGTACAAACTCTTTAATAATTCTCATTATCTCTTGGATATATAGATATGCAAGTTTCAAAAAAAAAAGTGGAAATTCTAACAAAAATACTTGATATTAGCTAAATGTTTCTCTGTATTTCGTAAAAGCATAAAACTATGCTCCACAGCTGTCCGGTTTAGTGGTCATTCAACTTCGTAACAGCGCGGAGTCCCATCTCTTTAGGGTGGGGAGGCGCGTAATAGCTGCTTTCACCCAATATAACAATATATAGCATTGGGTGAATATACGTAACCATGCAGCTCACAAAACCATAATTCTGAAACTTGATTCGCTAGATAACGATCTAGCAGAGCTGCTAAGAGCTTTCTCACAAGGCATGAATCATACGTCGCAAATCGTATTCGGCATCGTCAAGCCTATCGGCAGTGGACAGATACAGAAATTGGCGTATCGGTATCTACGAGACAAACTTAACTTGAAATCTCAGATGAGTTGCAATGTGGCTAGGCAAGTTTCAGGAGCCTATAAGACGCTTCAGGAACAAGTTAACATCGAAGAAACCGAATGGCAGTTATTGGAATTCAGTCCAACGTCTGCTACGTTCTCATTTGAACGTGATTTTGGGTTCTCTAAGGACACTTTGAGCATAACCACATTAACAGGACGCAAGAAGTACAAGCTCTTGAATTATGCATATGCCCAGAGATACTTAGATGGGTCTTGGAGATATCTAGCTTCTAAACTTTGCCTGCATAGAGATGGATCGTATTACTTTCATCTAGCTTGTGAGAAGTATATACCAGACAAGAAAGTGACTGACGCATCCACATTCGTGGGTGTTGATGTCGGTATTAATTGTCTAGCAGTTGCATCCACTACCGACAAGAAATGTAAATTCTTTGCTGGTGGTGAAATCAAGAATCACCGAAACGTCCGCAAGAATGAACGTCGAAGACTTCAGAAAGCTGGCAGTCGATATTTGGGCACTCGGTCCAGTATGAGGTTACTAAGGAACCTGGCTGGTCGAGAGACACGGTTCATGACTGCCGTTAATCACACCATATCTAAAAGGCTGATCGAGTTTGCCACAGAGAACGACGTTTCGGTAATAGGCATGGAAGATCTGACAGGTATCAGGAAGAGGATGGAATCCAAAGTGTCCCAGGAGTTCCGATATGAGCATTCTAGTTGGGCATTCAGACAGCTCCAAGGATTCGTTGAGTACAAAGCCAAAGAAGCAGGAATAGCCATACTCTATGTGAATCCTGAATACACCTCTCAGACCTGTCCAAGATGTAACCATATTAGCCGGAACAATCGCAGTGGATTATCCTTCCGATGCGAAAAATGTGGTTACGAAACCCATGCAGACAGAGTTGGTGCTATGAATATAGAGCATCGAACACGAGACTTGAGGTATATCTTTGAGTCTCAGGGCGGTAATGTCAGCCCGCCAGACGCGACACGACTTTTTGCGTAGTCGCAAGCCACGTCCTTTCCCATGAAAAACCTT
>PMNG01000110.1 GCA_003162615.1 Methanothrix sp. | reverse complement strand
CAGTTAATCGAGATCAGCCAAAAGCCCGAACCGTGCCCATAGACTAATGGAATGTCGAGATTGCCGAAAGATAAGACCGCCACATGCCAGGAATCCAGGACAAGCAACCGTAAAATTACGCTGAGGGTGAGATTTGAACTCACGAGGTGCGATGCACCACTGGTTTTCATGTCCAAGATTTGGACCTCAAGACCAGCGCCGTAGGCCGCTTGGCTACCTCAGCTCACTTGCATCTCATTATGCCCATGCCTTTTAAGCCTAGCGATGTACATATACATCCTATTTCTCGGTTTCTATTCCGTCGTGCCACCATTTCGATAATTTTAATATTCATCTCTTCGTTGCTAGTAAACTATGCTGATCAAAGACGTTTCGCTTCTGCAGTCCGGCGCTATTCTGAAAGGCCGCGACATCCTGATCGAGGGTAACAGGATCTCAAAGATTGGTCGCGACCTCAAGGATGAGACCGAAGAAGAAACCATCGACGGCCACGGCAAGCTGGCAATTCCCGGTCTCGTCAACTCCCACACTCACCTTGCCATGACCCTCTTTCGTGGTTACGCTGACGACATGGCCCTAATGCCCTGGCTCACTGAGAAGATCTGGCCCCTGGAGGCCAGGCTCACGAAGGAAGACGTACGCTGGGGAGTGAAGCTTGGCTGCCTGGAGATGATCAGGTTCGGCATAACCTGCTACAACGACATGTACTACTTCATGGATGAAACAGCGGCTGTGACGAAAGAGATGGGCCTTCGGGCTTTCCTATCCGGAGTGCTCTTCGATGCCCGGCCGGAGTTAACGGGCGAGGCTGAGGCGTTTCTGAAAGATTGGAGCGAAGACGATCTGATCCATCCCGCGGTTGGCCCCCACGCAATTTACACCTGCTCGGAGGAGACCCTGCTGCGCGCACGGGATCTAGCGGAGAAGTACGGTACAATGCTTCACATCCACCTGTCTGAGACGAAGGGCGAGGTAGAGGATTCCATCAAGAAGCACGGCCAAAGCCCGGTCGAGTACCTGGACTCTCTTGGGTTCCTGAGCAATAGATTGGTAGCAGCTCACTGCGTCTGGCTGTCTGAAAAGGACATAATGCTGCTCGCCCAGCGCGGGGTTAACATAGCCCACTGCCCGGTGAGCAACCTTAAGCTGGCCGCGGGAATAGCCCCAGTAGTCAGCCTGATGAAGGCAGGAGCCAACGTGTGCCTGGGTGCGGACGGGGCTTCGAGCAACAACAACCTCAACCTCTTCGAAGAGATGAAGATAATGGCGATCGTCCAGAAGACCGCATGCAGAAGGCCGGATGTTATGCCGGCCGAGGAGGTTTGGAAGATCGCGACGGAAAACGCCTACAAGGCCTTTGGACTCAATATGGGATTGCGAGAGGGAGCCCTGGCCGATCTATCCCTGATTGATCTCAAAAAGCCGTGGTTTACACCGGAGACGAGCATACGTTCCCATCTTATCTACAGCATGACGGGCGGCGTTGATACAACTATCGTTAATGGTCAGATGTTAATGAAAAATGGCGTCATCCCGGGTGAAGCAGAGATTCTGGAAAGAGCCCAGGCACAGTTCGAGCGTCTGACAGCCTGAGTTGACAGTCATTTTTTCTTGGACCGTCTCCCCTTTTTGCAACCTCTGAATTCTTTTTTCTCTTTACCAATGTCTCTTTCTTTTTCTCCTGGACTTTCCCTGGTACTTCCTGGCAACAACGTATGCAGCAGACACCAGAACCAGTGCTCCCGCGGCAGGGGCAAGCATGGACCCCGTCTCCGACCGGCTCTTCACTGGCACCAGGGCTGCCAACTCCTCCTTCTGTAGGGTCTTGCCATCAAGGTAGCCGACGCCGATCTGGAGGGCATAAACGCCTGGAACGGTCCCGTTCTCTGTCTTTATCCTGAACTTAGCCGAGGCGGAATGTCCGGGATCTAGATTTCCAAGAAGCAACGATCCATCTCCAGAGCTGAAAGGCGTCTCGGATAAAATTTGGGCTCGAAGATCTGTTACGGGAAGATCGCCGCTGTTTGCTAAGATCAGGTTTAACTCCGACTCACTGCCTGCCGGGACGCTGTCCTTTACCTCCTCAACAAGTATCATTGGCCCCTGAACTACATTCACCTCCTCTGGAATAGTCTCGGAAACATTTGCATATTCAAAAGCCACATCCGGCTGCTCAGGATCTCCAGATGTCTGCATCTCCGACAGTCTGCGATATGTAACCAATAAGTCAACAGGATAGACTCCCGGCACGGCCGTGTCGTCAGTTCGCAAGTTGAACTCGACAGTCCGGTTTTTTCCACTTTCCAGTGATCCAGCAAGCTGAGGGCCTGTGAGCATCTCGAACATGGCATCTTTTGGTATTAGCTCCGCAGAAACACCCACGGCATCGGAGACGTTTGTTCCGTAACCCGGTTGTAGCCAAGTGGGAAACCTTTGGCCCGATGTATTCTGGCCCACGGCAGATGCATTGGCATCGTTCTTAATGTCGACCAAGATTGTTCCAGGCCTGTCTATCTCCAGAGTTCCGTTTATCGAGGAGACGATGAGATGAGGGCCGCTTTGCGAAGAAGTGTAATCGGTTCCTCCGGATGGAAGTACCACGAACAGGATAAAAATGAGGGGACCTAACAACAATCTCATTGTTAATGAGGTCGCGCTTTTTCTTCTTATTCTTAATCCTCTACATCTTCTGTGGTCAATCCATATTAACTAATGCTGGCCATTCATAATCTCACGAAGAATGGGGCCCACAAATTGTCAGCATTGGTGAGGAGATGAGATTCCTATGGCCTCCTCCGCACTCATTCCGTCGTGGACTACTGCGCAAATCCTTCTTGTGATCAAAGTCGGATCTTCGGCTTGGAATATGTTTCGTCCTATGGCCACGCCTCTGGCCCCACCGTTGATCGCCCCTTCCACCATGGACAGAAGGTCCATTTCCGATTCAACTCTGGGGCCGCCTGCTATGACCACAGGGGCCGGGCAGCCTTCAACCACCTGAGAGAAGCTGTATTGGTCTCCGGTGTAATTGGTCTTGACAATATCAGCCCCCAGCTCTGCACCTACGCGAGTGGCGTGGGTAACGGCTTCAGGGGAGTACTCATCGCGGATTTTCTTTCCGCGTGGGTACATCATGGCCAGCAAAGGCATGCCCCACTCATTGCACTTTCGTGAGATCTCTCCGAAAGTGGATAGCATACTGCCCTCATCATCAGCTCCAATATTAACGTGTACGCTTACTCCATCGGCTCCCAGCTTTAGGGCCTCCTCGACGGTGGCCACCAGGACTTTGTTGTTTGGATCGGGGCCGAGACTGGTGCTGGCTGAGAGATGGATTATCAGGCCGAGATCGCGGCCGTATCCTCTATGCCCGAAGATGGCAGTGCCTTTGTGAACTATAGCCGCGTCGGCACCTCCGGATGCAACGGCCTCAGCAATGCTTTTGACGCTCTTGATGCCCTTTATTGGCCCCACAGTTACGCCGTGGTCCATGAGACGATAACGGCTTTGCCTGTACTCCTGTTGAAGATCCTCTCCATCCGTATCGATTTTCCCTGCAAGGTCTTACCTCAAAACTAATGTATAAACATATACATTATAGTACTTAAGTTTACTATAGTGTCAGATCATATGTATTTATATCTTGCCGTTGCTGGTAAGCCTAAAATACAATGTTGGAGGATGAAGGTCCTCCGTTCGGAGAAAATAACATGGGATGCAGCAAACAGAGATTCATCGATGGCGTGTATACCCGGAGTTCTATCGCAGCAGGGGCTGTAATATTTCAGCTTATTCTGGCCGTCCTGAACTTGAATATGATCATCAGCCCAGTCCAGGCGGGAACCGAGGATGGTTCGTTCTGTTGTACCTGCCCCGACTACGCCAATTTCGATGCCTGGTTGGCCAAGAAGGCCCAAATATGCGACAACGCCGGGAATATAATAACTCCCGCTAGCAAGCCTTCCAACGGAAACGGAGGCAAAGATGCCCCCGCCGAAAAAGCCATTGAATATGTAGAGCCTCAGCTCATCTTCTCGGCAGGTTCGAAGACGGATGGCATGGTAATAATCGATGTCCGTACGCCTGAGGAATACGCCAAAGGCCATCTGCCGGGAGCTAGGAACCTGAATTGGATGGATACCCAATCAAAGGGCAACCTGAATCCGGCCTTGATGGAACGGGCACTCAGGAAGATCGGTGTGAATAATTCAGATCATCTTCTGATATACGGTGGCAGTGACGATATGAGTTCTTACATCTTCTGGGCCCTGAGCTACCTAGGGCATAAAAACCTGACCAAGATGGATGGAGGCATAGACCAAGCAATTAATGCAGGACAGCCCATGGTTAAATCCGTGTCCAATCTCAGGGAATCCAACTACACGTCCCATGTTGTCCCAAGCCTTCTGGTGACTGAGAACCAGCTTGGCAAGTGGCTAAATCGAACGGATATCCAGATCCTCGACGCTCGGGACTTCTCGGAGTACGGTCTAGCAAAACTGACCAATGCCGCCTTACCGCTGGATGCTCCCAAGCTCTACCAGGACAACTTCAAGATCAATGACGCCAAAACCCTGGACGACATTCTTGGCAGACGACTGGACAAGACCAAGACCCAGCTTGTCTACGGCACTCCCGCAGCATACTCGCTATTCTACGCTCTTGAACTCATGGGCTATAACGTAACCCTTCTGGAAGGCACCGGGTGGAAGGACACTAAGTGGGCGATCAGTATAGTAAGATGACCGGTATTCGTGATAATCATCGATTGCGTAATCACATCATCTATACATAATCAGATCATCGATTCTAAATTTTTCAGCCCAATCAATCCCAATTTAGCCTGTATTTTTTAAGACTCGTTTTGCGGCTTACTTTCGAATACATCTTTCAGTAGAGCATCCACAGCAGTTTTGATTGACTCTCTGGAGTTATGGCCGGGAATCCAGCCCAGGCCAACGAGTGCGTCTATGGATAGCTGCATGATCTTTACGTCGCCTCTCCAACCTCGGCCATTAAAACCCCCGGTGTACCTATACTTCACACCCGCGAGGCCCATGCTCTCCGCGACGATGTCTGCGATCTCAGTCACATCCACAGCATCATCAGACCCGATGTTGAAGATGTTTGTCTGATCAGATGAGTGCTCTACTGCATAGACCATGGCAGCGACGCAATCTCCGACCTCCAGGTAGGATTTGCGCTGCTGTCCGGACCCGAGGATTTCTAGCTCTTTGGGATTTTTCTTCAGCTTGTTTATGAAGTCCACCAGCACTCCGTGAGTCCCCCTCTGGCCAACGATGTTCGCAAAGCGGAAGATCCAGGATTGCATATCGAATGTGTGGCAGTAGGAGGATATGAGAGCCTCACAGGCCAGCTTAGAGGCTCCATAAAGGGATATGGGTTTAAGCGGACCGTAATTCTCAGGAGTCGGAACCAGGTTTGCCTCGCCGTATACCGTAGAGGTGGAGGTGAAGGCGATCTTCCCTACGCCAGTCTTCCGCATTGCTTCAAGAAGGCTGTAGGTTGCCAGAATGTTCTGCTGGAGGTGGATCTTGGTATCCTCTGCACCTAGCTTTACGTCTGGATTTGCGGCCAGGTGAAATACAAAATCCTTTCCGGCCATAACATTTTCTAGTGTTCCCGCATCAAAGAGATCCGCTTCCACTAGGGCGAACCTTGGATGGCCGATTACGTGGGCTATGTGATCTCGTTTACCAGAGCTGAAGTTGTCTAAAACAGTGACCTGGCTGGTTTCCAGGAGCCTATCCACGAGATTGCTACCTATGAAGCCTGCTCCGCCAGTAACCAGGATAGACATGTCTTCTAACATTCTCTCAAGGATCTGGAGAAGATGGAGATATAGCTTATCATGCCCTTGCTGTATTTGTTGCTGATCAACTGGGGCTTGTGAAATACTCGATCGATTTATTTCAGATTGGGCAATAAATTTGTGGATTAGAAATCCTGTTTTATAGAAATAAAATCGTATATCCGTGGTTTACAAGATCTCGGGAACTGATGGCAAA
>PMNG01000183.1 GCA_003162615.1 Methanothrix sp. | reverse complement strand
TACATAACGGAGTGAGGCTGAACGACCACTGGGATTCCCAGCCGGTTGCAGCCTGTTGCGATTGCTGCTGCTTTCTGAGAATAGGCTCCCCAGGCCACGCCGCAAGCGCCTACTTTGTTCAAGATGTAGTCTGCGATATCGTCGAAGTTGCCCCGGTGGTTCCTATGGGCGAATATAGTAGCTACTTTGATCGCGGCATCAGCTATGTTGGCGTTGGAGACGCATGAGCCGGTATTGCAGATGTTGCGTCCATCAAAGCCTCCTGGATACTGCTCCCAGATGGTTTTGCCGTCGACATCAGTGTACAGGGACATATCCATAGCCATGCATCCCGAGGTCACAACGATGTAGCCGCGGTCCACGAACTCCTTGGCCATCTCGTAGGCTTCCTTGGTTCCATTCGGATAATTGCTGCATCCTACGAGAGCGATAACTCCTGGAATGGTGCCTAGCACTATTGGAGCACCAACTGACCTGATCTCTGTGTCCCTCGCGGGTCCACGACCGGATCTCATCTTGAACTTCTGGTCCTTGACATACTGGCGGTTGGCATACTCGAAGAGATCCAGGATGTTTATGCCCTGCGGACAGACCTGCTCGCACCTTCCGCATCCCACACACACCTCGTATGTGTTAGAGAACGACGCTAGATCGCCCTTAACTGCATCTGCTATGAGTTTGCTGATTCTGATGTGCGGCGGGCAGACGAAGGCACAATCATTGCAGGTTGTACATTTCTTGATGCCTTCCTGGAACTGCGCTTCTGTGATGAGGTTCTGGATCTTGGCCTCTGCGCGCTTGGGCTTGACTGCTATAGCGGTCTTGATGCCGACCTCTCCAGCTTTAGTGGGGTCTAGAATAGCCACTCCTGGAACTTTGAAGTTCACCAGGTCGTCCACAATGGCGTCAACAGTATCGTTCGTCCTGTCTGCCAGGCCGAGCATGATCTTGTCCGTAGTGGCAATGACGGGGATCTTGCGCTTTTGGGCATCTCCCAGAACGTCGCACCAGACGCACTGCTCGTCAACCATCACGCAGTCCATGACTCCAGAGCGAACCATCTTTCTCCACCAGCCGATAGCGCCTGCAACCTTGGGCCTGTTGCCTATGCCCGCGGGAACCTTGGCCTCGCCTTTTCCTAGGCCGATACGGTTCAAATCATGGGCGGTGCAGCAAACGCCACCGATGTCCACTTTGTCCCAAAGGTTGTTGTTCTCGGCATAGATCATGGCCTCAGCGCCGGCAGCCAGGTTGTGGCCGTAGGCTATCAGAACGCCCTTGTTCTGATCCATGGTTCCCATTCCGATTTCGATGAGAGGGGCATCAGCAGCACCGCGAGGCATGTTATAAGCTACAACCTGCATAACGTCGCATATCTCCATGCCCAGAAGGTCAAGCATGCCGGCATGCAAAGCCTTGGATTCAAAATCGATGTAAGCGCTCTCCTGGCCGGTGTGCGTCGCTGCCATGAGCTGGACGACCTCCTCCTCCAAGTAGTTCAGGCCCTCGCCAAAATCCTTGAGGGTTCTTGGCTTGGTGCCCATGATGGTCTGGTATAGGGGAGAATCAACCAGGATCTCGTCGCCCATGTCGAACTTCATGTCTCCGAACTTGTCCAGGCACCAGTGGTAGAGATGTCTGCCGTGGGCAGAGTGAGCGCAGGTACCCATCAGACAGGCGATAAGGACTATCTTTCCGCAGGCTCCTTCCTGATTTATACCGCAAGCACCGCGCTTGTTTCCTGTGAGGTCGCAGGGTCCATAAGTACACAGGGTACAAGTATCGTCGGCGGGCGTATACATGATCTTGTATCGGTTGGCTATCATGTGATCCCAGTTCCGGAGCGTTGCTACACCCGGTTTGGGGACAGGACCCATGGGCTGGTCCCACTCTTCCTCTTCCTTAACGACAGCTCCGATGTTGATCTGGACATTCTTCATGTCCTCAACAGCAAAACTGCCCTCGGTTTTTACCATTGGGTTCTTGGCCTCCTCTTTCCTTATATATACGGCCGTCCTGTTCGTTGAAATTACATAAAACCCTTTCGGATAGATTATTTTATAAAACGTGGCTCATGGGAATAAATTCAGGGCCCAGAACCTTCGAATAATTTTTATACACAAGTAGTTCATCGACTTAAACCAACGATTATTGATGGATAATGCCATATCCCGCTAGGTTGAAATGCAAAAAGGCTGCACAAGAAGTGGACCTATGATTGAGCGCATCAGGAGAAGCTTCGCGGAATCGGAAGAGTGCCACCACGGAGGCAGAGTTAGAGAAGCAGCTGACTGTTTGGGCTCAGAGCCGCTGGACTTCTCCGCAAACATCAATCCTCTGGGCAGCCCGCCTCTCAAGGATGTCATATCTGGGGAGATGGAAAAGCTAGGGCAGTATCCTGATAACAGATACACGGAGTTCCGAGAAGCTGCAGCAGCCTTTGTTGGCGTGGATGTCTGTAACATCGTTCCTGGCAACGGTTCTTCGGAGATCATCAGACTCTTCGCAGAGACCGCTCTGGAGGAGGGGGATTTGGCCATCATCCCTTTTCCAACCTTTGGCGAGTACGAGAACCAGTCAAGGCTCTTTGGGGCTGCGATTCACAGGACAAACCTGGTCACAGACGGACAGGTGGAAATTGACAATTCTGTCTTATTGGATGCCAAGGCATTTTTCCTGTGCAATCCCAACAACCCTACCGGCAGTCTTTTGCCTAAGAGTAAAATTATCGATCTAGCGAAGCGTTGCGAACACTCCGAAACTTTTTTCCTGGTTGACGAGGCGTTCATCGAACTATCCGATCCGGAACAGAGCGTTGTCTGCTTGGCTCCGGAGATGGAGTACTTAGTCGTGATGAGGTCCTTGACCAAATCCTTCGGCGTCCCTGGCCTTCGCCTGGGGTTTGGAGTTAGCAACAACCTCCTGACGGAGGTCATGAACAGGGCGAGGTTACCCTGGTCCATCAGCTCCATTGCCTCGGCTGCAGGAGTCGAGCTTTTTAAGCACACGGACCATCTGGAGAAGGCCAGAGTCCTGATCCGGACCGAACTGGCCTGGTTGATGGGCCAGCTCGAAAGCTTAGGCCTGAGGCCAATGGAAAGCATGGTTAACTTCATCCTCGTCGATGTGAAGCCTTCCGGCCTTTCCTCGGGGGAACTCGCCCGGCGCATGATGGCAGAAGGTATACTCATCAGGGACTGCCAATCCTTTGGCCTGGATGCGGGTTACATCCGAGTAGCAGTTCGGAACAGGGATGAGAATGAGCGGCTAGTGGCCGCCCTGCAGAGGGTAGGATGCGCAGGATAAACTGCGAGAGGTACCCCTGCCATTTTCCGGAGCAGGATTGCTCACTGTGTTTCTGCCCCTTCTATCCGTGTATGGAGGAGAGGACAAATGGTCGAATCGACGAACGTGGAGAATGGTTCTGCCAGGATTGCTTTGTTGTCCATTGTCCAGATACAGTCGCCATGGTTGTCGATGCCTTGATGATCGGCGAGGCTGTCTCCGATGTGTGGAAGAAGGTGGAGAGTCTTCTGTGAGCCAGGAAATTTCCACAAACTTGATCGTATTTCTTTTGGCGTCCGCTTTCGATATTCTCATAGGCGAGCCGCCGGTCGGGATTCATCCCGTGGTGTGGATCGGCCGCCTCATATCCCTTCTGCGAAAGCGAGCATCGCCTACTAAACTAGGTGGTCTCCTGGTAGCAACGCTCGTTATAGCCATGACAGTATCCATCGGCCATCTGCTAGTTTGGGTTGCGAGCCAGATTCCTAGCGCAGGTTACGCGGCGGCAGTCGCCGTCTCGGCCTATCTGTTGAAATCCACTTTTGCAGTGAGGTGCCTTTTACAGACATCTCTGGACATAGGCAGGACGATAGACGACGATATCTCCCAGGCCAAGGACATGCTGCCTGCCCTCGTGGGCAGGGAGACGAAAGACCTTACGAGATCCCAGGCAACCTCTGCAGTAATCGAATCCTTATCGGAGAACTACGTAGACAGTATACTGGCCCCTATTTTCTATTTCCTGATCTTCGAGCCTTTCGGCCTAGGCCTTGAGGCTGCCCTGGCTTTCAAGGCCATCAGCACAATGGACAGCATGCTGGGTTACAAGACAAAAGGCTTAAAAGATCTGGGGTATGTGCCAGCCAGGCTCGATGACTTGGCTAATTTCATACCGGCCAGGCTGAGCATAATTCTTATGGCTGCAGCGAATCCTAGCGTGGCTAGGAACGCAATTATGACAGCTTTTCGGTATCATCGAGTAACTCCCAGCCCCAACTCCGGCTGGCCCATGTCCGCTGCGGCCGGGGCGTTGAGCATAAGGCTGGAAAAGCCGGGGTTCTATGTCCTCCTCGATGAGGGCAGGGAGCCAGAGACTAAGGATGTGCCCGCAGCGGTGAGGTTTGTGGGAGCCACGGCGGCCCTTACGCTCCTGGCATCGGCATTAATCCTGTTTGCAAATTAAGCATAATGTTTATCCGCGTCGAGGGCTAGAGAATCACGATGGAAACATTGGGCGATCTGCTCTATAAAGTCCAGGAGTTTGCCAATCACAGTTTCAACAAAGACGATGCTGAAAGGATATTCGGCTGGCCTGTAGAGGATGTCGCATTTAGGAACGCTGAGAAGGACGAAACTTCAGTGGTTATCGCTTTCAAAAACAGGCTAGCGCTGTACGCCTGGTACTTCCTGAACCTGGACCCGACGGAGAATGAGGACACCTGTGAGTTCATGCTTAAGCTGAGGATAGATCTTAAGTCCAGCATAAAGTACAACGTGTTTTACTCCGGGTACATCCATGGCCAAGGGTACATAAGGCTTCAAATCGAAGAGACAGATAACGTTCTTGCGCAAAGAATAGCAGAGGACTTCTATGCTCCCGCCTTAAAGATGATATACAAACCCATTATAATTCAGTTCCGAGGATTTTACTCCAGGGATTACTTCGGCGTAGAGTCATACAGAAATCGCGGGGAGATCTACTACTCGCCGATTCGTTCCAGAAGCGAGAACAAGGATGTAGAGATCTCCAAGGTCATCGGCAGGTTTCATGAGTTGGACAGCCTTCTCCGGGAGCCGGAGGTTAGGCACAGCCTGGCAGAGCTCGATCTTCAGTTGAGCTTCCTGCCCGGCATCGTCTGGTCAAAGCGTTAGCCTACAACCCTGTACAGCTCCGAATGTGTCCGGCACGATCTCCAAGAGATTCCTGAAATCATTGTCATTCAGCTTGGACTTCAGAGACTCCATCAACCGGAAAGCGTGGTCCTGTGGGGCGGGGTTCTTGGACGAAACTGCCTCAATACATTCTATTACCTTCCTCACCAGCAAGCGCACAGTCTTTGGGTTAGCATCATTGCTGTTGGACTTGGTCAGCTCCAGCGCCCTGGAGCAGTCTTCCATAGCTTCTTTCTGGCGATCGGTATTGATCTCGCAATCGGCCAAAGCTACAAGCGCCCTGATGTTGATGTCCACATACCGTGCTATTTTCGATTGATTTACTAGCAGGAGAGCGACCTCCTCTGCCTTGGAGTAGTCTCTCCGGGCCAAGGCTAGGGAGGCTATGTCATAGTAGACCAACAGGACGTCGTGCACGGCACCTAGCCTCTCGAAGAAGGCCATGGAATCTGCAAGTCTGGCATCAGCCTCCTCATAGTTCTTCTGTGAGGCAGCCAGCAGTCCCAAATTGCGCAGCGTTCTCGCCTCCTCGTGCGGATTCCCAAGCATTCTGGATAGGTCTAGGGCCTTATGGTAGTTGATTGATGATTCGGAATAAAATTGCTCGGCGTAATAGAGGTCTCCCCAAGCGTTGTAGAGCTGTACGAGCAAGGGTTTGTAATCAATCCTGTAGATAACCGTTTCCGCCTGGGAGAGGTAGAACTTGGCTTGTGTTAGCAGGTTTACTCTGGTCTTAAACCTGGATATGGCCAGGTAGCTTTCGCTCAGATCGGGACCTGCGCCAAGGTTCTCGAAGGTTGTCACGGCCGATAGCAAGTGCGTTTCCGCATCCTTGTCACATCCCTTCATATTGTAGATAACTCCAAGGTTCTGCTTGACCATCCCCTGGCACGGAATAGCGTTTAGCTTGTTGAATATCTCCAGGCTTTGGTTAAGCAAGGCAATGGCCCTATCCCAGTCTCCCTGATCCCTATAGACCATTGACATGTTGACCATAGTCTGGGCAGCGCAAAAGAGGTCTCCAAGGCGCTCAAAGGTCTCCAGGCTGCTCAAGTAATTCGAAATAGCGGCATCCCACTCGTATCGGTCCGCATAGGCGTTGGCTAAGGCCCCCAAGATCTCGGCCTTGCCGTTTTGGTCTCCCTGAGCCTCCACATCGCGGAGCTGTTTTTGGTAATCGTCGATGTTAGATTTGGCTTCGTCTTTACTGGAGGTGATCATGTCGATATTGGATTGCATCTCCACGGCGCCTTCGATGTCTCCTTGGCGCATCTTCACATCCAGTCCCATCTCAAACTGCTCTAAGGCAAGATCCCACTCACCTCGCCTGTAGTAGAATGAGCCCAGGTTGTTCAATACCTTTGCCACACCTTGGTAGTCGTCTAGCATCTCGAAGATCTCGAGGCTCTTCTGGTAACACTCCAAAGTCCTAGACCAGTCGCCTCTCTTGTAGCAAAGGCTGGCTATGTTACTCAGGGCGGATGCGGCACCTCGTCGGTCGCCCACTCGCTCGAAAACCTCCAGCCCACGTTCGTAGTGAGCGAGGGCTTCCGTCCAGTCTCCCTTCTGGTAGCAGAGATTCCCCATGTTATTCTGGATCACGGCGATGCCATAAACATCATCCAGCTTCTCCAGAATATCCAGGCTCTCTCTGTAACTGTCGATCGCGTTCTCCCAGTCGCCCAGATCTCCGAAGATGTTTCCTAGGTTAGAAAGGGCAGACGCTACCCCCGAAACTTCCCCCATGTTTCGTAGAGCAGTCAAGGCATCATGGTACTGAGCTACGGCTTCTTCCCATCGGCCCAGCTTGTGATAGACCTCTGCTATGCTGCTTAGAGTGCTTATCATTCCGCTGGAGTCTTCGAGCTCCTTTTGGATCTCCATACACCTGGAATATTGGTTTATTGCATTTTCCCATTGGCTCGATTGGGCAAAGACGTGGCCCAAACCCAATAGAGTGTTTGCTATTCCTTGCCTATCTCCCAGTTCCTCGAAGGCCTTCAAGCTCCGTTGATAGTGCTGTTTCGCCTTTTCCCACTCTCGCTGCCGTAGGTATATGCCACCCAGGTTTCCCATGGTGACGGCCACTCCATGCCTATCCCCTTGAATCTCCTTGCTCTCCATGCTCATGGTGTAATACTTTGCCGCCTGCAAAAAGTCTCCCTGGTCTGCATAGATGTTGCCAAGGTTATTTTGGATGGTAGACGCGCCGTGGTCATCTCCCAGGCTTTCAAAGGTCTCAAGCGATTCCAAAAAATGGGCTATGGCTTCATCCCAGTCACCCCTCATGTGGCATAGGTTCCCCAGATTTGTCTCTGTGGTGGCCTTTCCCTGGACGTCTCCAAGATGCTCCTTAGTTTCAAGGCTTTTCCTGAAGGCTCCTTCAGCCTGATCCCAATCGCCCTTAAGCTGAAAAACAAGGCCTATGTTGTTCTGTGTTTTTGATGCGCCTTGTTCGTCTCCCATGCGATCCTGAATCTCCAGGGCCTGACTGTGGAGCTCGAGTGCTCTGTCCCAGTCACCTCTGAGCTGGTAGATGCTGCCGAGGTTTGACAAGGCTTTAGCCGCCTCAAGGTCGTCGCCTAGGTCCTTTTGCAGCTCTATCGATCTCTGGTAGCAATCTGCGGCTTGATCCCAATCGCCCTTGTCGGAATAAATTAGACCAAGGTTGTTATAGGTGACCACAATTCCCCGAAGATCGCGAACCATCTGTTTGATCTCGAGAGATCTCCGGTAGCTGTTGATGGCGTCGGAGTACTTACCACAGCGGTAGTAGATGCTTCCCAGGTTTGATAAAACCATAGCCACGCCGCTCTGGTCGCCATGGCGTTCCAGGGTCTCTATGGAACGGTTGTAGTATTCCTCAGCTTTATCCCACTCCCCGCACTCTACACAGATCGACCCCATATTGTCCAGGGCGGAGGCCGAACCCTTGAGATCACCAAGCCAATCTAGGGTGGCCAGGCTTTTTTGGTAGCTTTCCATGGCCAGGGACAATTTTCCTGCCTGGAGGTACACGCTGCCAAGGTTGTTCTCCATCTCAGCCATACCTGCTCGATCTTCAAGCTCTTCAAGAGTTCGCATGGCCATTTCATAACAATCTAGAGATTGGTCCCAATCTCTGTTCATCCGGTGGACTGAGCCAAGATTAGCCAAGGACTTGGCCTTGCACCCTTTGTTCCCTCCCCTCTCTGATTCTGTCAGGCCCTTCTGATAGAACTCCAATGCCTTGGACGAATCGCCTTTCAACTGGTAAAGGTTTCCCAAGGAGTTCAAGACCTCAGCCGTGCTCGTTCCACTTTCTGTTGCCGTCAAGGCTTTCTCATAGCATTTCAGGGCTTGGTCTAGCTCGTCGCGCGTCCGGTGCACATCACCCAGGTTTTTCAGCAAAGGAAGTTCAGCTCGCAGATCGCCCTCCTCCTCCAGGTGCTTCAGGCCTCGTCGATAGTGCTCGGAAGCACGGTCCCAATCCTCTCCTTCAGCGTAGAGGCTCCCCAGATTGTTCAACGCCTTAGCCGCACTCTTTCCATCCTTCTGGGTCTCGGCAAGATCGAGGCTTCGTTCGTAGTAACAGATTGCTGCCTGGGTGAAAAAGAGGCGGTGGGCCAGGACGCCAAGGTTAAACCATGCATCAAAACAGTTCTCCTTTGAGGCAATAGCAGCAAGCTCCTCAATGGTCTTCATAAGCAGGTCTCCATCAGAGGAGAGAACGGCTTTAGCGAAGGTGGGCAGAGGCGTGGGGGCATCCCTGGAAATAGCTTCCAACTTATTCGGCTCGTAGCCTTCTGGGTCAGCCAAAGCCTCGGCAAAAGATCCTAAGAGTGAGGTAACAGTGTCATCTGACATCAGATCCAACCTCGTTGCTTACAGTACTTTTAAAATTTGAATCAAATAAATATTGAGGGATTGCAGTCCGATCGGAAATATGGAGGCATAATAGTACAAATTTATCCAAGTCACGTATTTTTCTCCAACTCTCCGTAAAACTGGTAAGGCCGATCATCATATCCCTCCTCTGGTGTGAGCCAAAAATATTCTTTCTTGGCTATTTCGTGAATAATAACGGTTCTCCCATATATAACCTCCGATTTCTTTAGCAAGTTTCATGTAATTACTATTAATATACTTATTCTATTATGACAACTATAAAAAAGTAATTCGATAGGCCAACGGTTATATATATTTATATGAAATATTTTTATATTTATCATATATTTTCAGTACCTTTTGACCGGACAAAATGTACGATTTAATCTAAACCACTGCTTCTACTTACTAGTTTTAAGTTAAATATAATTTTAAAGTAAACCAGCAACAAAAAACGATTATAGTCTCTAGCAATGCTAAGAAAGGATTTGATAAAAAATGTAATAATTGATATTCATTCTTTCATTTAATTCTATCAAAATTCAGCGCTCGAATCAATGCGCGATATATCCCGAGCTACTTCAGCACAAGCCTCAGGGCACGCTGTGGGCATCCTGTCACACAGGCACCACACTGAATGCACTTGCCCGAATCTGCCACCACCAGCCAATTATCAAACCGGAAGGTCCCCGTGGGGCAGACGGAAACACAAGCTCCACAATGTACACACTCATCCTCATCTCGGATAACCGGCATTTCGAGGAGAACTACCTCAACCCCACGTCTCTCAAAGGCCTCCTTTACCTCCCTACACTTCTCGGGCAGAACCTCCAGAACTATTTCCCCGCTTACAGCGTCTATGCTGGCCCTCTCGATGTTTACCAGCGCTGAGGTCTCCAGGATAACAGAAGCTATCAAGGGTTCGCGAACTATTCCCGGAGCCACGTGGAGCATGAGCTTCAAGCTATCGCCTCCCGGTGAAGAGCCTGGAAAGGTCGTTGCTGGTTATCATTCCTATTACGCGGTTATCCTTGTCTACTACAGGAAGGGCGGAGATGCTGTAAGTGTCGAGTTTCCTTGCTGCGAGCTCTATGGGCTCGTCGGGCTGCGCTGAGTGGACCTTCCGGGTCATGATCTCCGAAACCAGTGAGATCTTGCCATTAGCCACCGCCTTGGAGATGTCCCAGGTTGTGACTATGCCCTTGAGCCTTCCATCCAACGAAATTACAGGCAGGTGATCGAAGCTGCCCCCAACGATGGCTTTTGCAGCCTCGTCGATGAAGATGTCCTCCCTCACTGTGACCACATCCCTGCTCATGACGTCCTCAACGTTAGGAAACTCGCGGGTCTGTTTCATTGGCCTGGCACTGCCCACACGCGACAGCGTCTCTGCCGGCTGGGTCAGCAGAAACTCGCCGCACAGTATCGAATCCTTCAGTTTATCGGCAACTTCTTGCGCCATGTAGTAACTGGATAGAGAAGAAGTGTTGACCTCTTTTCCGTTGATCTCCACCGAGCCAGACTTGAGATCTTCGTAACTGACCACCTTTACCGTAGGTCGATCCCGGCGCTGTATTCCGTAATCGACGATGTTGGTGAGTATGTCTCGGTCCCTGACTGCCGTGTTTTTGGCCATCCTCTCGTTCAGAATCGGTATGGGGATGCCAATGCCAATGTACAGGCTGGGACCGTATTTATGAAATGTGGCCGCCCGTAGATATCGGTTGCTCATCTGTTTCAGGTCGCCCGTGACCATGAGTGTGGAGAAACCACTCTGAGGGTTGTGTTGGGTCCCGGACCCAATGACGTACCCTTGGGCTCCACCTAGGAAAATCCTGGTCCCCATTCCGATGTAGTCGAAGTTGGGATCGTTTGAGATTGGAGAAAGAACGCCTGCCCCGGAGTAGTGAACGTTGCCATATCTAGGAAGCAGCGTGCCCATGTATGTGTGCATGGTCCTATCCGAGGAGTTGGTGGCTGCGTTATACTTTTGATAGGCGTTTCTGGGGTTGACCATGGTAGCCTGGTTGAAATCGTCCAAACGTAGATTGGTCTCCAGCTCAAGTTGGGGGTAGCAGTCGGTGCCCGCACCTTCCGCTTCCACCTCAACCTGCTTTCCCGAAACCAGGTCCTCGATGACGTGCGCTCCACCGTACTCTATTCCTCGATCTATGGATGGCTGAGTAGCACCCAGGAAAAGGTCAACAGCAGCCACTCCACCGTAAGCCTCCACCTTGTTGAGATACGCTTTCAGGATCTTAATGGGTGGGTCGCTGTGGCCTAGGTTGAGAAACACTCCCGAGGAGCACATAGCACCGAAGGTTCCTGTGGTGACCACATCCACCTCGCGTACGGCTCCTGCAGGACCCAGCTCATCCACAAGCTCCGGCATCTGATCCGCAGTGACCACACATACGCTGCCGTCTCGAATGCGTTGGTTGATCTCAGACAGCGATTTCTCTTGCACGGACCAATTCGAGGTTATCGATACGATAAAAACCTGTTGGAATTCTACGAAACAAGGGTATTTGTAATTGGCGGAAAGGTTGGTTTTAGATGCTGGGCAAAAAAATCGTTCTGACGAGTGATCCCACAATGATGAGCAGCTACCATGGAGGAGTGCTTCTGGGATTTGCGGCGACGATGCCAAAGTCGGTGATGCCTGATTCGGTCTTTAGATGGCTCTTTTGTCCTCCAGTGGCCGCAGCTCCGGATGGCTCAGCCCTGCTCGCTCCGTGCGGGATGAGGAAAGTAGAGGCTGCCCTCTTGGATGCCGGGTTCGATCGTTCCGAGGTGACGGTTGCCCATCCCGATCACCTCGATAAGGCCATCGGCCCGGAAACTGAGATCGTGGGAATAACCCATGACGATCCTCTGGGAAAAATCGCGATACGTGAGATCGAGGAGATGATCGGGCGGGGTGTGCCTCATAACAGGTCAAAGTTTCTGGCCCTAGTGAACCATCCCCTGATCAAAAAACACAAACCCAAGTTGGTCGTCGGGGGTAATGGAGCCTGGGAGCTGGTGGGCGAGGAAGTCCCTGTGGACCACGTCTACCTGGGCGAGGGGGAAGGTGATTTTCCTCGGATCTGCCGATCCATTATGAACGGCGCTCCTGTCCCCAAGGTAATCCGAGGAACCGTTGTGGCAGGCCAAGACATACCGGTGAACAAAGGTCCGACCATTGCCGGGATCGTGGAGGTCGGCAGGGGTTGCTGGCGTGGCTGCACCTTCTGCTCACCCACCATGCGCACTCTCCGTCACAGGCCTTTGGATAAGATCCTCGATGATGTGATGGTGAATTTGAAGGCAGGTCAAAGAGACGTCCTTCTTCATTCCGAAGACGTCTTCACCTACGGCTCATCCGGGTTGAAGCCCGACGGAGAAAAAGTCAAGAAACTGGTTAGAGAGGTTAAACGGCTGGGTCCAAGGACAATAGACGTATCCCATCTCAGCCTCGCCACGGTTCACCAAAATCAGGACCTACTCAGGGAGGTGTCGAGTATCGCAGGAATCGGATCCGACCAGAGATACATGTCAGCCTGGATAGGGATAGAGACCGGGAGCTGCAGAATCCTCGAAATGCATATGCCAAGGAAAGCTTTGCCGGAGAGCCCTGACAGCTGGCCGGAGATGGTCAGAGATTGCTATCGGCTCTTCGGAGAAGAATCCTGGCTTCCTGTCGCAAGTCTTGTGTTGGGCCTCCCTAGCGAGACAGCCGAGGACGTGTTGCAGACCATTGATCTTGTAGAGTCACTTAAGGATTACACCGGACTGATGCTGCCGTTATTCTTCAGCCCCATGGCCGAGACGAGGCTTGGCGACACAACCGGCTTTGGAAAGGATCGGGCCTTTCCAGAGCACTGGGAACTGGTGGGATTATGTCTGGAGTACAACCTTCGCCACCTAAAGACTTTGCACCGGTTTTACAGCGAGAGGATGACCGCAGGACCCGGTGTCCACGCTGCTCTGACCGGGATAAACCTGATTGCGGACAAGGTGCTGAACAAGTATCTGAAAAGGATGAAGAGAGGAGAGCCTCCGAATTAAATTTATTATTGGACTCTAGCGTCTGTTGAAAACAGGATAATGTCGGCTTTAAATCGGATTAATAGTTATCCAGAACGGTCCTCACTACGCCCTTGTGATCGTCCTTGAGGGAGTATATGTTGTGATCCCCTGAAACATCTATGCTCAGGATGCCCAGGCGGGTGTTCATAAGCCCTACCATGGCCGAGACTCCTCTGTAGCTGACCTCAAAACCCTCTTTGTCTAGGAAGGTGTATACGTCCTCAGTTGTGTAAGACCCATCGCTTAAGAACAGCTTTAAAACGGCTTTCCTAATCCCAATGCCGTCTCGTTTTAGATAATTCCTGAGCCGCTCTTGAATTCGTTCCTCAGCGCTCTCCATCCGGCAAATTCACCGCCCTGTGCAATGAATCGAAGGATTATAAAGGTATTCTCTCCACAACTAGCCCGCCCTCTAGGGGATATCGCTCAACTATTGAGATATTAAGGCCTATACCTTTTAACTCTTTCGAAATTTCCTCCAGAATGGAGGCGGATAAATCTATTCCGTTACCAGAGGATGCGTACATCTCCTGAGGAACTCCCAGATCACGTAGGGCTCTATGTGCTTGGTCCAAATTTCCTTCTATTACGCCGTGAATAAGAGTTCCATCCTCGGTGGCCTGGTCAAACGATCTAGCCACCCTCTCAGCCCGTCTTTTCAACCGCTCTCTCAATTGAACTGCGTCCTTGAACCGCGAGGTGCAGAAATGAATCTTGAGATCCTCGTCCATAAAATAGGTTCTTGCTATCTCCTCACTTCCTAATGCACCGCAGTGGAGCTCTTGGGGCTCGAAGCCCAAGAGTCTCAGCCTCTCCGCGTTGGTCTCGGAGAACTCCAGCTCGTTGAGATTCAGAAAGGCACCTAGGCTCTTGACGGCTTCGACGATCTTCGGAGCTGGTGCCAGGGCAGGTATCTCAACTCCGGCCTCAATGCCTAATGTGATGGCCGCAGACAGAGCATCCTTGAGACCGTAGGGATTCGACCAGTCTTTCGAGGGTGGGTGAAGTCTTATCTCGTCCAGGCCTGCTGCTGCAAGCTCTTCTAGCGTTTTGCGGTCCGGGACGATCCCGGTGTACAGGTGGATGTGATGCTTTTGCCCGAACTCTTTCTTGAGAGCAGATATGCAATCCTTCACATAGTCCAGCTTTAGAAGGGGCTCGCCTCCGGTGATGCCTGTCCCCAGCGCTCCTATGGACCGGGCTTCCAGAAGGATGTCCTCCAATCTCTTTACTTGCTGCTCATCAGCGTAGACGATATCGACGTTCTTGCGCTCGGCCGAAAGCGGGCAGTAGAAACAATCGCGTCCGCATCTTCCCGTCACGAACAAAACGAGACTCGCTCCCATCCTGCAGATCTGGCAGCCCCTGGACTGATAGTTGTGGAAGGAGCCGGTGAAGTCAGTGTACCATTCAGTCATCTCAGATAACTGTCCTCCTTTCGTGGATAATTAACCTTGTCTTTATGGACTGCGATCGCAGTTAAAGAATTACGGGGAAAAAAGTTATCAAGATTGAAAGCGGCATCTCTTATCAGATAATAGAATAAATAGTAAAAATATATTAGAGATGGTTTCTTGTGAAAGAATATCTCCTTGGAAATGTAGCGATTGCCAAAGGCCTTCTGGAGGCGGGAGCCGGTGTTGTCGCCGGATATCCGGGCACACCATCATCAGAGATCATCGAGTCTCTGGCCTCCCTGAAAGGGGATCTGCCCATTCACGTAGAGTGGTCGGTCAACGAGAAGGTCGCGCTTGAAGTGGCCATAGGGGCATCCTGGACGGGAGCGCGTGCTGTCGCTACCATGAAGCACGTTGGGCTGAACGTCGCTGCTGACCCTTTCATGACACTGGCCTACCTGGGAGTCGGGGGCGGCATAGTGGTGATCATAGCGGACGACCCTTTCTGCCATTCATCCCAGAACGAACAGGACACTCGGCGATACGCCCAATTTGCGGCTGTCCCCTGCCTGGACCCAGTAGACCCGGGAGTTGCAAAAGAGATGGTCACCTACGGCTTTGAGCTGTCCGAGAAGCTCAACGTGCCTGTGATGCTCAGGCCAACCACCAGGGTCTCTCATGCGCGCTCAGACGTCGAAACCGGTCACACTGCCGAGATTCGTCGGGGATCGGGATTCGTCAAGAACCCTGCCAGGCGCGTCTCATTGCCTGTGCACGTGAGACCATTGCACGTAGAGCTGCTGGAAAAGCAGAAGAAGATCGAGGAGGCACTAGCCCTGACTCCCTGGAACAGCCTTAGGCTATCTGGAGTGCATGGTGTAATTGCCTCTGGGATATCTAGCCTCTACGCCGAGGAGGCACTTATCGAGATGGATCTGGACCTCTCCTTCCTGAAAGTGGGGACCTTTCCAGCGCCTAGCGACATGATCCGCCTGATAGTGGAGCACGCCTCCAAGGTCATGATTGTTGAAGAGCTGGAACCCGTTTTAGAGGAGCAGGTGGAAAGGGTGGCCAGGAAGTACAACCCGGACCTGGAAATTCTGGGCAAAGGATCGGGGCACATCCCCCGTTTTGGCGAGTTGGACCAACTGTATGTTAGAAACGCCATCGCCTCCATGGAGGGGCAGCCAGCAAGATCAGGCCCGATCCTGGGAGAAGCTCTAAAGATCCTGCCCTCAAGGCCTCCAGGCCTATGTCCCGGCTGCAGCCACCGGGCCACATATTATGCGATGAGGAAGGCCTTCGGCAGGGATGCGGTGTTCCCAAGCGACATCGGATGCTACACGATGGCAGTTCCCATGGGAACCGTCGATACCTGTCTGTGCATGGGTGCGAGCATCACCCTGGCATCTGGAATTAGGTTTGGAGGCGAAGAGAAGGGTATATGTTGCAGCCTTGGCGATTCCACATTCCTGCACGGCGGGATGACCGGCCTCTTGAACGCCGCCTACAACAAGGCCAGGATAACTGTGACCATCCTTGACAACTCCACAACTGCGATGACAGGGCACCAGCCGCATCCCGGAACGGGCTTCACTGCAACCGGCAAATGGTCTGAGCCTGTCTCACTTGAGGCTATTGCCAGGGCCCTGGGCGCTGAATCTGTTGAGACTGTAAACCCCTATGATATTGATTCTGCCGTGGACGCCTTCAAACGGGCAAGAGATTACCCAGGCCTCTCAGTTGTCATTGCCAAGCAGGCTTGCGTGATCACCGCCAGACGTAATGGCCAGAAGCCCCAGGCCTTCAGAGTGAACGACAAATGCGAAGGCTGCCGGATCTGCGTCGAGTTCGGTTGCCCTGCAATAGAGTTCGAGGGCGAGAAGGCCAGAATCAACAATCTATGCGCTGGCTGCGGGGTGTGCGCTTGGATCTGCCCCAGCTCGGCCATAGAGGTGATGAAATGAAGACTTCCGAATGCGATATAGTGATTGTGGGGGTTGGAGGCCAGGGTGTAATTCTGATATCCGACGTTCTGGGCCGGGCAGCGGTAAAGGCTGGCATGCCTGTCAGGGGCGCGGAGACCCACGGCATGGCCCAGCGCGGGGGAAGCGTGATCAATCACATCCGCCTCGGATGTCGGTTCAGTCCCATGGTACCAACAGGGGGTGCTGACGTTCTGCTGGCCCTGGAGCCTGCGGAGGCCTTGCGGTTTGGTCACTACCTCTCAAGAGATGGCGTCGCCATGATAAACACCGATCCTGTTTTGCCAATCTCGGTGACCATGGGAAAGTCCGTTTATCCTGGGCTTGAGGATATTGTCGATCCCCTGAGTGAAGTATGCAAAGAGGTCAAGACTCTGGACGCCACTTCATTGGCAAGGAAAGCAGGCACATCCCAGGCCATGAACGTGGTCATGCTCGGAGCGCTCTCGAAATACATTCCCATAAAGGAAGAGCTTCTGTTGGATGCACTCTGTGATGTGGTGCCCAAGAAGCACTTGGACGCGAACAAGCGGGCCTTCCAGATTGGAAAGGCTGAAGTAGAATAAAGCCTTTATTAGAAATCATGGAAGAAGAAAAGAAGGCAGAAGGAGAGAAGACGGAAGAGAAGAACGCTGAAGATGTCAAGGTTGAGGCCAAGAAGCCCCCCGTGATTACAAGGTCCATGATGGAGCCTTCCGAGTCCTGCGAGACTTGCGGGGCTGCCGCTGAGCCAGAGATTCCCAAGGTACTACCAGACGTCAGTTGGTCCACAGAGAGGCTGGTCGAGGCCTCGAAGGACAAGAACATGCTCACCAGGTCCAATGCTGTCATGCTCCTTGGGAAGCGCAGTCCTGCTGAATCCCTGGAGCCTCTGATCGAGGCCCTGAAAGACAAAGAGTTCGTGGTCAAGACCAACGCCATGGTGGCCATTGCTGCCTTTGGCCGCCAGGTGCTGGACAGGATGATCGCTGCCCTAGGTGATGCCAACGGGGACGTTCGTGCCGGGGCAGCCTGGGTGCTTGGAGAGCTTAAAGACCAAAAGNNTCCCTGATGGCCATGGGAAGGGGCCCCAAGAAGGAAGTCAAAAAAGAAGAGCAGAAAGAGGAAAAGGTCGAAAGCAAAGAAGAGTAGCTGGAGACTGAAAAACCTCGACCTTGCGCCCATGCATTTCGGCATGGGCCTAAAATTCAATTCTTCAATTTATCTTTAATGGTTTATAACTATTATATTGATATAACTCGATTCTGGCCACGCGAAAAGTTCAACTCTTGTTTTCTTGGAACTCGCCATCGGACGGGATGGTAGTCCATGCCCCAATCTATGTAGTTCAACTTTCCGACGGCCTTGTTGAGAAACCTTTCGGCAATCGTTAATTGCTGCAGAGCATAGCTATTCTAAGGATAGGGAGTCGTCGCGGAGAGTACCGGGTCTCGAATCCCGTTTACCTGCAATGATAAATTGCTTAGGGCCACTAGACAACGAAAATAAAATGATGCCTTGCAGTTTGTGCATATCTGCAAGTAAATCGAATAATGAAAAGAAGAGGTTAGTCTCGTAGAGGACGGAAGAAAGCCCGGATATCTTGTGCCAGAAGCACCGGCTCCTCCCATTCTGCAAAGTATCCGCCCCGGGGGAGCTCTGTCCAAATGCACGATGTTAGCAAAGCGGCTTAACCCACCTTTTGGGGTGGGGGAACAGGTCTTTGGGAAGCATGGCCATTGCAGTCTGCACCTCCACCCGGCCCCAGGTTGCCGTGAGATCGTGGGTGGATTCGTAATAGAGCCGGATAGATGAGCCGATAGTCTCCTCCGCCCAGTAGATAGTGATGTTTGAGAGCAGCTCGTCTTTGGAAAAGCGGTTCTCGACATTGCCTTCGCAGTCGCTCCATATCCTGAATTTTTCTACAATCCAGGCTGCCAGGCCCACTGGCGAGTCGTTCAGTCCGTAGGCGAGGGTCTGGGGCCGGGTACGTTGCTCCAGAACGTAGCCGGACTCTGTGTTCCGCCAGTTCTCAGCGTCTTTGATGAACTGCTGCTCTGCAGGCGATAGTCAGGTGGAATGTAAGGGATGGACGGATTAGTTCCGCTCATATGCAGCCCTACCAGCGAGTAGGGATGAGCAAGAGCCATCTGAACGGCTACGCCCGCTCCCATGTCGCTTCCCCGTACAGCAAAGCTCTTGTATCCCAACTGGTCAACCATAAGCTCTTGGAAGAGAACTGCGATACGGGAAACGGACATGCCTTTCTCTCTTGGCCAATCGGAGAATCCGTAGCCTGGCAGAGGCGGGACGATGACATCGAAGGCATCGGCAGCGCTGCCGCCATGACTCTTGGGGTCGGCTAGAAGAGGGATAATTTTTTGCATCTGCAGGAAAGAGCTGGGCCAGCCGTGCAGGAGCATTACAGGCATGGGATTTTCGCCCTTCCCCCGCACATGGATGAAATGGATGTCAATGCCATCGATCTCGGTGTGGAAGTGAGCGAACTGGTTGATGGCCATCTCCTGTGCCCGCCAGTCGAACTTATTCTGCCAGTAGTCGCAAAGCTCTCGCATATAGTCCAGGTTGGAGTCGTAGTCCCAGTCAGCACCTGCAACCTAGTCAGGCCAACGGATGCGGGCGAGGCGAGCTGAGAGATCGTCGAGTATCGCTTGGGGAATGTGGGTGGAGAAGGGTTGGTTCATTGTATTCTTATTGATTTGTGAAGTTAAACAGATTTCTATTTCGTTTGGATTTTGCAGCTTAATGCCGATAACTTCATAATCACTGGTGCCACAGTCCCGATGTACTTCGAGAACATCTATTAAGATCCATTTTTAGAGATACATACATCAGCATCGAAAGTTACACATACTTATATGAATTACTTTCATACGCTCTTGAAATCGTCCTAACTATCCTTCTGGGCTACCTGATATTCCACATACTTTAGGCGTGGATCAGCCAGCACACCCGTTATCATTCTATTATGGCAAAGCATAGTGATTCTGATAATATGGAATCTATACTGCAAAGGCACTCCCGGATAACAAGGCCGAAAAGGTATTTATAAATATTGCTCTGACTCGAAGATGCTAATAATTAGGATATTCGGTCTACAGGTTATACATACTTGCTTGAGCTGGGATCTTACTTAATCATGAATGGGTTGCCCCTTCAACTGCACTATATCTGAGTCTTTCAAATAGGAAAAGAAATAGGGTTACACGTAGCCATATAGAAATGCCGGAAAGCCTATCTCTTTACCGGTATTAAGATTCCCGCATGAGTGAGCGTAGTAGGCAAATCTCTGAATTGAAGTGGGAGCTAAATACATACCAATAAAATAGACGCTTAGAGGGCCTTCATCTGCTCTCGGAGCTTTCTGCACATCTCAAGCCCTCTCGCATCAAGTTCGAACGTCTCCCCACCTGCTGTTTGGTGCCTTATGATATAGTTCAGAGCTACCAGTTCACGGAATGCTTTATCTGCCCTGTGGCCCTGGAGTTCGGGCCTACCCATGAAATAGGGCTTGGGCACATGTGCTTTTTTTCCTCCGCCCGTCGCCCTGCATAAACTATAAAGTATAAGCTTCTGGATTCTATCGAGATCGTTGGGCTGATTTTGGGCTCCTTTCATTGACGTATCTTCTCTCAACACCCCTGTTCGAATAATATATAAGCTTAATCTGAAGAGAAAATATTTTGCATTGGTAATTTAGCTAATAAAACTATCCATTACTAATTGATTAATTGATAATTCAGATTTTTATGGATATACATAGAAATGGACAATTCAGATAAGCTTAAATAAGATCGATAACATAAACCGCTTTGCGCAAAAGAGAAACTGACATGTACCCATTGGTAAGATCGTCGGAGGCGACTCCGCTACAGGCGGCTAGGGACGCTAGGATTCGAGGAGGGCTCGATACTGATTATGAGCTCTACAAGGTAATAGATAGAAAACCGGGCACCAGTATATACGACCTTGCTAAAGAGATGAACTGGTCAAGTGGCAAGGTGTACGGATCTGTTCGCAGACTAGAAAGAGATGGTTGGGTAAGAACAGAGAAAGCCGAGAGAGCTGGCAGAGCTGTGCTAAAAGTAAGCCCAGTCGAGTGGTATGAGTTCTTGACTACCCAGGAAATTGAGGAGTTCAAGAACATGGAGTTCTAAATCCGGCTCGCTCGTTGGTCGGATCGTACTCGTATTAGGCCCGCCGTTATATACCATTTATCGAATACTATATCTGCACGAAAGCATGAAATCTGGAGCGTAGAGTAACGCAGTTACAAATATTAATGATCTTTATAAAATTTACAATCAGGATGTAGATGTCAAAAATGAAACCAGCTAATCTACATGTTACACGTACTTATGGAGCTGAATTCGGCCTTATATCCCTGTATTTAGTTCTTTTTATTCTGTATTAGGTGTTTTGCAATATCAAAGTACAGGCTAGCAATATCGAGGCACTCTTCTTTAGGCATTCCATTTTTGCGTAGATACTCACCATCAATATACAATTTTCTTGCAATATCCCGTTCTAGTTTTTTAGCCTCTTCAAAAGCCATATTCGAATCTTTGAGGTTGTTCTGCTTGAATAGAGCCCAGCCTTTCCCAACATATGCATCTGCATAGTCAGGATCTCGCTGCTTATCCTTATCAACGGATCTAATCTGTATAGCATTTTCAAAGTAATGAATCGACCCATCATATCTGCAATGGATCTCGTCCCCTTTTGCGCCCTTCATTGCCTCTATGATTAGGTTCCAACCCTCATTGTCGTATTTTCTTACTATATTCGGATTTAGTTTTACAGCCTCTTCAAATGCCTTATTCGAGTCCTCGAGCATGTTCTGTTTGGATAGAGCCATGCCTTTCCCACACCATGCATCTGCATATTCAGGATCCAGTCGTGTAGCATTATCAAATGCCTTATTCTTGTCGTCGAGCTTTTTCAGTTCAAATAGAACCAAGCCTTTCCCACACCATGCCGCTGCATTTAGTGGATCCCAGCGCCATTTATCGGCTTAGAACTGGGCCCAAAAGCGACCACACCAGGAATTCGAAAGCCGCGGCGTGGTGTTGATCATTCACCATACCGGGCGGCCAAATATCGGCTTGTTACTTCGATCAGATATTCGATGCCGCCCTCACATCCTTTAACTGCGCAATCCGATAGCCTGTCACAACCTGCCGTCTCCCCGAAAGCTCTCGATCAAGCCTCGAATCGCTCGTGTCCACCAGCAGGCTGTCAATCTCCTCAAGCTTGTGAGGCGTGGCCACAACTATCAAGTTCTTGATACCCGTCCTCCGTAGTACCCGCGGGCTTATCTGCTGGCTGCCACGGCCCAGGATGAAGCCCTGAGCGCCTATAGGACTAACGATTATCATCGCTCGCTTAACTCTATCCAGAAGATCGAGCAGATCACGCTCGGATGCGTCCTTCACGACCACTCGGCCATCCTGGATCACGTCCACTCCAAGCAAGGTCTTCTCTATCCCCATAAGCTCAGCTATCTTGGCTGTGGTCGTTCCTGCACCGAGGATATAGGCAGAGCCGTCCCGCATGAACTCCATTGCGAAGTGAGCGATCTGGTCCTTGAACTCCTCCTCGCTCCTGCTGGAGTAGATCCTCTTCCTCTCCTGGACCAGCACCGGCTTGTAAGGCGTCTTGGCTGTGGCGTAGAGCTTGGTCTGCAGCTCGCCCTGGCGGTAAAGCTCCTCGTCCACGTCTATGATCTCCGTTTCGCGGACTTTCAACTCCCCTCTACCGTAAGCCAGGGTCAGCTCTGCCGCAGCCTGGGGGCTAATGGCGAAGACCCCTGAGTGCATCTTCACTCCAGCGGGTATCCCAAGGATTGGGATTTCTCCGACTGATGAGGCAACATCCCTGGCTGTACCGTCGCCACCGCAAAAAAGCATTAAATCCAAGCCCTGATGGCGAAGCTCTTCGCAGGCTGCTCTGGTGTCCTCGGCCACGGACTGTTCGGGCGAATTGTAAACTATCTGGTAGCGAAAACCGAAATCACTGAGTAGCACCTCTCCCATCTCGCCGCTGGCCGTTAAAAATAGCAAGTTGCCCGCATCCGGGTCATGGGCAAGCAACTTGAAAAAGGATCTGGCTCGCTCTGGAGCAACGGGCCGGGCCCCTCTTGCGGCAGCCTCATGGGCCAGGCCATCGGTGCCCTTCAGGCCCACGGCCCCACCCATTCCGGCTATGGGGTTTACCAGGAATCCTATCCTAGACTTTGGGCAGCTTGGCAAGGGACTGCTTCACCAGCTCCTCGGGGTACTCGTAGTCCACCAGCTTGCCGTCGTTAAATGCATCGTAGGCTGCCAGGTCGAAGTGACCGTGGCCGCTGAGGGATATGAAGATGGTCTTTGCCTCGCCAGTCTTCTTGCAGCGCAGGGCCTCGTCTATGGCAGGCTTGATGGCGTGAGCGGACTCAGGCGCTGGGATAATGCCCTCGCTTCTGGCGAAAATGGTGGCTGCCTTGAAGACCTCGTTTTGCTGCAGCGCCGTGGCCTCGATTATCTTGTCGTGGACCAGATTGCACAGCAGCGGTGCGTCTCCGTGGTAGCGTAGGCCACCCGCATGTATTCCCGGGGGCACGAAGTCGTGGCCAAGGGTGTACATCTTAAGTATTGGAGCCATTCCGGCAGTGTCGCCGTAGTCGTAGGCGTACAGGCCTTTGGTGAGGGATGGGCAGGCTGTAGGCTCGCAGGCAACCATGCGCAATTCCTTCTTGTCCTTCAGCTTGTCGGGGATGAAGGGGAAGCACATTCCTGGGAAGTTGCTGCCTCCGCCACAGCAGCCGAACATGACGTCCGGATATTCGTCCGCCAGCTCGAACTGCTTCTTGAGCTCAAGGCCCTCAACTGACTGGTGGATCAGAACGTGGTTCAGTACAGACCCTAGGGCGTAGTTGGTATCGTCGTGGGTGGCTGCATCCTCTACAGCCTCGGAGATGGCGATTCCCAATGACCCTGGAGTATCCGGCATCTCTGACAGGACCTTCCGTCCGTAGTTGGTCTTATCGGACGGACTGGGAAGGCACTCTGCTCCCCAGACTCTCATGGCGCTTCTCCTGTAGGGCTTGCTGTCATAGCTGGCCCTCACCATGTAGACTGTGCACTTCAGATCAAATAAGCAGGTGGCCAAGGACAGGGCTGAGCCCCACTGGCCTGCTCCTGTCTCAGTGGCTAGCCGTTCGATGCCCTCCTTCATGTTGTAATAAGCCTGAGGCACCGATGTATTGGGCTTGTGGCTACCCGCCGGGGAGACTCCCTCGTACTTGTAGTAGATCTTTGCGGGCGTCTTCAGGGACTTCTCGAGACCTGCTGCCCTGTAAAGTGGTGTGGGCCTCCACAACCTGTAGATCTCGCGGACCTCCTCGGGGATGTCTATCCAGCGATCTCTGCTTGCCTCCTGCCTGATCAGCTCCTTGGGGAAGATGACCTCCATGTCTTCAGGATTAAGTGGTTTACATGTTGCCGGATTCAGTGGCGGGTCTAACGGAGTGGGCATGTCGGCAGCTACATTGTACCACTTCTTGGGAATCTCTTCTTCATCTAATAATATTTTAATTTTCATACAGTGTCCTCCATCTATAAGCTTTAATGCACTCTTTTGATCATTACTGATATCAACGAGTTATTTAATTCTTTTGTGTTTGTCTGCGGGACTCCTGCTGGATATGCTATGAACTACTGGAGCGATCGAAGGTGAAGATTTATTTATCTTGGCTGAGATGGCACTGACCATGACCGGCCAAACCCTGTCAGAGAAGATATTTTCAAGGGCTGCTAAGAAGCAGGTGCATGCAGGCGATTTTGTGATGGCGGACATCGACTGCGCGATGATCCACGATATTACAGGCCCCCTGGCAGTCAAGGGCTTCTACGAGATAGCGGGTGGGGACGGCCGGGTCTGGGACCCATCCAAGATAGTGATCCTCTTCGACCACCAGGTGCCTGCGGACAGCCTCAAGGCTGCAGAGAACCACCTCATGCTGCGCAGGTTCGCAGAGGAGCAGGGAATCCTCAACTACGACATCTTCTGCGGAGTCTGCCACCAAGTGATGCCCGAGAAGGGGCACGTTATACCGGGGTCGCTAATGGTGGGCACCGACTCTCACACCTGTACCTACGGTGCTCTTGGCTCCTTCGCCACAGGCATCGGATCAACTGACATGTCTTCGGTCTTCGCCACCGGCAAGCTGTGGTTCATGGTTCCCAAAACCCTTCAGCTCCTAATCGAAGGCAGGCTGCCTGCAAGGGTGACCTCCAAGGACGTCATCCTCCGGATAATCGGAGACATAGGAGCCGATGGGGCTAACTACCTGGCCTGTGAGTTCCGGGGCGATGCCTCGTCCAGGATGGAGGTCCCCGAGAGGATGACCATGGCCAACATGGCTATAGAAATGGGGGCCAAGGCAGGAATGTTTGATCCTGACGATATGGCACTGAAGTACCTCCAGGAGCGGGTAAAGGATGAAGAGGCCATCAGCAAGCTAATTGTTCAAGGCGACGAGGATGCTGCGGTCGCCAGGAGGCATTGGGACGTAAATGGCCTGGAGCCTCAGGTAGCTCTGCCTCATAACGTTGACAACGTTTTGCCCATAACCGAGGTGCCGAGGACCAGGATAGACCAGGTGTTTCTGGGCTCCTGCACCAACGGCAGGTTCGAGGACATCAAGCTCGCGAGCGATTTGATGAACGGAGAGCCTGTGGCTAAGGGCGTCAGGATGATTGTCGTTCCTGCCAGTAGGACGGAGTACTTGAAGGTCCTCAAGGCAGGGCTTGTTGAGAAGTTCATGGAGGCCGGAGCGATGGTAGAGTCACCCTGCTGCGGGCCGTGCATGGGAGGAAGCTTCGGGCTGCTCGGTCCCGGAGAGGTCAGCCTCTCCACCTCCAACAGGAACTTCATGGGCCGCCAGGGCAGCCCCAAGGCCTTCGTATATCTGGGCTCGCCAGCGACCGCAGGGGCTAGCGCTATAACCGGCTACATCACGGACCCCAGAGAAGTTTGAGATTCTAGGATGAAGATCGCGCTGAAGTTGGCCTACCTGGGCGACAACTACCACGGGTTTCAGCATCAGCCTGATCTGGTGACTGTGGACTCGGAAGTGAGCAAAGCTCTCGAGCAGATCGGTGTCATCCATGGAGACTTCTGCTATGCCGGAAGGACTGATCGAGGGGTATCCGCTCTTGGCCAGGTAATCGACTTCTGGATAGATGAGGAAAATGCAAACCTGGCCAGGCCAAGGTGCATAAACGGTCGTCTTCCCAGGGACATCTGGGCTTGGGCCTGGTCCGTGGCTCCGTTGGGCTTCTCCGCCCGGTGGAACGCCTTGTGGCGGGAGTACCGCTACCTCCTCTGGCATGATGGCCTGGATCTGGAAAAGATGCGTTCAGCCGCCGAAAAGCTCCAGGGCTTGCATGACTTCAGGAACTTCTCCTCCTGCAAGGAAGGCACTGTCAAGGAAATCCAGAGGCTGGAGATAACCGAAGAAAGCGGCTTAGGCCTGGTCATTTTTGACATCAGGGCCAATGGATTTCTTTGGAACATGGTGCGTAAGATCGTCAGGGCCCTTGAGATGGTTGGATCTGGGGATAGGGATCTGGAATGGATCGAAGAGCTGCTTAACCCTGAGCTGAACTACGGTGCACCATCGGCTCCGGCCGAGGGATTGATCCTCATGGACGTGGGCTATAACTGCCTAGAGTGGCATGTGGACGAATACTCTCGGGAAAGGGCGGCGAAGGGGCTGGGAGCGACGGTTCAGAAAAGAATATCTTCGGCTTACGTAGTCAGGAGCCTGCAGAAGGCAATGGAGAGATAGATGACCATCCCTATTGGCGATATCATGAGCCTGACCATCCCGGTGCCGACTTCGATGCCTTGGCCGAGATTTACGACCGGAACATGCAAAATTATCGAGATATTCATGCAGAAATTCGGGAGATTCTTTCTTTCCTCAACCTCCAGCCCAACCAGACGGTTCTGGAGATCGGCACGGGCACGGGAGAGTTTGCCCTAGTCGCAGCACGTCATTGCTCAAAGGTTTATGCTGTGGATAAAGCAAGATCGAGAGGGATTAACAATGTGAGGTTCCTTCAGGGTGGGTTTTTGACCTATCAGAATTCCACTCAGGTGGATGCTGTCGTAACCCAGCTCGCTCTGCACCATCTGCCAGACTTCTGGAAACAGGTCGCACTGATGCGCATGGCAGATATGCTCATGGATGGGGCAAGCTCTGCCTGTGAGACGTGGTCTTCAACTTCGATATCATAGATTATGAAGACTCGATCGAGGGCTATATATTGAGAGCATCGGAGATGATGGGTGACGAGTTTGCCAGCCGTATTGCGGCTCATGTGAAGAACGAGTACTCCACGGTGGACTGGATCATGGAAGGAATGATCGAGCGGGCTGGGTTTAGGGTGGTTTGGAAGGATTACAAGGATGGGTTTATGGGAACCTATTTTTGCATTAAACAACCGGCGGCAGCCCCTTTTTGAAGTAGGATCTCTAAGGCTTCTTATTAGCGCTGATTAGCGACGCTACGTAATAGCCTTGATAGCATGTATTCTGAAAGTAGATGTAAATACCTGTTATTTAGAAATAATAATCAAATAAAAAAAACTTACTATATTTATATGGCATTTTTCTCTTTGATTATTTCTTCACCTTAGAGAATTCATCTTTTAGTTCATTTTTTAATGCTTTTACAACTTTTCCAGTACAGACTTTGCAAACCCCTTTCCTCCTCCAATCTCTTCATCAGCAGGTTTGCCGCAAAACGTACATACTGCCATGACATCACCATACGAGTTAGCCTCTTCAAAACATTTAAGGATTGCCCATTCTGCGCTTCTGACTCTATCACCTTCTTTCTAGTATTCTCGTACTGCTAAGTGCTAATATTATGTCCATGCAGAGATTCTCGATTATAGCATACTTACCCCTTTCCCAAAACCCTATAAAACATACGTATTAAAAATTTCGTGTTGGCCTGTATCTTATGTTATAAGGTGTTTAAGGCAAAATAAGGTTAGGGGCAATTCTTGTTTTCAAATTTACTTTAAATTACGTATATTTACGTAATTCAGAATGCATAGATAAATAATTCACTAATAAGTATAAATTTTTATTTTGCGCTTCACCGAAATCTGTTAGATTCGCCCAAAAGGGCTAGAATTCTTCTAATTTAGGATTTAATCTCAAACAGAGAGTGCCCACAAATTTAATCAGAGATTGAAGCCTAAAAATGGATTAATAATAGCGCATCAAGAATTCTTTAAGGGTTCAATTAGACGGTTTCGGGAGAGGAGTAGCATACTGGTTCTTTCGAAAAGTCATACGGGATCACAGGGCTGGACTAGCCTTCGAAATCTGGGCCATCAACCAGAAAAAATAATCTAGAATGCTAGGTGATACTAGCATTCATCAGTTATGTATGTAAGCTGTATTCGCTGACCATTTTTCCCATACTGTCGATTAGTTCGACATCACGGGTTCCATTCCACATGAAATTGCTACCGTACAGATCCGTGGGTGTGTTTGCGTTCATGTGAGTGTGGACGGTTACCGTAGCCATAGGTTTAAGCATGAAATTGGGGAACAGATACGTGCTAGTTCCATTATTCAATGCGAGCTTCCAGTCTGTAAGTTTCGCTGGTGCTGTTCCGTTGTTTGCCACTGTTACATGCAGTGCGTCGCTCTCTTTGATGACTTTTGATACAGTCACGTCGTTCTTGACCGTTGAGCCAGTGTAACTTGCTTGCGAGGAGTTTTCACCGGTAGATGTTGTTTGATTAGAGCCAACTGCAAAAGCCCCCTGCGATGGAGTCTCGGTTGTCGGAGTTGTTTGCACGATGCCTGCTTCAAAACCTCCTTGCGAAGGGGTTTGGGTGATTGAATTTGTTTGATTGAGTCCGACCCCAAAAGACCCCTGCGATGGGGTCTCGGTTGTTGGAGTTGTTTGCACGACGCCCGCTTCAAAACCTCCTTGCGAAGGGGTATCAGTTGTCGATATCGATTGCGCAAAAGATCCGTATATCGAAAAGATTACGGCGATCCAGATAGTTAAATATTTCCAATTCAAAGACCTCACCAATCCTTAATTTTGACGGTACTAACCATAACTTATTTAGGTTGCTAAAGTATTTAAATTTTTTATTTTGATAACGCTATATTAGCAAACAATATTTAATACAAGGACATTATAGATAAGTATTCTTCATTTTGGGCTATCATAGTTCTATCTCTGTGATATGCGGCAATAGATCCCAACTCAACCCGACGATTTTTCATTAAAGTTGCGGATTCGTAGGTCCATAATACATATTATGGGAGATTATGGAATATCTAAACTATGAACTTCTCAAAATTGGGAAATCAAGAATAATTAGGTTTGATTGGGGGATAAATGTCGTTGTATTTGGCATTTTCTCCGGCTATAAAGAAGAAGTTCTCCAGAAAATCTGGAGACTTCCTTTCCATCGATGTTTATACGCACGGCAGCCAGTCAACGCTGATGGCACCGCAGGTGCTGTTGCCCCATAGCTGGATGAACTTCTCGATAGAGAATACACCAGTCAGGTCCTCAACGCTCCTGCCCCACTCGTTGTGGCGTCCTTTGCTGTTCACATTAGGATCTCTGGAGATCCATCCGATGTGAGCAACGCCGATCACGTTAGAGTTGAGGTTAGCCTCTAAAACGCCCGTACAGCAGTTTGGTACACCATTGGCAGATGAAACATTGTACGACCTGGTCTTGACCTCGGTGGTCTTCTGCAAGTGCTCTGCATGGGTGTACATCTCAGTCAGGACTGCACCTATTGCGTAGTTCTGGACGCAAAGTTTGTCGATCCACTTCTGGTCGTAGGTGCCTGTCTGGTAGCTCACAGGCATGTACTCAAGTTCCTGGTCAGACGTGAAGTTGATGTAGTCCAATGGGACTTGGTTGCCGTTGGCAGCGATGCAGGACTCAGCGCCCGAATTGATCTGCCTCTCAGCCTCGAGTTCAATATTGGAGGTTATGATGTTGCCGCTTCCGGACTGTTTTTCCACCAGCTTATCTCCATTGAACCCATCCTGGGTGGAGATGATCATCTCCAGATTCCTGTAACCAACCCCCTTTACCGATGATTTCTCGTACATATAGTTGGCAGCACTTGCCATCCCCATAAGGGCTATGGCGATTATCGCTAGAACTACTAGATTTCGCTTCATTCCACACTTACCTCCTATAGCCTGTAATATTCTGCAGAGGACCGAATCCTCAGGGCAAACAGATCGCAGACCGCTTCTTTTACTGAGCGATAAAACTGCGCTCGGTTTGATAGCAGTTTCAGGCTGAACCTTCTCTCCCGAATATCCTTAGCACCCAGGACTAGTAGACCAACAGCTATTTCAAAGTTTTGGCAGCGCAACTCGACCATCTGCAGTCAAGGCGAGAATCACAGATAAAAAGTAGTTTTATTGTCGTTTTTTGGTCTTTTATTTGCTAAAAAAGGAAAAATTAATCAAATAAATTTCAAAAATAAAAGAGACTCATGCCGACTTAGAGAAGGCGTCGAGACGCTTCATAAAGTCGTTGCATGAGCCGCTTGAGCACGGATTGCTGACCGGTGCTGGCTGTGCCTTGAAGTTATCACATAAGCCGCCGAAGCATGGGCTGCCAAAGGTGGGACGATTATCCTGGAAGAGTATTCTTCTGTTGATCTCGAAAGATCCCATATACTCCTCGTGCTCCTTGAGGTTCTTAAATCCTGGAATTACTTGCTTGGCGTCCAGCAGATAAAACCCTGTGAAGTTGTCGGCGGTTTTGAATTCGGCCATTTTCTTCAGAGAGCCAGTTTGGTACAAGTTGAAGTCCTGTTTTTTGAACTCCATCTGCTGGAGGTTATAGCTCTCCTGCACCTTTGCACCAACACCGCCAAATACCGCAGAACTCTTGAAGGCCTCAGTTCCAAAGAGAGCATCTCCGGGCTTGAGCGCGTTGTAGTTATCTACAGCATCCTGCTCCTCAAAGTTGGAATTGCGCCCTTTTGCCTTGTCCACAAGGTACTCGTTCTTTACCAGAGCATCGACGCTCCCGCTGAAAGTTATGTCTTTGTTGGACTTTATTCCAGAATCCATGGAGCTAACGTCCTTGTTTATCCGGAACTGGCCTGATCCGCTTATTGAAGTCTCGGATGCGTAATCAAAACCCTGAACCGTGAATTGTACGTCTTTGCATTTGCCAGAGTTAACGCACTGTCCCGAAGCCTCTACAGTGAAGCTGTAATCACCAGCTAAAGCGCTGAGGTCTGGTTCGACCTGAAGAGGTTCCGAGCGAGATACGCCAGCTGGGATCTTCACGGTCTTTGTCGTCCAGCTGAACCACTCTAGGTTGCAGGTCTCAGGGTCCACACTGATTGTTGCATCCACATCGGATGATCCTTTGTTCCTAACCGATATGGTGTAATCACTCGCCTTTCCTGGAGTGGTGTAAGCGCTGTCTTCTAAGGCAGGTCCGGTCAATGTTACCTCTACTTCCAGCCAGCCTTGGTTTCCTTGACAGGATACAGAAGGTAGCGACATTGTAGGCGGTCCGATAGAACCCGGCCACGTGCTGCCAGCATCGCTCGTACCAACGTTGCTCGTACCAACGTTGGGTCCAGTTCCCACATCCTCTACGGTAGCCGACGCCTGATAGACAATGAGAATCAATATTATAAACCATTTTTTCATCTTGATGCCCCCCCACAAAGAAAAATAAAAAATTTGAAAACCAGGGCCTTGGCCCTGGCATTTCGTTTCAGGTGCGATCTAGCAGTCTATGTCTTTGCAAGGATTCTGGTTGTCCTCTTCCGGAACTGGGTTCTCGTGGAACTTGACCATCTTCTCTGCTTCGAAGGTTCCTGTGAACTGCTCGTGGAGCTTGATATCCTTGTAGAATATCTGATGCCACTTGGCGTCTACACCCCACGTTCCATTGAAGCTGTTCTTGGTATCTATGCCTACCATGTGGGATGGATCGACTGTACCATCGCGTTGAGTCATGAGGCGTGATACATTGTAGTCATTACCCCATGCCTGATCATTCAAGCCTGCAGCCTTTAATTGTGCGTTCATAGCATGTTGCGTATTTGGACTGCCATTGGCCAAATTGGCTGTCGATGAGAAGAAGCTAGTTTGTTCCTTCTCCATTTGGTTTACAGAGAACATCTCTTGTACATCGGCGCCAATGCCTCCGTAGAAGGCTTTCGAGTTTAAGTACTTCCCACCAGTGAGTGGTGCCTTCTTGGCGTTGTAGGTCAGCTTCTCTTTCTCGTACAGGTTCAGGCTGCTGTTATGTGAATCATTAAACAGAGGGCCTTCATTAATGCCCTTCTGCGAATAGGCGTGGGTCTGATCCAGCTCGAGGTCGCCGTCTCCTGCCATTACGTTATAGTACTCAAGAGCGATTTTTTTGTCGACCACTGAAGTGCTAATGTCTATAGCACCGGTTCCTGATACCTTTTGGTTGTCACAGAACTGTTCATACTGCAGAGGCTCGGGCAATGGCGGATTGGCCATGACAAGGCCTACGCAGGCTAGAAGTGATGCAGCTACTAACGCTGCTACTACTCCCTTCATACTACTTTCACCCCCTAATTTTATTGTGATTATGAATCCCTTCTCACCAAAAAGGTGAGATTAAGGCTCCTTGAAAATCGGAGCCTCATTTCTTAAACTTAATGTAATCTAGACGCACGGCAGCCAGTCAACGCTGATGGCACCGCAGGTGCTGTTGCCCCATAGCTGGATGAACTTCTCGATAGAGAATACACCAGTCAGGTCCTCAACGCT
>PMNG01000196.1 GCA_003162615.1 Methanothrix sp. | reverse complement strand
AAAGGGTCATAAATGTTTATATATCATTTATAAAGACGTAAACCAAAATTGGAGGTTAATAGGAATCCTCTTAAGACATCAGTATTAAATTCCCGAGCCTCCTGGGCTGCGCTTTTCCGTGAAGAAAAAGAATGTTGCATAACTAACAAAGCGCAACTTAAAGAAGTTATATATAATCAATATTAACCTAATAGTCTTTGGAGGAATTATACTGAGGCGAGATTTCATTATCTGTCTAATCCTAGTTGCTATGTTGTCCATTTTGCCAGCTTTGGGGCAAGGGCAAACAAGTGCTATTGATGCTTTAATTCAGTCACTGAATGATAATAACGCCAGTGTTCGAGAAGCTGCTGTATCTGCTATCGAAAAAATTGGGAGACCAGCAGTAGAGCCGTTGATCAAGGCACTTAATGACAGCAATAGCAGCATCCGGGTCGGAGCAGAACTTGCACTAGAAAAGATCAGAGATCCGATAGCAGTGGGCTCTCTGAGCAAAGTCCTAAAGGACGATAAAGATCCCTACGTCAGGGCAAATGCTGCCCTAGCTCTGGGAATGATCAACGATAGTAAGTCGTTATTCCCACTGACACAGGCCCTCAAGGACCAAGATGTCAATGTCCGGCGGGGCTCTGCAGTGGCGCTAGTTGAATTATCATCAAGAAGTGTAAAAGTCGATCAAGCAGTAGACCCCTTAATCCTGGCTCTCAATGATACGGATGGAACCGTTCGTGCAAATGCGGCAACGGCCTTAGGAAACATCAAGGACAAGAAAGCAGTAGATGCGCTTATCATATCTCTGAAGGATAGTGATTGGGCGGTCCGACGGTATGCTGCATACGCCCTTGGATCGATAGGAGACTCACGGGCGTCAGGTCCTCTGACCCAAGCACTAAAGGACGAGAATAGCAGCGTGCGAGAAGCTGCTGTGGCGGCTTCAGGAATGATGGAAATGCAACAGATGCAGCAAGATGCCCAGCTGGCAAAGGCTTCTCAAGGTGCGGCAAGCGCCAAGGCGATACAGGACATTTGTAGTTGCACAACGAATCTCATAAGAAATAACAACCCGAGCGGGTTGCGTGCACCGTTCTAAGGGAGACAATGCTACTCCCTTAATTCATTTTTGGCATCAAAGAAACTATTTAAGTCCAATCGCCATATTGTTTCCCTCACAAAAGGTGAAGATGATGAATCATTCCGACCGCATATTCTCCAGCAAGGAGCTCGATAGCGAAGATGACCTGGTTGAGGCCATGACCAAACATAAGTGGCCTTTATGCTACAGCTTCTATCACGATGGCTTGCTCTACCTGAACGACAGCGATTCCGAGGACGACCCCGAGTACGTGGTCATGAAGTTCGACAAGGCGGAAGGCCACCACGACGTCATCGGCCGCGAGGTGGGAAAGATCAAACCCAAGGGCATGGACGCTGCCGGGGTCCACAAGTTCATTCAGGGGATGAGGGCTGGCAAGTGGAGTATGGAGAATCCGCTACATGTCAGGGCTGAGCCGGTATGGCATCATAGCTGCCAGTTGTGCAAGCTGGAAGAGGATTGAAGCAAGAGCTTTCCTTTTTTCCTGTTTCTGCGGAGCATCGTACATGCTGGCAGTTCTGCAGTCGGCACTTCCAAAGCGACACGGATTTTATACAGCAGAACTCAAAGATTGGTTCACCACACTTATTTATCGGCTGAATTATCAGGATTTTCGGTGGTCAGATCAAGATGGTACGACATTTGTCTTTATATGAGTCCATCTATTGGCATAACATTACGGTGTTAACCACGTGCCATTCTTGTACACCTCATGGACGATCTTGTTTTTGCATAATTTATCATCTCGGACCAAGTGCTTTTTTTTAAATGGCTCCCAGTGCAAACCCTGATCTGGGTCAAAGGCCCCAAGAGTAGGCAGGGACGCTGTCCTTGGCTCAAATCGTATCCCTGCCATGTGCATCAGAAAGATTGATCTTGTTACATAAGAATTTATAAACTTAAACCCGATATAATCAATAAAGACCTGGGCGGGGGGGGTCTAGCCCGATTTCAATATGCTGAGGTTCATAAATGGATGAGCATAATAATCATAAACCACCACGCGGAGTAACCCTTAGAGAGCCTAAAGACATTCGTCGTGTAGTTCAGCGAATCACCTCAAAAGCTTTTCAGGAGGATAGAGAACTCGAACTTGCTGGTAGGATAGCTCAGCTCATGGGTTGCTGGATGAAGGCATGGGAACTTGAAGAAGTTACCGAACTGAAAAAAAGGGTAGAGCGGCTAGAGAAGGAGCAGAAGGAGCATAAGTCTTGAGCGATCGAAAGGCACTTGAGAAAATCAAAACTTGAGGCTGTGACAAATCCCATGGAGTTAGAGGGCGTAATGCCTGATGGGGAAAAGAAGCGTTTTGAGTCTAAGAAATTGTTTAAATTGCTATTTGAAGTCATGAAAATCAAATTTATGGACGAAAGAACCCCAACTCTGGAAAATTTCTCACAACGCGATCAAAACTTCATGAAAGATTTTGTGCGAGCGACGCTTCCAAAATACCCGTACATTCCCATGATGCGAAAGGCTTTCTGGATGGCCGAAAAAAGCGATCCAGCCATATACGAACAGTCTTTAGAAGATTTTGTAGGACCTATGACCTAGGACTACGTCCACTGAGATTAGCAGCTCAGTGCCCCCTTCAAATCGATCTATGTTTATCAAACCTGTTTTTTTTCATCGTATCTTAACCGATTTTGTCTGAAAGGAGCCTTTGGTCCCCGAGATGATAGTCACCTTTGCTCATTTTGGTGGTGGAGACCCTCGATTCCCTTTAAAGGAAAAGCCAATTAGGCCGTAGGAAGTGATGCCCTAGTCTCCCGGATGGGGGTTTGTGTGATCGTGCCGACAGTTTAACATACCTCCGGAATCCACATAAAGGCTTTGCAGATATACCATTAGTCAAACGAGCGGTGGCGCACCCCGCAGCAGAGCTGTGGGGTATTACCATAAAATAAAGTCTTTGAAAATTATATATTTCCAAACAAATCCTTTTTCCTGGATCCCGCGATAAATTCTAGAAGCGATTAATGAATAGCTATTCAGACGCTGATGATATAGTCCTTGTAATCATCCAGCTTGCCAGCCTTTGCGATCTCTTTTTTGGTTATATGAGGGACACTTCAAATTCACATATTTGCTCGCTGTCTTTCGGTTGTATCCAGTCTTCTTGGCGATCTCGCGATTCTCAATCCCTGCTCGTCCAGTTCTCTCAACATGAGAAAACCCCTCGAATTTTAGTATCAACACAGCCTTTGAGTCTGCGACCAATAGCTCTGGAGGCGGAAAAATTTCCCACCAAAATTAAGCTCTTTTACACCGCCGGTGACAGGTTATTGTAGTAGGATTTTAGGTAAGATACGGGAGAATTTGGAGCGGGATAATGGAGGAATAATTCTTTGGGGAGATCGTAGTGCAGTTGTTCAGCTCTGTCCTCTATAAGGAATTAATTATTATTCAATTTTTTATATTTTTCAATGTACATGTAATATGTAACTATATAAAATTAATATATTATATAAAAAGTATATTTTATACTTTTCAATGATGTGGAATTAATCCTAACAGGCTTATCATCAAAATTAATTCGGCACTTAGTGTTTGCGATACAGGCAACATCAGGATTAATCGATATGTATAACTATCCCCAAGGCTAGCCGTGAAGCTTCCTGAAGCCTATGTAAACGCCTGACCTGCTGAACCTCTGTAAACAGCCTGCATGAGAACCTCTTTTCCCCTCAAAAGCGGAAAGTTATCCCTATCTAGCTCTCCTCTGGCCTCTCTGGAACTGAGCGGGCCGCTCACCGCTACCTCGTCGTTTAATTCACTGCCACATTGCTTTCTTTGCATCGCGACTCCAGCTTAGCGATGAAGCGCTTTCTGGCCTCGATCAATATATCGCCTTCGTTCATCTTTTGTAGCCTACCTAGGACAAATGCAGCTCTACAACACTACAGTGTCCTTCTTAATGCTCTTTTGCCCCAACCTCTAACCAAAATATTTAACTATTTAGTCCTATAAGCGAACCAACAGGGCCTCTCGATGGCTACGTCGTGGCGTGACATTGCAGAGACTCTGATAATGCCGACATGACTCGTTTCAAAACGAGGTTCACCTCCCGCCAGAGCCACGTCGGCCCATTCTCCTTTTCGCTGAAAAGCGCTTATCTTTTTTTCAAGTTTAGCTGTTCACTTTGTTTGTAACTCAACTGGAAGTGAGACTAGGGTGGCTAGACGTCGAGGCTGTGGTTTATATGCGAAAATCCGGTCAAATATAGGGCCGCAATCAGGTCTTCACAGATATTACTGCGTTAACTGTCGTGCAAATCAAATGCGCCTGTACAGGGCCGTACATCCGTAACATCCATTGAACTCCCATCGGCCCTGTTTCAGTCCATCTCGAGCAGCATGATAAACTCCGTAATCAGGATCTTTGCCATTCCTGACGTCATTCCAGTCGTGGAGAAGGATGAAACCGCCGGACAAAATCACCGCATCGATTTCCTTACAAACATGATAGACTGGTTCATATGAGTAGGAAAGATCTACAAATGCAAGAGCAAATCTATTTCGCTGAGTTTCCAGATCTTTGATTATTTCTTCCGCCTTCGCACAGATAAGATTAACATTTAAACCTCTGAGATTTTTTCGGGCAACTGCCAGGGCATCCAGGGATAGATCCACGCTGGTTATGGATTTTTCGTAAGGAGAGTTTTGGGCTGCTTGGGCCATTATGTAGGTACTCAGGCCATGATAGGTCCCTAGCTCTAGGATCGCCTCCTGGCAAAAATAGGCCATCTCATATAGCTTAAGGGCATCCTCTCTAAGGAGCCAGCCATCTATACGAAGATCGATGTTTTTCCCATTAAGCTTGCAATGAGCCAGTGATTCGTGAAAAGCATCAATATAACCCGAAATGGGATAAGTGGGACCGTATTCAGGTATTCTTTTGCCCAGCTCCTCAATTTTCATAAATGTATAAAGGTGCTGGATCATGGCCCCCGATAGGTACTTCTTGAATATATACGGTTGGATTAGAATCCCTTGCTTCCAGCCATGCCCGTTCCATTAACCTTCTCAGAACACTGTGGTCACGATCGATATGCAGCCGGTATTATGGCAAAAATGGTCAAAAGACAAAAAGCTATGCTTTAAAAATTCAGATAGTTCCGCTTGCAAAACATTCCGCTCCTATCTGAAGAGTTCTTTCACCACTTCCGTTAGTATGGGACTGGCCTGATCGATCACATTTGCCTCATAGAGCCATCCCTTATGCTCTGGGAGAACTCCGTTAACCATGATGGCTTTGCCCTCGTATTCAGCCAAACTTATCTCGTGTGAAGCCACCAGCTCTTCAGCTATAGATGCTGGCTTGGCTATACGGGTCAACTTGACCGTGCAACATTGAGGGCGGGGCATTAAAATTGAGAACCTTCCTCCCTGCACTACGCCTAGAAATTTATCCATATCAGAACACTCCTTGGAATGCATATACGCATTTTGACTATGTAATAGTCGCAATTATAGACCAAATATCTTTTGATGCGTCTATTGCAGCTTCTGCAGAATCTCAGAGACGATCTTCTCGAAGGCTTCTCCGGCATCAGTTTTTTGGCCCTCGAAGGCCACGCCCTTATCCCCCAGCCTCCCGATCTCAGGGTCCAAGGGAATGCTGCCCAGAAAGTCCACGTCCAGTTCTCTTGCGGCTTTTTCTCCTCCTCCCGTCTTAAAGACCTCTATAATCTCGCCGCAGCGAGGACAGCGTAAGCCACTCATGTTCTCTACAATGCCAAGGACTGGAACTTTCATCATGAGGAACATGTTGACTGCTTTTCTGGAGTCCAGCAGTGCCACCTCCTGTGGAGTGGTTACAATAATAGCCCCATCTAGGTCCTGTATCAATTGTACTGCGCTGATAGGCTCGTCGCTGGTCCCTGGCGGAAGATCCACCAGCAAGAAGTCCAGATCGCCCCAGTTAACCTCGGTGAGGAACTGCTTCAAGGCCCCCATCTTCATGGGTCCGCGCCACACAACGGCCGAGTCTCTGCTCTCCAGCAGCAAGGCCATGGATATAACCTTCACACCATCGGCATCGACTGGCTCGATGCCTTCCTCACCAGGACGAACTTTCTTGTCCTCTATGCCCATGAGCTTGGGAATGCAGGGACCGGTAATGTCTGCGTCCATGATACCAACGCTATAGCCTCTACGCTTCAGAGCTACGGCCAGGTTGACGGTCACTGTGCTCTTGCCCACGCCGCCCTTCCCGCTTCCCACAACGATCTTGTGCTTTATCCTCCCCATGCGAATCGATGTCTCGTCTTGCGCCCTGGGATCGGCGCATGTGCTGCGCTCGCCGCAGGATTCACAGCTTCCATCGCAGCTTTCTTTAACAGAACCGCTCATATCATAATCACCGTAAGTTAGGAATAGTAGGCAATATCATTGCTCGCTAAAAGTAGCTGATGAGATCATATATTTAAGCTTTCTCAATAATAAAATGAAAACAAGATATAAAATTGCCTGGAGGCTTGGCGGCAGATTTTCAAGCCATATCGGCCCTATTCAGCTCCTTTTTCTGCAGTTTCGCTCTTCCCTTCACCTTCGGCTCTTTTCAAGGAGCTCATCTTGGCGATAATATAATCAAGCCTGGTTCTAAGAAGCTGCAGTTCCCTCTCCATCAGGGTCATCTCAACGTCACCTGCGGCTTGACTTGATTGCTCTGTAGTGGTCGCAGTATCTTCTTGTTCTCTCAGTATGTAGCTCCCGCCATCGATGAGAATGCCCATGCCGTAGACGAGTGCCACTGATATCTTCTTCCTTGCACTAGACAGATCATTCCATAAGGCCTTCCGGGAGATGCCCATGTAAGATGCCGCCTCCTCCTGTTCCAGCTCAAGAAGATCCACCAGGCGAACGGCTTCCAGCTCCTCAAGGCTCAAACAGACTGCTTCTGTTCTCGGGCAGCCATTGGGCAAAAAGCATCTGACCTGAGGGAGTTCCGAAATCCAGCGTCTCCCTCGGCGTCTACCCCTGCAATGACACATAACCATCATCCCGCGTAGGTTGTATTTGAACATTAGCTTATTAGAAAACTTTAAATACATAGTCTCATAAGTTATCATTACTCACAGAAATTAATACCTCCGCGAGTTTGTTGAAAAGAGGCGAAAAATATGCCTTGGGGAGACTGTACGGGACCCTGGTGGATGAGTCCTAGGGGCAATAGAGCCTCAGGTTATGCCAATGAATCCCTGGTGCCGGAGCAGAGGAACGGGCTTTGGCAGAGGGTTCAAGAGGCAGGCATTCGCGGCTCCTTGGTACGAACCCTTTCGAGAGCTCACGCCTGCGGAGGAGATGGGCTATCTTGAGGATGTAGCCAGGCAGCTAGAGGAAGACCTGAAGGGCATTAGAGAACGAATCGACAAGCTGCGGTCTACTCAATGACTCGCAGCTTTCATTTATATAATTATTGCAGCATAGATTATCTGATGGCAAAACAGTTTATTGATTTCTCTTGAATCGAAACATGACGGGAGATAATGGATTGATAATATCTATAGCAAGCGGCAAAGGGGGTACGGGTAAGACTCTGGTGGCCACCAGCCTGGCCGCGTCCCTGGATAGAGTTCAACTGGTGGACTGCGATGTGGAGGAACCCAATGCCTACCTATTTTTCTCGGATAGAGAGCAGATAGAGAAAACGGAATGCCATGTACCCGTGCCCGTGGTTGATGAGGCTAAGTGCACGCATTGCGGCACCTGCTCTGACATCTGCGCCTACCACGCCCTGGCGGCACTTCCCAGCCAGGTCCTGATCTTCCCGGAGCTGTGCCACGGCTGCGGCGGCTGCATCCTGGCCTGCCCCGAGAAGGCAATCTCCGAGGGATCAAGGTCGGTAGGTGAGATCTTCAGGGCCAGGTTCGGCAAGACGGAGATCATCTGGGGCGAACTGAGGCTTGGAGAGGCTAGGACCACTCCCCTGATCAGGGCAGTGAAAGGTATGGCGAAGGGAAGTCTGACGATAGTAGACTGCCCGCCCGGCACCTCCTGCTCTATGGTGGAGGCTGTTCTGGGGAGCGACTTCTGTCTCCTGGTTACGGAGCCCACGCCCTTCGGCCTCTACGACCTGGACATAGCCCTGAAGGTGTTGGAGAAGATGAACATCCCTCGGGGCGTCCTGGTCAACAAGAGTGGAATTGGCGACAAAAAAGTCTACCAGTATCTGGAGAAGAGAGGCATCCCCCTGCTGATGGAGATACCGATGGAGAGGAGGATCGCGGAGCTGTACTCCCGGGGCACCATCTTCGTCCAAGAGATGCCCGAGTGGAAGGCCAGGTTCAGAGATCTACTGGAAAACATAAAGGAGCTAGCCTCATGAAGCAGATCGCAGTAATCAGCGGCAAGGGCGGCACTGGCAAGACATCCCTAGTAGCGTCTCTGGCGGCGCTGGCCGTAGGCCGGGCTGTGATCGCCGACTGCGACGTAGATGCCCCCGACCTGCACCTCATCCTCCGGCGTGAGATAAAGGAGAGACGTGAGTTCATGGGCATCAAGAGGGCTGTCATCGATCCGTCGAAATGCACTCTTTGCGGCTCCTGCGAAGATCACTGCCGTTTCGGGGCTGTCTGCGGCTCTACAGTCGATCCTCTGCTCTGCGAGGGCTGTGGGGTCTGCAAACTGGTCTGTCCTGCTGAAGCGGTGAGCATGGTGGACCGTATGTCCGGCTACGCCTACATCTCCCAGACCAGATTCGGCCCCATGGCGCACGCTGATCTCTTCCCCGGCGAGGAGGCCTCTGGTAAGCTGGTGGCCATGATCAGAGAGATGGCCAGGGAGACGGCTGCATCCAGTAACCTGGAACTGGTGCTGATAGATGGATCTCCCGGAATTGGGTGTCCAGTGATAGCTTCCCTCGCTGGGGTAGACCTGGCCCTGGTGGTTACTGAGCCCACCATTTCAGGAGAGCACGATCTGGAGAGGATACTGAGCGTGACCGAGCACTTCCAAATCAAGGCCGTTGTCTACATAAACAAATACGACCTAAATCCTGACGTTTCCCGCCGCATAGAGGGTCTCTGTGGGGAGAGAAGCATTGAGGTGGCCGGAAAGCTACCTTTTGATCCGGTCGTTGTCGAGGCCATGGTCCTTGGCGAGCCGGTGGTACAGCTGGGCGGGCCAGCCGCAGAGGGCATAAAGGAACTTTGGCGCGCCCTGGAGGCGTACCTCTGAATGTGATTCTAGTCAGGTAAGAGTTGTGTGTGCCTCGTATGAAATTGATTTTTATGCTATAAAGAAAATGCAAGATTGGGGGTTCAATAAGATGAGTTCGATCAGCGCCTTCGGCCAATTAAGTGATATCTGTTGGCACCACACGCATCTTCTATATCATTGGTATTACTTTTGTAGGTCTATACGTATTTTAGAAAAATACCATATCACTAATCCGTTAGCAACTGTTGCCACAGTTACTACAACGGCCGTTAAGGCTGGCTAGAGTGTTGGATGCAGTACCATATTAATGGGTACGGCCAGACCTTCAACAATGGTAATGAAAACGACTATCGCTGTTAAATTGTATTTCCTTGCCACTATTTACAATTAGATGTGCAAAAGTTTATGCCTTTCGCATAATCGGTCCTAGTCCAGCTAAATACGTGCGGGGGATGAGACCCCGCACCTCTGACCTCTATGCTCTTTATATTACCTTTCCTATCATCGGCATGCCTTCTTGTGCCCACAAAGTTAGGCCACCGAGAATGTTGTAGACCCTTTTAAAGCCTAGAGCCTTCATCATCTCTAAGGTTGCACCGCCGCGAATACCCCTCCTGCAGTATACAATGTAAGTGCTGTTTTTATCCAGAGGTTTAAGGCTATCCAGAAATCCATTGGAGTAGTAATCTAGATTTGTTGCCCCTTTCAGATGGCCACTTTGGTATTCCTGAGGGGTTCTTACATCGATTATCACTGAACCCGAGCTGTTTTGCATGATGGCATATGCATCGCCCGGAGAAACGTTTACTGCAATGGTTCTCTGACTCGAATTTAAATCTGCGCTGGCGAAAGCTATAGGGATTAATGAAGCGAGTATAGATATTAAAATTAATATGGCATGCCATCGGCCTTTACTAGCTAGTTTCATATCTGTCC